>CAZZDZ010000023.1:0-25691 GCA_964652675.1 uncultured Pirellulaceae bacterium
GCTCCCCCGAGAGGACTCGAACCTCTGACAAGGTGGTTAACAGCCACCTGCTCTACCAACTGAGCTACAGGGGATTTGTAGCGGAGAATTACAGCGTAATTGCTCCCAGCAAGAGTCGGAATTTACTTGAGTGATCCGACTGTCGCAAGGTCCATTAATTCTCCTATCCCGAAGACCCTCTTTGAAGGCCTTTGGGTTCGCCGTGGATGCGAATTTGACGCGTTTTTTTGGACTTTAACGATTAATTTTTGTCCGCCTGAACGCTCTTACCCCTTCTCAGAGAAAGATGGGCATTTGGGCTACCAAACCAAAGCGGCTCCGCGACGTTCCCAGCCCGTGACGGCTTGCACTTCCATTAGCGTCCGGTATTCGCGATCACCGATGTCAAAGCCGTCCCAGATCAGTGGCTCGCCAGTGGTCAAGTAGAGATTTCGGTCGACGTTTTCTTGTGCACTGATCGTTCCCGAGGAAAGTATGCCAGCGGCTCGGTTTAAGATCAGGAGATTGTTCACAATCGTGTTGTCGATGTCTTGGTCCCGGGAAATCTTAATCCCCGCTCCACGCCGAAACTCGGTCGAACGATGACCGTTGAATGCAAAAATGTTTCCACGAATAAGATTTCCAGGACTGGCAGTCAGATTCAAGCCGGCGCCTGCATTGCAAAATGAGATGTTGTCATCCACTACAGCTTGAGCATCTTCGCGAAGAAAATCGATGATGATGCCGTTGCCATCGATGCCAGTTAAATCCTGCTGCAATGCTACGTAGTTTCGCAGCACGGTATTGGAGGGGCCTGCATCGTTTAGGCTTATGCCAGAGCTACCTGGAAACTCCATTGTCTCGGAGTAGAAACCACCGCGAAGCGCTGCGTTGTACTGTACTTTGCAACGAGTCGCTGCACCTTGCAACGAGATGTGCGAACGTCCACTGAAGGCAACATAATTGTCATCGATCTGGACTGCCTCCGACCCCGCGCGGATGTCGATTCCATTGTCCAAGCTTTGCTGAATGTCGTTGTATCGTATCGAAGCACCGATCACTCCTGGCGTCGTTCCATCACTGGCGTAAAACGTGAAGATTCCGTTGGTGCAATCTCGAATGACGTTGAAGTGAATTTTAATTTGGCTGCAACCACGACACTGTACACCGCCAAAGTAGCCGCGAATGTCATTTCCAAATACGTTGACTCGCTGGCAGTTTTCAAGATCGATCCCGGTTGTGAAATCAAGCTGCTCGACAAGTGAAAAATAGGTTGCGAATTCTTCGCGTATCTGTGTTTCGCGAGTTTCAAACGGTTGCGTGAAATCAGGGCGTGGCAAATTCGCATTTGGGTTTCTGACGATGTTGGGCATCGGTTGCCAACCCTCAATCGTCGAAAAATCCAAGCCACGCACTTGAAAGCCTTCGATGACGATGTCGTGACAATTTGAAAGTAGGAACTTACCGACAATCACATCGTTGTTTGCCGCCGCTTTTATGCGAATGGGATTTTTGAAAGCCCCGGAATTGGTTACTGGAATCACTCCAACGCCAAATCCATTTTCTTCTGAACGATAGTCTCCGGCCAAAACGGAAACGACATCCCCGGGTTCCGCCGCTCTGATCGCCGCTCCGATCGTTCGAAGGGGTGATTCTACTGTGCCTTCGTTTTCGTCCGAGGCCGTTTCGGTGCATGCAACAACGAAGTCACGCGCGTACGACGATTGCCCGATTCCACAAGAGAACGTGATCAGCAAACAAGCGGAAACGAGGGGCAAAACGGCTCGCGATGGGAAACCATTTTGGGGCTTTGTCTGCGATAAATCACAGGGTTGTGATGGATGAATCTGTTCTTCTGAGCGGATGCTAAGTTCGATGGTCATGGTGTAAGGCTAATGAGTTTGTTTGTGATACGCCCCGTCGTCTTTGTTGCACCTTTTGATTTTCACAAACATAACACGTGCCATCGCACTCACTGAACACGTTGCTGGTTCGAAGGAACCAAAACACGGTTTTTCTTTCGCCAGCCTGCGGGGTAACCTCCACCGATTTGATCGCCGATGAACTACGCTTCGCCCAGTTGTTCTCGTGTCCACTTTGCGATCTCACGCGGCAGAAAGGCTGCGTAGCCCCCCGTTTCTCGGACGTGCTCTAGAAAGCTTCGATAGATGTTTTGACTTGCTGGCGTATCCAAGTAGTCGGGATGCGTCAGCATCAGCGCCATCCCGTGGACGCTACGAATCCACGCCAGCTTTTCGCGCCAAATTCGATCTGTGGTTTCGCCAAGCGTGATCAGGATTGTGTGGTCTTGTGGAAGCGTATAGGGAAGCTCTACAAATTTCCCACAGATAAACGGCCAAACCGTTTGCACTCCGCCTGGCATCGCTTGCAGCGGATCGACATCAAACACTGACGCATCGTAAAGTACATTCAAACCTTGCATCCAGTTCAGATTGCGATGCACCATGGGCGTACGAAAGCCGTCCGCTTCGTAATCACTGATTGCTTGGTTGATCAGTTCTAGACGTTTGTCAAAAACACTTTTGGACCAAAACAACCGACCATCATGGTTGTAGCCGTGAATGCCAATTTCATGACCGCGATCACGAAGTTCGCGAACGAAGCCATGGTCGATTTCATATTTGTATGGCACCAGGTTCCAAACGGATCGAAACCCCAACTGCTCTTCGATCTCGGCGATCTTGGGAATCAGTTTCATGCCGTCGGCGGTTTCGACATCATGCGTCAGAACAAAAGCGTAGTCGGCTTGGTTCGGCCAAATCGACGGCATCGAAACAGCCAACGACTCCAACGCGTCGATCAGTCGTGTGGGATAGAACCAATCCGCTGGTAAAGATTGATTGCGGTTTCGCGCACTCTGAAGCTTTTGGCGAACAAAGATAGGAAGGAAGGGACGCACTTGGTAGAAAGCGCGGAAGAGTTTAGACAGTTTTGCGGATTCGATATCCGATTCAACGGCGTTACCAAGCCAGTCGGCCAATGGCGCGTCATGCGTAAACCGAAGAGGAAGATCTGGCATGGTGGTGAGTGAATGTAGATGGGATTGAAACACAGGGATGGTTTCGCCTCGACTTTGTTATACGTTGCCCAAGTTTCAATTAGGGTATTAATTAGGCCTGATTGACCATTTTTAAACTAGTTGGACATGCAAAAATGTCGAGCCTTTGGCGCGTCAAATTGGGCTGCATTCGTTGCTACCAGAATGGCGCGAACGATTGTACTTTTAGGTTGCGTTGGATTGTGCCGGTTGTGCCGATAATCCGGCGTTCGCTTGATCCGGCGACTACGACGACAGTACGCGGGAAGAGTCCGTTATTGCGGTTTCGAGTGAGTGGGAATTTCCATCGGCATTTCCGTCTACGAAACGTCGCATCCACATTTCTACTGACATCAACCCCCACAACTCGGTTGCGTAGTCGTGCGAACCGTTTTGATGTCGACGAAGCAACTTTTCGACAGCTTGTGGTTTGAACAATCCGCGTCTTGCGATGGAGTCGCTAGCCAATAGGTCATGGACCATCGGCTTCGCTTCGTTTCGCATCCAAACGTCAATGGGGATCGGGAATCCTTGCTTGCGACGGTTGATGATTTCGTCGGGCAAGTACCGAGCGGCAACTTTCTTTAACAAGTATTTTCGCGTCTTGCCACGCAGTTTCATGTTCGTTGGCAATGCCGCAGCGAACTTGACCAATTCGTGATCCAGCAATGGTACGCGAGCTTCTAATGAATTTGCCATCGTCAACTTGTCGCCGCGCAAAAGCAAATAGTCGGGCAGCCAAAGGTTACAGTCCGCGTGTAGCATTCGGTTGAGCGGTTCAGTCGCGTCGCAGCGCTGCAGGTGTTGGGCGAATAGTCTTGCGGTGGGTTGATCGAATTCGCGAAGCTGCGCTGACATCAAGGCTTCTTTGGCATCGTCGCTGAACATCGGGAACCAATTGGAAAGCCGCGTGGCTTCATCGCGCTGAGTCAACGCACCGAGAGCAATTTTGCCTCTGCGCATTCCGGGCAAGTAGTCGGCGCCGGCGCGGATCATTCGACCTGCAAACGCAGGCAGCGGGCGGAAAAGTCTTTCGTATTGATTGCCAACATAGCGAGCATAACCGGCAAACAGTTCGTCGCCGCCTTCGCCAGTGAGCACCATTTTGACGTGTTGCCGGGCTAGCTTTGCGACCATGTGCGTTGCGGCGGTGGCTTGATCGGCAATCGGTTGGTCCAAATGCCAAAGGACTGATTCGGCATGTTCGACGAAATCTGATCCATTGATAACCAGTGTGTGGTGTTCGCACCCGAAATGCTTGGCGACCTTTTCAGCATATGGTAATTCGTCTGCTTCTTCGCCGCCGGCGAATCCAACAGAGAAAGTTTTGACGGGATCATTCAATAGCTGTGACATGTATGCCACGATGATGCTGGAGTCGATTCCGCCACTGAGGAAAGCGCCGAACGGCACGTCAGCACGCAACCGAAGCCCAATGGATTCTCGCAAGTGCGCGTCCAATTCGTCGGCGTACTCTTGTTCGGTCTTGTTGGTTTCCGATTCTTCGTAGGAAACATCCCAGTAGCGACGAATCGAAACTTGGTCGCCCGATATCGTCATGCAATGCGCTGGTGGTAGCGATTCGATTCCAGCAAACATCGTTCGTGGGGCCGGCACATATTTCAGCGACAGGTAAGCAGCCAGTGCTTGATGATCCAGTGACGCCGTCACATCGGGATGTTTCAACAGCGATTTGATCTCGCTGCCAAACACAAACGAATTGTTGCGGCGTGTGAAGTACAAAGGCTTGATGCCCATCCGATCACGCGCGATGAACAACGTTCTTTCGACCTTGTCCCAGACGGCAAATGCAAACATGCCTCGCAGATGATCGACGCAAGCGGCACCCTGTTCTTCAAACAGGTGCACGATCACTTCGGTGTCGCTGTTGGTGCGAAACTGGTGGCCCCGCGAAATCAGTTCTGTGCGCAGTTCACGGTAGTTGTAGATTTCACCGTTAAAAACCACTCCGTAACGGCCCGATTCATCGAAGATCGGTTGTTGTCCGTCGGCCAAATCGATAATGCTAAGACGACGCATCCCCATTGCCAGCGGGCCGTCGCACAAACGACCGTCTTCGTCGGGTCCGCGATGAAAAATAGCCATCATCATACGCTCGAGCACTTCCGGCGGAGCGGTCCGCGAAGCGTCGAGGTTCAATATGCCAGTGATGCCACACATTAGGTTCGGCCCTCGGCAAGTTCACTTTCGCGTACCGTTTGGACGGTGGTGGTAGGCGAAGTCGATGTTGGTTGCTGCAGTCCTGTTGCTGACGCATAAATTGACAACACGCGTTGGGCAACACTTGCCAAGTCCAGGCCGCGATCTTGCAAGACGGCGCGGCCGTTGCAGATCGTTTCACTTTGCAATTGTTCGGCTAGCCGTTGCCCGATCACTTCGGCGTCTCGCGGACAAACCACGCAGCCGGAAATGCCGTCCAGCATTTCGGGTACGTCGCCGACTTGGACACCAATCACGGGCAGATCACACGCCAAGCCTTCTTTGACAACATTCGGTGATCCTTCGATGAACGACATCATCAACATCGCGTCGCAAGCGTTCATGTAGATCGCCACGTCATCTGGATCCACGTTCCAAAGGGGAACCAAGTCGATCGGTTCATCCAATTGTTGCACGGCGACTTTCACGGCAGCCGCTGCCAATAAATGTCCTTTGCGTGGATTCTCTGGATTGCCGGGAAACAAAATCTGTTTGCGATCGAGCGGCAAGTTCAGTCGCTTGCGAGCTTCATCGCGGCTCATCGGTTGGAATGTTTCCATGTCGACTCCGTTGGCGACGACAGTCGATTTGCAGGGCGCGATCACGCCTGCCATCTCTTGGCTTTTGACGATGACCTTGTCGAACCGATTGGCAAAACTCTTGTTGATTCTTGCTTGCACGCGACTGGTCCATGTCAGTGAACCATCAGCGATCGGTGTTCCCAACAAGTCGTCACCCATGAACGACATCACCAGTTTGGGTCGCGATCGCATCGCACGAGTGGCGATCCACGACAGCCAACCACAGTAGCCAAAATGGGAGTGAATCACATCGACATCGCGAGCGATACGACGGATTCGAGGGATCGCTTGCAGGTACTTTAGTTTTGGAATCCCACGCATGTCGACGACTTGCGTTTTGACGCCGGCATCGGTTAGCGAATCAATCTGTCGCCCTGCGGGTGCCATACTGCCAGGGCAATCTTCGCGCGGTAATTCGGGGCAAACGTGCAGAACGTTTAGGTCTTGGTCAGGTCGATTCATGCTGATGTCCCCATGGTGTGCGCGGCTTTATCGGATGGCGCTAAACTGGTTTGTGTCTGTTTGTTCCAAGCTGCGTAGGCCAACAGCAACCAGATTTTGTTGGCGTGATCGGCTGCGCCGCGTTGGTGCTGGGCCAAAATTTCTTCGACGCCGCTACGCTGGAACAATTCCTCTGGCAATTGTCCATCCGACAACAAGTAGTCTCGGACCGTGCCGGAAAGTTCGCCGCGAAACCAATCTCGCAACGGAACGCTGAAACCCTGCTTGCCCTTGCGAACCGTCTTGGGCGGCAAGTACGGACGAACGACATCACGAAAGATCAATTTGCCGGCGTGGCGATCGACCTTCAATCGCGTTGGCATTCGCGCGGCAAGTTCGACGACATTGTGATCGAGCAGTGGCGAGCGAACTTCCAATGAGTGGGCCATGCTCATACGGTCCACTTTGACCAAGATGTCGTCCAACATGTAGGACTTTATATCCACTTCGCACATGCGGCTGACCAAGTCCATGTCTGACTGCATGATCGCCCAAAGTTCATCCGGCAAATATTGTTCGCCTAGATATTCGGCTCCGGCGTAACACTCTGGCGTCAAGAGATCTCGCAATTCGCGCGTGTTCCAAATCGAAGCCTTATCCCGAAGTGCTTCGTGAATTGGCAGCGAACTGTCACGGCAGACTTTGGCGACGCGTTTCATTTTGTATCGCAGGCTTCCACCCAAGAAACGCGAAGCAAACGATGCGGTACCGGGGATTAAATGCCGCCCGATCAATTGCGGCAAGAGGCGACGATATTTTTGAGCAAACAAGACGCCGCGATAAGCCGTGTAGCCAGCAAACAATTCATCGCCACCATCGCCGCTTAAGATCACCGTCACATGCTCGCGCGCCATTCGCGAAATGTGATAGGTCGGAATCGCGGAGGCATCGCCAAACGGTTCGTCGCAATGATGCGTGATCGCTTCGAGCGTCTCGATCAGCGAGTCCCGCATTTGGGGTTCGGTTAGTTCCAACACGTGATGGTCGGTGCCAAAATGTTTGGCGACACGCAATGCGTCATCCGATTCATCCCATTCCTGCCGGTCAAAGGCGACCGTAAACGTTTTCATCGGATCCAAACCGGCGCGGTGTGCGTACGCGACAACGGCGCTGGAATCTAAACCGCCGGAAAGGAACACGCCCAAGGGGACTTCGCTCTGCAAGCGAACTTTTACCGAATCGGCCAGCACGGCATCAAGCTGCTCGGCCCAATCGGCGTCGGAGACTGATTCGTCCGCTTGGAATTCGATCGACCAGTACGGTTTGATCGTGAATTCGCCGCGCTCCCAAACGCCGTAGTGGGCGGCGGGCAAGCGATGGATGTCTTGAAATACGGTTTGGGGTTGATGAACGTAGGCAAACTGAAAGAACTCTCCCAGGGCTGCGTGATTGGGTTTGTTCAGGCTGGGTTCTGCCGCGAGCAACGATTTCATTTCGCTGCCGAACCACAATCGTTTGCCTCGTTGAGCGTAGAAGAGCGGTTTTTTGCCCAGCCGATCACGGGCGATCAACAATCGGTCGGTGCGTTGGTCCCAGATCGCTAGGCCAAACATGCCACGTAGTTGATCAAGACAGGCGTCGCCGACTTCTTCGTACAAGTGCACGATCACTTCGGCGTCGGATCCGGTTTTGAAATGGTGGCCCTTGGATTTTAGTTCGCGCCGCAGTTGGTCGTGGTTGTAGATTTCGCCGTTGCAGATAACGTGGATGTCACCGGTTTCGTTTGCGATCGGTTGGTGACCGCCTGCAACATCGATGATGCTTAGCCGACGCATTCCGATCCCGATATTGTCTCCGATCACGTGGCCTTGGTCGTCGGGCCCACGATGGATGATCGCATCGGTCATGCGAACCATCGTTTCAGAAATCAGTTGCGACCCAAGCGGGGCGACGATACCAGCGATACCACACATCGTTAGACAGACTCCTGGACGGAGTTGGCAGTTTCATTTTTGGCAGTGTCATTGTTGGCGATATCATTTGGGATTTCGTCACCACGTGTGTGCCCAAAGTAATCTTGGTGCCACTGCCAAGTGCGAGCGAGGCCTTCGTCGAAATCAATCTTTGCTTCCCAGCCAAGGACTTCGCGAGCCTTTTCTGCGTTGGCCCAAGTCGCAGCCATATCGGTCGCTTGGGCGGGAAGGAAATCGATCTTCGCTTTTCGGCCCACCAGACGTTCGATTTTTTCGATCATCTGCAGCAACGAGTACGGTGTGTTGCCGCCCAAGTTAAAGATTTCGTAGCCGACGGATTTCAGTGCGGCGATTGTCCCACCGGCAATGTCGTCGATATAGGTAAAGTCGCGGCTTTGGCTACCATCGCCGTAAAGCTGGATCGGATGACCCGTGGCGATCCAGTTAATGAATCGATACGGCGACATGTCTGGACGCCCGGCGGTGCCGTAAACGGTGAAATATCGAACCACCGAAACGTCAATGTCAAACAAGCTGTGGTACGTGTACGCCATCACCTCGGCCGCTTTCTTGGAAGCCGCGTAGGGCGAAATCGGCTTGCTGACCGATGTCGTTTCGACGAATGGCATGCTCTGGCCAGCGTACAACGATGATGTTGATGCGAGGACGAGTTTGGGCACACTGTGAGCTCGCATCTGCTCCAAAATGTTTAACGTGCCTTGGGCATTGGTTTGCAGGTAGATGTGGGGATCTTTGACGCTCGCGCGAACGCCAGCGCGGGCAGCAAGGTTGATGACGCCATCGAAAGCGTTGTTATCAAACAGCTTGCCCAAGTCGCCGAGGTTTTCGACGTCCATTTCATGGAACTCAAACGCTTGGTTTTTCTGCAGCACCTCGACTCGATGCTGTTTTAACGTCGGGTCGTAGTAATCGTTCAGATTGTCGATGCCGACTATTTTTGCGCCTGCGTCGAGTAATTGGCTAGCGACGTGCGCGCCTACAAATCCAGCGGCGCCGGTAACAAGAAACTGACTTTCGCTGATTGGTCGTTTCATACCGCCACCTCGACTGGAGCCGGTATGGTTGGGGAGATGCCAGCCGCTTTCATGTATGCTGCGACGGTTTGCCGGGCAACTACTGCGGGGGAGCACTCGAGTTGAAGTTTTTCGCGGCCCGCCGTCCCCATTTTCTTTCGCAAGTCGGAATCTTTCAAAATGCGAACGATCGCGTCAGCGAGTTGCTGTGGATCGCGAGGCGGAACGAGCAGCCCGGTTTCTTGATCGTCGACACATTCGGCCAGCGCGCCGACGCGTGTCGCGACGACTGGTTTGCTGAAGTTGTATGCCACCGGCACGACGCCGCTTTGCGTTGCTTCGTTGTATGGCAGCACGACCAATGCTGCTTGCTGAAACATTTCGGCGCGCTCTTCGTCGCTGATCCAACGATTCTGAATGTCGAAACGATCGGGGTTGCGGATCATTGCGTGATAACGCCCAAAGTCGTCGCCTTCGCCGCCAATCACGATCTTTACATCGGGAACGTGCTGGCTGATCAACGGTTCGGCTTGGATCAAAGTATCCAGGCCTTTGTAATCCCAGATTCGACCGAAGAACAAAACGTGATTGGGGTTTTCTTGAATCTGGTTGGCAGTCGCGTCACCGCCCATCGAAACATGGGGAATGACATCGACAAACGACTTGTCCAACCCAAACAGTTCGTGAACCTGTGTGGCAAGTGCTTCCCCGTGCACGATGACACGGTCTGCTTTGCGAAAGCCATAATCCATCAACCACTGCGGCGTCTTGCGCGAAACACTGTCGCCCGCGTGATGTCGCGGATCGTGTATCGTGATCACCAGCGGATAACGTTGCTGCAATGAATTCAGCGCCACGTTGAACCACATGTGCCCTTGCTGATAATGCACGACGTCGGGGTTGAATTCGTGGATGCGTCGCAGAATTTCGCGGTTCGATTTCAACTGGCGCAGCGGCTGGCGCAATCGTGGTTTATTGAACGAAAAATGATCCACTTTCGGATGCACTTCGTATCGCGGCGCGCCCTCAAATGGCTCAGGCATGACCAACAGCACATCGTGATCGTCAGCCATCGCGTTGACATGACGCGTGCTATATTCCTCGAAATCGTAAGTGACCCAAGCGATTTTCATTTTGCAACCACCTCCTGAGAAGCCAATTCAGATTGTATCTGGCTGGATTCTGCTTTGTTGAATGTCACCGGCTTTTCGGTCAGCTCTTGCAGGCTCAGCCACGCGGCTGACAAACGCATCCCAAGATTTAGGTCGAACGCCGATTCAAAATTCAACATCGATCGAATCTTTGAATCGTCGTAAGTTGCCTTGCGCATGTACAAGTCATGCAATTCGCCGCCACTTGGCGTGCTGTCTAATTCGCCCTTGAGTTTTTTCATCATTTTGCTGGCCAGTCCGCCACGCAAATAGATTTCCATCAACTTGTCTTCGTAACGATTTAGCACCATGTCCGCCATGCCGCCGATACGGTCCATCACGAACGTGCGTAGTTTCGATTTGCTGGACGAGATCGCTTGAAGTGGCTCTTGGCCCAGGATTTCATTGAACTGAGCGAAGTACTGGTTCCAAGTTGGTACGTCGGGGCCATTGATGTTGAAGGTTTGGTTCTTGGCCGCATCATTTTCGACGCAAGCCAGAATGGCTCGCACCAAATCATCGACGTAAACCAAGTTCGCGAACCCTTCGCCCTGTTCGTCGAACGTGCCCCAATTTCCAGACTGCAATCGTTTGGCAACGTGCATTGTCCAGGAAGTACTGAAGGGGCCGTAGATCAGCGATGGTCGCAAAATCGTGGTCGCAACATTTTGTTCGGCAAAGCGACGGCAGACCTGTTCGGCTTCGATTTTGGCGTCACCGTAAAGACGATCCGACGGTTCGGTTGGCGCTTCTTCGGTGATGTTTCCGGATACACCTGGGCCGTAAACTTCGGCCGTGCTGAGGTGAATCAAGTGGCCGACGTTGTGTTTTGCCGCGGCGCGCAACAGGTTTTCTGTGCCGCCAACAATTGATTCACGTGTGTCCGTTTTGGCGGTGTGTACGATCGCGTCAAAGCCTTGTGAAACCAACGCGTCAACTTGTTCGGCGTTTTCGATATCACACAATTCCAGCTTGACTGGGAATCTGGCCGGGCGAGCGGCCCGCGACCAACCACGAATCGTACCGACCGGATCGGCTGCTCCCGACAAATGCATCGCTTCGACCAACCGGCCACCCAAGAAACCGGACGCGCCGGTCACCAGAATTCTTGGTGGTTGGGAAACGACGGAGATGTTTGATCCGTCTTTTAAGTGATCGTCCCAAGGCTGATCGTAGCTCTGAACGTTATCGTAAGCGGCTTGCAACAGTTCGATCGTGTCGACCACCTCGCGTCCAGGCACGGTTGGCTTGGCTTTGCCCAAGACAACATCCGCAAAGTTGGACAACAGCGGCTTGGCAAAATCCGTGTACTGCAAATGTCCGCGGGCGCACTTGTATTTTTTCTTGCCACCGCCGGTAAACTGCACGGTGATTTCGGTAAAGTCCTCGGCTTGAGCCGTGATGCTGCCCTTGGTCCCTTGGATTGTGAAACCATTCGCCAGACGCCCCAACCGGCTGACTTTGATTTCTGCATCGCAGTTTTCGTGACGAAGCCGAACGGTCGCCATCGCTTCGGGGCCGCCACCGGAATCGTTTAACGACTGAACCAACTCTGGTTTTCCACCAAGCCAGTAACAAACGGTGTCCAGCAAATGGACGCCGGTGTCCGACCAAGCCCCTTTGGCGTCAGGCTGGAAGTGATGTGGCGACGCGGCGGGCCAATCGAATTCGACACCGTCGTGGTATTCGATTTTCTGCAAATCGCCCAGCACGCCATCCTTGATCAGCTCGCGAATTTTTTGGTAGGTGGGAAAGAACCGGCGCGTTTGGTTGACGGCCAGTTCGACACCATTTTTCTCCGCCAACGAAACCAGTTCGCGCGCTTCGTCGATCGATTCGGTGAGCGGTTTTTCGCACAAAACGTGCTTGCCGTTTTCCAAGCACCATTTGGCGATTGGGAAATGCGAAGTCGGTGGAGTGGCGATGATGACCCCGTCGACTTTGTCCAACAGTTCGCGATAGTCGGCGACGTCGACCGCAGCACCAAACTTTTCGCGCATCGCTTTGCGACGTTCTTCGTTGGGTTCGGCCAGTGCGATCCCGTCTCGGCATCGTGCGTCCGACGCCAGATAAGGCAGGTGATAAATTTCGGCGATAGCTCCGCATCCGATGATGCCAAGGCGAACATTATTGGATTGGCTCATGAAGCAGCTCTGGATAAAACAAGTGATTTTGCGAGATGAAAGTCTCTTAAACGAATCGCGCCGACAGCGAACAAAAGCACGCCATACACAAGCGACGCGATCACGATTTTTACGGGCAGTATTTCGTGCTGTGCGATCCACAAGGTGACGCCCAGTCCGGCTGCCGCGACGGCAACTTGCAAAAAGACGACCCCAGTGCTGATCAGATCTTTTTTGGGCATCAAGAAACACGAGTAGCAGACGGTTGCAACCAAACCACCCAAGACGGTACCCAATGCGGCACCAACAACGCCGTAGCGATAAACCAGCAGTCCCGTCAAAACGGTGTTGACCGCCAGGCTGATGCCAGCGACTTGCATCGATTTATTTTGCTTGCCCTGCGCGAACAAAGCATGACTTAAAAATGGATTCAGGAATTCCACCAACAGCGCCCAAACCAAAACGCGTAGCACGGGCGTGCTTTCGACAAATTCGTCGGTGTACAGAATCTGAATCACGTCGCTTGATAAAATGCAAATCCCAACGACTGCCGGGATCGCGATCAATGCCATGATGCGAATGGTGGAACGATACAATCGACCAAATGAATCCTTGCTCTTGCCGTGCAAGCGAGCCATCACCGGGAACACAGCGGTGGTGTAGCTTTTGGAGAACACGGATCCCAAACGGACGACTTTCCAAGCAGCGGTGTAAAGCCCCACTGCGATTTCGCCGCTGAAGTAGGACAGCACCAGTACGTCTAAGCTGGTGTAAAGCGTTGCCATCCAGTTTTCCGCGGCAAACGTTTTCCATCGAACGGCAAACCGACGCAGCGATCGCCAGCGAAAGGTCAACTGCGGTGAATCGACTTTGCGAATTGCCCAGATATAAAAGATCAGTAGGAGCACGCGCGAGAACATCAACACCCACATGATTCCCAGCCAGCCAAAGCCGCTCATCAACACGGCAACCGAAAGTGGAATTCGGACAAGGCTCTCGAAAACGTTGCCGAACGTCACGAATTCCGCACGTTCAAACGCCACCAAGGCTGCTTCCAACACAACACTCAGTGATGCGGGTATCAGCACAAGCGATGCGATCAAAATCGCCAACGATGTGTCTTCGGAGTAGTTCAGCGAGTAGCTTCCGACAAACATAAAGATCGGCGCGATGCACGCCAATCCAAACGCCATGATCGACGCCGATGTCAGTAGGTCGCCGGAACGACGTTTCCATCGGGCAAGGTCTCGCGTTAGCAAAATCCCAACGGCGGTCGCTGTTAACGAAAGGAACAGTTCAAAATAAAAGATCGCCAGTGAGTACTTGCCGAAATCATTCAAACCCATCTTTGCCGCGGCAAAGATGATGAATGCAAAGCTGGCGATCATTTTGACCAGCGTTCCAGCAAACAATGCTGCTGCGTTCTTACCGGTTCGGACTGCAGTGTTACCGCCCATGCGAAAGTGCCCCCGTGAATTGGGCTCGCGACGAATCGCTTGGTTTGGATTGCGACAAACGATAGGTCGCAGCGACAAGCCCCAACACGATCCAAAGTATCTGTACTTGGGTGCGCGAATTGAAAATATCGACCAGCATATGAATCGCGTTACCAGCGATCCCAAGCGCCAGTGCGAGACCGATCGGCGCGTACATTCGATTGCGCGTAAACCACGTCTTCATTCCGTACCGAATCCCAGTGCCAATGACGCACAAAAATGCCAAGAAACCAAATACACCGTTTTCGATCCAAGTCAGCAGATACTTGCAGTGAATCGTGTAGTACCACTCGCTGCGATACTCCGGCGCGTTCGAGCGGGGGATACCAGCCAAGTGACAGTTGCCAGCTCCGTAACCGAGCAGTGGCCGATCTTTGATCATCTGAATTGCAATCACGGTTAAGTGTTTTCGTGCGACAGCCGAACCACCATCACCACTAAGAATCCGTCCCTGAATCACAGTAATAAGCGGAGCAATACTGATCAATCCAAGCAGCGCTGCGGTCGTGATCGCTTGGCGGGGAAGCCAACCGCGTAAGAACGCGGCGAATCCAATCACGCAAGCGCCGACAAATGTTGTGCCAATCGCGCCGCGCGTTTGTGTCAGCATGATTCCCAGCAATCCAATCGCCAACGCTGCGATCGCCAACTTTTTTAAGCCGGGGGAAGCCGACGAAAGCGTCAATCCCATGACGGGCAACCAAAGGAACGCCATCACGCTACCGGCCAAAACCGCCGAGTGCATTGTCCCGGCAGGCCGCCCGTCTTCCCAAACCTTCAGCGTGAGCGCACCGTATTTGTAAATCTCGCCTGCTTCGCCGAATAACGATAGACCGTAAACCAGAAAACACTGAAACACTAATGTTCCCGCAAGCACCATCACCGTAAACAGCAGGTCGCGGTAGTCGTCGATGCGATTGGCTACGTAAAAAAACAACGCGTAGGCTTGAACGACAATGAACCAATCGCAGACCGCCAAGAATTGCACTTCAGCGGTTGCGACGCTGAGCGTTACGAACGCAACATAAGCAATCATCGCCGGTCCAAAGATCCAGCGTTTCAACTGGCTCGTGCTGACGGAGGCTCTGCGGGCAAACCACAAAAAGTACAGAACCGCAAATGCAATCAGCGTGATGGATACATTTATACCGGCGACCGCGCCCAACTCCGCGTGTTCAATCTGAAACCCAAAGTACTTGTCAAACTGCAGTGGAATTTCAAAAATCCCAATCGCCAAAGCAGCTCGTTCCACCCGACTCAATCGCTGACAAGTCGTTAGCGCAGCGGTTTCCTGCGTATACGAACTAGTTGCGCGAGGGGAGTATGCAACAGACAAGGAACAAGAGTGAAGTTAAAGGGGGGAAGTGTGACGGGGTTAAGTCGGGGGTCGTTAGGCGGTCACACCTGGTTTCAACAACCGCTCTACGAACCGAGGGAGATAGCGCCGCGACTTGTTAAAGACGACGTTGGCAATATCTGGCGTGTGAGGATCAGCAAACAGGGCAACCGTACGCTTCACAGCCGACGCAGTCGTGACCTCCGATTCGACAACGATCAAAACTTGATCAAGCTTGTCAAGAATTTGCGTATGGTGCAGACAATGCGCCGGCGGCAAATCCACAATCACAAGGTCATTCGAACTAGATAATTCGGTTAGCTTTTCGTCCCATTGGTGAAACGATTTTTCGTCGTTAATGAATCGGATACCACTCCAATCAAGCAGGCTGATATCGTTAAAAAACTCCTGCGCGCCGACATCTCTTAGCGACTGGGCAACCGTCGTGCTTCCACAACCTTCGTGGCAACCAAGCACACCAATCATTCGCCCGCTGTTGGCTCCAGAGTTTGATCCTCGGGATTTTCGAATCGCGTCCAACAGCATCGTACGATAGGTTTCCCGATCTCGTTTCGTTCGCTTCTTTTCACCGCCTACTTCGATTTGGGTGACCGGCGCTCCTCTGACCATTGAACGCAGTTGTTCATCTGAGCGAATGCTCTCAAACGAATTTTCTTTTGCATACGCCAAAGTGAGTCCAATCATTCCGCCAAGCAAAGTAAATGCCAATGCGAACAGCGGTTTGTTTGGGCTAATCGGTCGCTGGATCAAAGATGCTGGTTGCACAACCGAAACATTAGAAAAATCCTTTTGCTCCAACTGTTCGATCAGACGAGACTCTTCTCTCTTTTGGTTCAGAAGCGACAAGCTGGATTCTAAAACAGCGATGTTTCGATCCATGTCGATCATCTTGCGTTCGTTTTCCAGCAATCGGCTGACTTCCGCATCTGCTTCCTTTTGGTCTTTCTGTTTCTCTGCGATTTCAGATTCCAGTCCGGCAACGGCATTTTCCAGATCCAGTAGAGCCTCTTGAGCCTTGGCCTTGGCTGGGTTGATGGCACTGTTTTCGCTTACGTCTTCCGCTTCGATTCTTTTCAAAATCCCCCGGGCGCCTTCAAGCTTCTCTCTGGCGGTGACCAGCGTGGGATGACCGGTCTGATAGATCGCCGAAAAATTTCGTTCGTCGACTTCCAATTCGTAAACCCGTTGCCGAATACCGCTCCAGGTTGAACTGCTCTGTTGCTGACGCGACACGACAACTTCGTCATCCATCCGCGCGATCTTGGAATTTAAATCAGCGATCTTTGCCCGAGTCAGTTCCAAAGTGCTTTTTGCCGTCAAAATATCACGATTCAGTGCGACCAGTTTGTCACGCAACATTGCACGGTTGGCATCAACCGAAACCATTTTTTCTTTCGTCAAGAATTCGAATCGCGCCTGATTCATCGCGTCGAGCCGTTTCTCTGCAACCTCCACTTCGCTGCCAAAGAATCCAAGAGAACCGGGGGTTGCCGAAGAACGCAGGTGCTCATCCATGAAGACCGTGATCATTGTTTGGGTCATCAACTGCGCCATTTCAGGCGTCTTGGCCTCGCCGTGGATGGTCAACACCGACGACTTTTTGGGCGCGTAGACATTCAGCTGATTGCCGATTTCCATCACAGCCAACTCATGATCACTGACGTCGTCTTTCAGGCCAATCAGATACAGCCCGTTGAAGACAAGTTCGCGAGCTGCATCGACGATCGTGGACAGCACGCCGTCTTCTTCGCCTGGTCCGCCCGGAACATAGCCGTTGAGCACGGCCGATGGCCCTATCTCATCGACGACGTTCACCAAAACTTGTCGGCTTCCCAAAACATCGAGAGTTGTGACGACTTCTTCTTCGAGCGTTTTTTGCATCAACATCGTTTCCCCAGTCGTGACCGTGGGATCCAACGCAACACTTGAGCGTCCAATACGAATCTTCAGCTTTGCTTCTGATTGATACTTGCGTGGACAAACCAGAATCGCGAGCCAACCGACAAGCATGCCCACCAGAACCGACGTGATGATGGTGCGTTTGTGTCGAAATGGAATCTCGACATACGAAGCCAATGACGCAGGCAGCCAACGATCCCCAACATCGTTCGCTTCTCGGTCGTAAAATTCTGCATAAGATGAGTCCGTAACCTGGCTGCGAAATTGGTTCGCGCTGTCAGCGTTGGCGTCGTTTGTATCGACGCTGATCGCTGACTGGCTGTTGCCAGGTTGGGAATCGAATTTGGGGTCGCCAGTCATTACGAGGTTGCCTTACTGACGCTAGAGAAAGCACGCAATGCATTGCCGACCTGCGCGACGTGTTCACGTGTCATCTCGGGGTACATTGGGAGTGAAAGGATTTCGTTTGCGACTTGGGTAACAACCGGACACTCCATTGGCACGGTTCGCGCGTCGGCGAATGGTGGATTCACGTATAGGGGATTGGGGTAGTGAATACCACAAGACACGTCGTGCTGACCCATATGCTCGATCAAAGCATCACGATTGGGCGTTCGCACAATGAACAAGTGGTACACGTGTCGAACGTCGTCATGCTCACTTGGCAGAATCAGATCGCTGTCGGCCAATTCTTCGCGGTACCACGCAGCCACTTGGCGACGGCTTTCTGTCCACTGTTCGATGTAATTCATCTTAGTCAAAAGCACGGCAGCCTGGACGGTATCCAGGCGGCAGTTGAAGCCCATTGAATCGTGGCGATTTTTGACTTTCTGTCCGTAATTGCGAAACAAGTTTAGCTTTTCGGCCAATTCTGGATCGTTTGTCACCGCGGCTCCACCATCACCAAAAGCGCCCAGGTTTTTGCCGGGATAAAAGCTGAAACAGCCGATATCTCCAAAGCTACCGCAGCGTTGGCCATTGAGTTCAGCACCGTGAGCTTGGGCGGCATCCTCGATCACCTTCAGTCCGTGCTCTTTTGCGATCTTGCAAATCGCGTCCATTCGGGCTGGCTGTCCGTACAGGTGAACAGGCATGATCGCTTTTGTTTTGGGCGTGATCGCGGATTCGATCAGGCTTGCATCGATGTTGTAGTCGTCTGGAGCGATGTCAACAAAAACCGGATTTGCGCCCACGTACTTGATCGCAAAGGCGGTCGCGGCGAAGGAATTTCCGGCCGTGATAACTTCGTCACCTTGGCCAATCTCCAAAGCCCGCAAGGCCATGTGCAAGGCCTCTGTTCCGTTAGCCAGTCCAACGCAGTGGTTTGTCCCTGTGTACTTTGCGAACTGTTTTTCGAACTCGCCGACCTGCGGCCCCAGAATGTATCCGGCGGAATCAATGACTTCGCCAATCCGCTCAAGCACTTCTGCTTTGATCGCCTGGGACTGTGTGCGGAGATCGACCAATGGAATCGGACCGGTCGTGGTAGGAACCTTGCTCATAGTGACTCTAAAAAAATAGATGAGAGATATTGGAAATTCAGTTTGAAGCGTAACTGTTGGCAATCTCTTGCCGCGCCGCTGCGGTTTCACCGCAAGCAGCACAGTTAACTTCGTCGTATTTTCCCCTTAGGCGTTGTCCGCAAGAACAGACATCGTCGATTCGCCGTGCTGGCACTCCCACGACCAACGCGAACGCTGGTACGTCAGACGTGACCACCGAGCCGGCCGCTACCATGCAGCCGCAACCCAGTGTGCAACTGGGTGCAATGGTTACTCCCGCGCCGATCGAAGCGCCGCGGCAGACAACCGTTTTTTCAAGCCAGTTTTCTTTTGCGTCATAACGTTCGCTCGCTCCACTGCTGCGGGGCGAACGTGGGAATCGATCATTGGTAAAGGCCACGCGTGGTCCGATGAAAACATCGTCCTGGATCGTGACCCCTTCCCAAATCAAAACTTGATTTTTGATGGTGACATTGTCGCCGACAACTGCACCCGATTCGACAAAAGCGTGACCACCAACATTGACATTCTTTCCAACAACCGCCCCCTTCATCACCTGGGCAAACGCCCAGATGCGTGTCCCTTCGCCGACCTGTTCAGATTCGACGAGGGAATTTGGATGTTGGTAGAACTTTGGTGGCTCAACACTCGAGTCGACGCTGCTGCTATCGATTCGAAGTTTCGCATCGGCTGTGCTCACTGACCCGACCCCATTGTCAGTTCCTCACTGAGTTCGATTGGCAGCCCTTCTTTGTTCATCGACTTCTTTGCAGCAGCAAGGACACGGACAACCTCCAGTCCATTGCTACCATCGGTCATCGGCACATCACCTTCATCGATGCAGCGAATGAAATCGGCACACTCGGCTTTGAGCGGTTCCTTTTCTTGGACGAACGGGCAGTAGCTACCGCCGTATCGATACGAGAGCTGGAATTCGGCGAAGTCAGCAGACCGTGATGGTGCATCGACTCCCTTGTCAAAGATTTTGATCTTTTCCTGATCCAAGTCATCGTAAACAGCCATCTTCTTGTCACCGACGACCGTCAACACACGCTCTTTTCGTGGGTCTAGCCAGCTGACGTGGACCATTCCCATTCGGTTGCCAGGGAACTTCATTGTCAGGTTGCAAACGTCGTGAATACCGGGATTCAGTCGATCAAATCCGGTGCAAGTGACGTTGGTTGGCTGTTCACCAAGCAGGTACAGGATCATCGAAATGTCATGCGGTGCGAGGTCGTACAACGCGCCAACATCCTTTCGCACTGGACCCAGATTCAGCCTTCGACTGCTGATGTAGTTGATGTTGCCAAGTTCGCCGTCTTCGATGATCTTGCGCAAAGCCAACACAGGTGCCGAATGCAGGAAGACATGGCCGACAAACAGAACGCGATTTCGTTCATTGGCAATCCGAATCAATTCTTCGCATTGCTCAGGCGTTTCGGCGAGTGGCTTTTCGACAAACACATGCATGTCGTTTTCTAAAGCCCTCTTTGCCATCTCGAAGTGCGTCGTGGTCGGGGTCGCGATCACAACAGCATCAACGATGTCACGATCAAGTAACGCGTCAAAGCTCTCGATCGGATAGACCTGGGGAAAGCGATCTTTGATACTCAGTAACTGGTCATAACTTTGGTCGCAGACCGCTGTAACTTTGCAGTTTTCAAGTTCTGAGTAGCAACGAACGAGGTTGGGACCCCAGTATCCGAGCCCAACAATACCAACACGAATCATGGTGTACGCCTTGATGAAATATAGAAAGGAAAATGCAAGTGGTGTGAATCAATTGTTGTCTTGTCGCAACAGAACCCAAAACGTTCTGATAATGATCAGCAAATCCAGTTTGGGTGAAACCTTGTCGACATATTGAACGTCCAGATCAATCATCTCGTCTTGACTCAAGCGATTCTTACCGCTGACCTGCCAGAGTCCAGTGATCCCAGGCAATACCTCGAATCGACGCAGGTCTCGTTCTTCGTAGTCTTCGATGTGCAACACGTCTGGCCGTGGTCCAACTAAACTCATCTCGCCTCGCAGCACGTTGATCAGTTGCGGTAGTTCATCAAGTGAAGATGCCCGAAGAAAGTTTCCGCCGGTAATCAAGAAGCTATCTAACTTTGGTTTTACGGCCGGTTCTGATCGCTCCATCGATTTGATGTAATCACGGTGTGGTCCCGCTGCGTTTATTTCCAACGTTCGGAATTTGCAGATCGAAAAATACTCGCCGCCGTGCCCCAACCGATCTTGGCGATACAAAACAGGACCCTTCGATACACACTTGATGAATATCGCAATGAACACCAGCACGGGCGACAACACAATTCCCACCACTAAACTCAAAACAATATCCAGCGCACGTTTCCAGATTGGGACTGCCCGCGCGATGATCACCGGCGGCTGAACAGCCTCGGGTGATGCAATGGTCTCAGGCGATTGAGTGGCTTCACATATATTCAATGAAACAATCTCAGTGACAAAAAAGTGGGGGGAACCAGAACCGTGAAGGCACTGTTTTTAGATCCAGATGGACTGCTGCCGTCCCCATCTGAAAAGGACGTCGATAAGCAAAACTTTAGTTGATCAACGGATAAGGAAAAGAGGAAAAACGATTTCGATCGGGCTGTTTACGGGGTTTTATAGGATCGAAATGGAGGGTCCCCTCTGACACCGAACTAACGCGGTATTTGGACGAGTAGTACCGCACGGATAATTACTGGAAAACAGTGGATAAAGGAGAACAAGCTGATCAATGAACCCAATTAGTGGATGGGAAGAAAGAGACCCGTTGCAGACGCTTGGGGAGCGTTGTCGAAGTAAGAAACTCAGATTTCGGGATGGACACTTACCACGCGCGCTTTCAAGGCCCTGTTTTTACGGGCACGGTTAGGACAAGTTCAGGACCAGTCGGGCGCCTCAGGGCTTTTTTCTTGGCCAGCGTTTGTTCGATTAACTCCGCCAACTCTTTGGCAAATGGCGCTGCCATCATCCCAGCGGGGTAGACGCGCAAACGATGTAGATCGACCTGACCGCCAACGGCAATCGGAAACTCCTGATCACGGTAACGGACATAGTCTTTCTTTGCTCGGATCAATGTCAGCTTGCCGTCATAGGTGGTCGGCAAGTACTCCTCGGCGACTTCGTCGTGGCGACACCAAATTTCAGCAGGAGTCATTTCGCCAGAGTCGGAGTCTGTTGCTTGTGATCGTGATCCTTGCGAGCTGCTGAACCAGACTTTTCTTCGTCGCCACATCGCAAGAGATTTTGCTTTGATGAACTGCCACTTCAGTCGCATGTTCAGCATTAAAAAATTTCGAAAGTGAAAGTCGACCTTTTGAAAATAGTAAACAAACTGAACCCATCGCGACTGGCTTGCTGCCAGCGAGGTGTGCCAGTTATAAGTTTCGATACAGATCAAGCTTTCAACTTTTTCACCTGCGGCCTTTAACTGCTGCGCCACCTCCAACGCAATCGTGCCTCCCATGCAGTAACCCGCCAGATGATACGGCCCATTGGGACGGCGCCGTCGAATGTCGGCAACGTAGCGAGTCGCCAAAGCTTCAATGCTCTCGATCGGTTCGCCGAACAACGCTGGTGACTGAAGCCCAAAGACAGGACGCCGCGGATCAAGACTGCCGCATAGTTCGCGAAAAATCAACGCGTAACCGTCTGCCGCATGCATACAAAACAGTGGCGGCAAATCGCCATTGCCAGCCAATTCCATTAAAGTTGATCGAGTTTCCGTTTGGATTGCTGACGTGCTTGCTGAAGAAACCGCCGCAGCTTTCTCGATTGGCTGGCTATCAAGTTGTAAGTAGTTCGCCAGTTTTTTGGGCGTCGGAAACTCGACCATCGAAGCGAAAGGGATTCGCTTTCCGAAACTTTTTTCGACTTGGTTCAAGAACCGAACGGCAGAAAGCGAATCACCGCCGAGCGAAAAATAGTTGTCGTCCGGTCCAATGTTTTTTACCGAAAGTAGTTTTTCCCAAAGGTTCGCGATCCGCTGATAACCGGGCTGCGTCGTGGGTGTGTTTTCTGATTCCGCGTTGGCGCCTGCAGCAAGTTCGCTGTCCAATCCAGTGTCGTCGCCAACCGCCATTCGCGCCGCTTCCAAAAACGGGCTCTTGGCGTGAATGTCTAAATCGATTCGTTGCTGCAGGTCACGGGTGGAAATCAGAACGGTTGATGCATCGCACGAAAGGATGCGATGAAACATTTGTGCCCCCTGCTGTGGGGTGAACGAATCCAGCGGATCGAACAATTGCTGTGTGTAGCCAAACGAATCGGCGAAGTCCTGTACGACTTCGGCGGCCATTCCTACGTCTTGCCATTCGTCCCAAGCGATCGCGACTGCGAACTTGCCCTCGCTGCGCATCTGCGCCGCGAAAGACTCCAAGAAACTGTTGCCAGCGACGTAGCTCAATTGGCCGTACCGATTGTGATACAGCGTGTTAGAAATCGAAGAAAACAGAACCCAAAAATCCAGGTTCTGATCCTGCAAGACTTCATGCAGCACCAGTGTTCCGGTGACTTTGGACCGCAACATGTCTTCGGTGTTCTGACGATCACGCAATTGAATTGCACCTGCGGTGTCGGCCACACCGGCAGAGTGAACGACCGCGTCGATGCTGCCAAAACGTTTAACCGCATTGGCGACCGCTTGTTTCATCTGTTCGCGATTGGCAACGTCGGCAGCAACATGCAATACGCTTCCGCCCAGCGACTCCAATTCTTGCAACCGCTGAATTTTGGTCGCGACGTTCGGATCCGTTTTGGAATCGGACAAAGATTCTGTCCAACGCTCGCGCGGCGGTAGTTCGCTACGCCCCACCAAAACCAGATTTGCATGTACGGTCTGAGCCAAAAATTTTGCGATCGCGTGTCCGATCCCACCCAATCCGCCGGTGATCAAATACGTGCCATTTTGTTTCAGCCGATCAAGCGTTTCACAACTCTCGTCCAACGGATGCTCAGCTACGCTGGGTGACATTCGTCGTCCGCCCCGCACAGCGATCCACGGCCGCTCTTTTAACGGCAATTCGAACTCACGACGCACAGCAGTGACGGTTTGCTCCGACCGATCATCGCCGCAATCGATCAAACGACATTCCAACTGCGGGTACTCAAGCGGTACGACTTTGGCGATTCCCAGCAACGTCGCATTCTGTGCGGCAGGCTTGTCATCGGCATCAACCGCGTAAACGTTGGACGCTAGAATCTCCAATTCAATCGTTTCAGCAAGCGGCAAACGTCCAATCGCTTGCGTCAAAGCCTGCAAAGCAAATAGCCCCAGCGTTTGGCTGCGTTGCAGTTTTTCTGGCCAGTCCGATTCGACTGCACACACGTGATCACCGTTGGACCAGCACCAAGTATGGACCATCTTTTGCGGCATCCGAGATTCGGAAATCAACTGCTGCATCAGTTGGTCATAGTCCTCCGGTTCGTCCGGTCGCAATTGAAAACGGGTCGGCTCCAATTGCGAAAACTGATCGCCGGGGACCACTTCAATTACGTTTTTGGCGCCGCCGGTCAAGTCAGTCAAAAGGCTCGCCCCATTTGGCGCATCGTTGGAAAAGAACAACCATGTTGCCGTCGCATCCGCCTGACCACAATTGCATTGGGTCGCCGGTTCTTCTACCCAAGTGGGTGTGTAAAACCACTGGGAAAACGGAGCGTGCTGCTGTGGTAGCGCCGCTGCAATCTCTGCATTAAGTAGCGCTGGGGCATTGTTCGCTTGAGCATTGCTCGCTGTGTTGTTGCTCGCTGTGTTGTTGCTCGCTGGCGAACCTGCGCTGTGTCGTGCACGAACGGCGCCCGGCGGCAGGTCGTCGAACCAAAACCGTTTTCTCTGGAACGGATAAGTCGGCAATGAAATACGCCGTCCTTGTTCCATGCCGTTCATTGGCCACTGAACATCTACACCAGCGATCCAAAGCTGAGACAAGGAGTTTGACCATTGAGCGACGTCGTCCAAAGTTTCTTTGGGGTGGCGTGTCGATCGAATTGCCGAAGATTCGAAATCTTCTCGTTGCCGAACCAGTGAACATAACGTTTGACCCGGGCCGACTTCCAATAGCACCGGTTCGGTTGAGAGCAGACGTTCGATACCTTGGGAAAACTGAACCGTGTTACGAATGTTGCGGCCCCAGTATTCGGCTTGGTTCATCTCGCCGGGCTGGACCCAATCTCCCGTAACCGTGGAAACGATCGGAATCTGTGGATCAGAAAGTTCAACCGCCGCAACGGCCGATGTGAATTCGTCTAACACGCTAGCCATCATCGAAGAATGAAACGCGTGGGACGTTCGCAAAATTCGGCTATCGATCTGAATTTGTTTCAGTTGATCGGCAAACGCCTCGATCGCTTTCGTTTCACCAGAGATGACACAGTGTTGGGGACTGTTCAGCACGGCCACCGACAAATCGTCGGGCAGGTGCGGTTTCACATCAGCCACCGGGCTCATCACCGCCAACATCGAACCGCGCGGCAAATCAAAGATCAACTTTCCACGCAGCACCGTCAGTTCGATCGCGGATTCGAAAGACATCACGCCCGCGACTGCTGCCGCTGCAAACTCACCGATGCTGTGTCCGATCACAGCGGACGGCTGGATGCCGCAGCGTTGCCAAAGTCGTGACAACGCCAATTCGATGACGCATAGGGCTGGCTGAGTCAACCAGGTCTCGGTCAAACGCTGCTGCAACTGTTCGCGTTGTGACTCGTCGTTTGCTTCGGCGAACATGACCTCGCGAAGGTCTACGGTCATGGATCGTTTGGCGACATCGCAAAAGTAGTCGACGTCGGCGCGAAACGAAGTGTCTTTTTCGTACAGATCGCGGGCCATGCCAACGTACTGTCCGCCTTGCCCAGGAAACATGAACGC
>CAZZDZ010000023.1:25791-29478 GCA_964652675.1 uncultured Pirellulaceae bacterium
GAACTGACGCCAGCGATCCGTGGGCCGGATTCATTTTCCCAAACCTGTTTTTCGGTGACCACAAAGAACGGACTGTCTGTCAATTCCGCATTCGGGTTGGGTGTCTGGTAATGCAAACTGGGCGGAATCAGCCCGTCGCGAACCACATTGGCTGTCTTTATCAATCCAATCACGCCCGCCGCCACATCGGCGTGCCCCATGTTCGTTTTGACTGATCCCAACGCACAAAATTGTTTCTTGTCCGTCGACTGCTCAAACGCGCGGGTCAACGATTGGACTTCGATCGGATCGCCAACGAACGTGCCCGTGCCGTGAGCTTCGACGTAACCGATCTGGTCCGCCGTCAATTCGCTCATTCGGTGAGCCATCGCGACAACTTCGGTTTGACCGTCGACCGAAGGGCTGGCGTAGCTGATTTTTGAACCGCCATCGTTGTTGATCGCAACCGCACGAATCACGGCGTGGATCGTATCGCGGTCAGCGATGGCATCCGAAAGCCGCTTGAGTACAACGATCCCAACGCTTTCGCTGAACACTGTGCCGGCCGCCTTCTGATCGAACGTGCGAACATGTCCGTCGGGCGAAAGAATCATTCCTTCTTGAGAGAGGTAGCCGTTTCGATATTCCAAGTTCACGCTGACGCCGCCAGCCAGAGCCAGCGAGCATTGACCGGTTTGCAGAGCTTGGCAAGCCAACTGCACCGCGACCAGCGAAGTTGAACAACCGGTTTGCACGGTCATGCTGGGACCGATCAAATTCAAACGATGTGACACGCGGGTCGACAGAAAATCTTTCTCGTTGCTGATCAACGTTTGGAAGGCAGTCGAAGGGTCAATCTCGTCTCCTTCGGCATCGTGTACCAATTGGCGATAGCTGTTGGGGCGGGCTCCAGCGAAAACACCCACGCGTCGGTCAGTCGCTTCGGGTGGATAACCGGCGTCTTCCAAAGCCGACCAGGCGCATTCGAGAAAAAGACGATGTTGTGGATCAGTGATCTTCGCTTCGTAGGGGCTGACACCAAAAAAGCCAGCGTCAAAGTGATCGACGTCGGTCAACGATGCGGTGACCGGCACATAGTTCGCATCGCGAATCGCGCTCAGGGGCACTCCGGCGGCCAACAATTCCGACTCGCTCAGCCGCCGAATCGATTCGTGGCCTTCAAGCAGATGATTCCAAAATTGTGCGACGTTTTCCGCGTCGGGAAAACGACCGGACATGCCGACGATCGCAATCGGTTCGTTTAAATTGATTGGCCGCGAAGAATCAGAACGCTGCGAACCGGCGTCACTTGTTCGATTGGCGTCACGAGTCAGAAAGCGGGCGAGTTGTCGAACGGTGGGATACTGAAAAAGATCAACCAGCGCGAACCGGCCCGAGAATTCCTTTTCCAGCTCAAGGACCATCTTGGGAAGCATCAGAGACTGTCCGCCCAATTCAAAAAACGTCGCCGTCACGCTGACTTTTGGAATCCCCAATAGCGACTGCCAGACGTCAGCGATCTTTCGCTCCGCATCGGTCTTGGGCGCAACGTATTGACCAAGTTCGGCGTGCTCCAATGGCGATGGCAACGCTCCAGGGTCCAGTTTTCCGTTGGCAGTCAGCGGGATTTGCTCAATCGGCACAAAGAACTGCGGGATCATGTAGTCGGGCAAGTTCTCGCCCAGTTCCTGCCGCAATACAGGGCTTTGGATCGATTCGTTGCGAGCCGGGACTAGGTAAGCCACCAGTTGTTGAATCGAATCTTCGTTGCGGACGACAACGATCGCTTGCGCGACGCTACTGTGTGCTTGCAGCCGGGCTTCGATCTCGCCAAGTTCCACTCGAAAGCCGCGTAATTGGACCTGGCGGTCGCTTCGCCCGTGGTACTCCAATTCGCCGTCAGCGCGGAACGCTCCAAGGTCGCCGGTTTTATAAAGTCGATTCGTTGGGTCGTCTGAAAACGGATCACTCAGGAATCGTTCGGCGGTCAACTTGGGCCGGTTGAGGTAACCCAACGAAACGCCCGCACCGCCAACGTAAATCTCGCCGACTTCGCCAACCGGTTTGGGTTTCAGATCATCATCCAACACATGCAGTTGCAGATCGGGAATCGGCTCGCCGATCAAGCTTCGCGACTCGCTTTGGATTTCTGCGGACGTTAAAACGCGGTACGTCACATGAACGGTCGTTTCGGTAATCCCATACATGTTGATCAGTTTCGGCTTTTGATCGCCATGTCGTTTGACCCAGCTTTGCAAGCTGCTGAACTCAAGCGCTTCGCCGCCAAATATCACATACCGCAGGCTCAATGCGTGTTGTTTGTGCAGAGCTTCGTCGGCCAAGATCAATTGACGAAAAGCAGACGGCGTTTGATTCAGCACCGTCACTTTGTGCTCAGACAACAGCCGATAAAACGATTCGGGAGATCGGCTTATCTCGTACGGCACCACCACCAGTCGCCCGCCGAAAAGCAACGCGCCCCAGATTTCCCAAACAGAGAAATCAAACGCGAACGAGTGGAACAGCGTCCAAGTATCGTTATGGTCAAACGCGAACCAAGGCTCGGTGGCGGTAAACAGTCTCGTCGCGTTGGCGTGCGTGACTTGCACACCTTTGGGTTTTCCCGTCGAACCCGAAGTGTAGATGACGTAGGCCAGTTGCTGATCGTCCAGTTGCACAGACGGATTCTGGTCGTCTGTTGAATCGTCAATCTGGTCAGCCAACAGTAGTTGAGCATCACCAAGATCAAGTGTTGCGGCGACGTCGGTGGTGGTGACCACGGCGGGAGCCCGACAATCGCTGAGAATGAAACCGAGTCGTTCCAGAGGGTAGTGGGGATCCAACGGCGCGTAAGCCGCGCCGGCTTTCAGGATACCCAGTAAGCTGGGCAGCAATAGTGCGTCGCGTTGATGGGCCAGCCCAACAATTTCGCCCGGTTTGACGCCCATCGCGATCAACCGATTCGCGACTTGGTTGGCACGACGGTTCAGTTCCGCGTAAGTCCAGCGTTCATCGCCAACGATCAATGCGATCGAGTCAGCGAACTGGTCTGCGATGGATTCGAACCAGCTATGAAGATGATTGGGATGGACGGTCATGCCGGGGAAATGGGTATGGAACGATTAGGCGTCAGATCTAATTTTAACTACGGTTCACCGAATAGTTTTGAATAGGTCGCCAGTAGCGACTTCTTTTGAAATTCCCATGCCAATTCATTCTCAACGCGTTGACGACCGAAATCGCCACGCTGCTTCCTTTGCTCCGGATCGTCCATCAAAGTTTGCATACAGCGGGCAAAGTCATCTTGGTCGCCCGGCGCTGCGTACAACGATGCTTCGTCTGCGCTAAAACGGTGTTCAGGCATGTCGTACCCAATGATCGGTAACGACATCGCCATGTAGTCCATGGTTTTGATCATGGTACAAGTCATGTTGTAACCACTCGGTGGATCAGGAGTCACACCGACATCGCAGGATGACAAATGCCGAAGCAATGATTCGCCGCGCTGGTATCCAACGAAGTGAACTTTGTCAGCCAAGTCGAATTCTTTCGCAAGCTCTTTTAAAGAATCAATCGCGCAACCATCGCCAATAATCATGGCGATGAAATCTTGTCGGTTCAGCTTGGTCGAAAGACTGTGTAGTGAACGAACGAATTGATCAACGCCGTCTTGAAAACCGATGCTTCCCAGATAGCCAAACGTGGTGT
>CAZZDZ010000024.1:0-1135 GCA_964652675.1 uncultured Pirellulaceae bacterium
GTATTGCGCCGTGGCTCCTTCATCCGCAGACGTTGGACCCGCGATCGACCAGAGTGCAGGCCCGTCTGGCGCACCCAGTGGTCCTTGGGTGTCATCAATAACGGTGGTGACATCGTCGGCAGCGATATCGATCGCGACCGCAGCGCCGGTGGACGTGGTTGCATTGGTCAATGCCAGCGTGAAATCTTCGGGGCCTTCGATCAGCGTATCGTTGGTGATGCCAAGGTCGATGACCAGATCCGCCATCGACGCACCGTCCGATGGAGCCGTATAAGTCAACGTGCCAGTGGCAATGTTGAACGTTACATCCGGATTTGCATTCGCTGCTGCTGCGATTGCTGCCGTGATTGAATCGTAGTCGCTTGAGTTGGTCGTGTTGTCGGTCAAGTTCAATTGGACCGTAACGACTTCGCCGATACCAAATTGCCCTGACAGTGAAACGGTGTACTGCGCCGTGGATCCTTCGTCCGTTGATGTTGGTCCGGTGATTGACCAAAGCGCAGGTCCATCAGGTGCGCCCAGTGGTCCTTGGGTGTCATCGATAATCGTGGTGACATCGTCGGCAGTGGTGTCGATTGCGACCGCAGCGCCCGTGGGCATGGTTGCGTTGGTCAAAGCCAGAGTGAAGTCCTCGGGGCCTTCGATAAATACGTCGTCGGTGATCCCAAGATTGATGACCAGATCCGCCATCGACGCACCGTCAGACGGAGCTGTATAAGTCAGCGTGCCGGTGGCGGCGGCGTAAGTTACATCCGGATTTGCGTTTGCCGCAGCGACAATCGCAGCATTGATAGACGCATAGTCGCTGGCGTTGGTCGTGTTGTTGGTCAAGTTCAGATCGACCGTAACGATTTCACCCGCACCGAATTGTCCCGACAGAGAGACAGTGTACTGTGCCGTGGCTCCTTCATCGGTTGACGTTGTTCCAACGATTGACCACAGCGCGGGGCCCAGTGGTCCTTGGATGTTATTGATAACGGTGGTGACGTCGTCGGCAGCAGCATCGACCGCGACCTCAGCGCCGGTGGTCGTGGTTGCGTTGGTCAGCGCGAGCGTGAAGTCCTCGGGGCCTTCGATGAGCGCGTCGTTGTTGATGCCAAGGTCGATCACCAGGTCGGTCAATGACGCGCCGTCC
>CAZZDZ010000024.1:1235-5412 GCA_964652675.1 uncultured Pirellulaceae bacterium
GTGATTGACCAAAGGGCGGGGCCATCGGCTGGGCCCAGTGGTCCTTGGGTGTCGTCAATAACGGTGGTCACATCGTCGGCAGTGGTATCGATGGCAACCGCAGCGCCCGTGGACGTGGACGCGCTGGTTAATGCCAGGGTCAAGTCTTCGGGGCCTTCGATGATTGCGTCGTCGGTGATGCCAAGGTTGATTACCAGATCGGTCAACGAAGCGCCGTCTGACGGAGCCGTATAAGTCAGCGTGCCGGTGGCAGCATTGTAAGTTACATTTGGATTTGCGTTCGCCGCTGCTGTGATTGCGGCGGTGATGGAGGCATGGTCGGCGGGGTTGGTCGTGTTGTCGGTTAAGTTCAATTGGACGCTAACGATTTCACCCGCACCGAATTGGCCAGACAATGAAACGGTGTACTGCGCCGTGGCTCCTTCGTCGGCTGATGCTGGACCCGCGATCGACCAAAGTGCGGGGCCATCGGCTGGGCCCAGTGGTCCTTGGGTGTCATCGATCACGGTGGTCACATCGTCTGCAGTAAGATCGATTGCGACCGCGGCGCCGGTGGACGTCGTCGCGTTGGTCAAAGCGAGCGTGAAATCCTCGGGGCCTTCGATGAATGCGTCGTCGGTGATGCCAAGGTTGATCACCAGATCGGTCATTGATGCACCATCCGACGGAGCCGTATAAGTCAACGTGCCAGTGGCAGCGTTATACGTGACATCTGAGTTTGCGTTTGCCGCTGCTGTGATCGCGGCAGTGATGGACGCGTGGTCAGCGGGGCTGGTTGTGTTGTCGGTCAAGTTCAATTGGACGCTAACGATCTCGCCGGCCCCAAATTGTCCTGATAGTGAAACGGTGTACTGCGCCGTGGCTCCTTCGTCCGCAGAGGTGGTTCCCGTGATTGACCAAAGGGCGGGGCCATCGGCTGGGCCCAGTGGTCCTTGGGTGTCGTCAATAACGGTGGTCACATCGTCGGCAGTGGTATCGATGTTGACCGCAGCGCCCGTGGACGTGGCTGCATTGGTCAAAGCCAGTGTGAAGTCCTCGGGGCCTTCGATGAATGCGTCGTTGGTGATACCAAGGTCGATCACCAGATCGGTCATCGACGCACCGTCTGACGGGGCTTCATAAGTCAACGTGCCAGTGCCAGCGTCGTACATTACATCCGGATTTGCATCCGCGGCGGCGATGATTGCGTCAGTGATGGACGCATAGTCGCTTGAGCTGGTTGTGTTGTCGGTCAAGTTCAATCGGACGCTAACGATCTCACCCGCGCCGAATTGTCCTGACAGTGAAACGGTGTACTGCGCCGTGGATCCTTCGTCCGCAGAAGTTGGTCCCGTGATTGACCAAAGGGCGGGGCCGTCGGGCGCGCCCAGTGGTCCTTGGGTATCATCGATAACGGTGGTCACATCGTCAGCAGCGGTATCGATGGCAACCGCAGCGCCCGTGGACGTGCTTGCGTTGGTCAGCGCCAGTGTGAAGTCTTCGGGGCCTTCGATCAGCAAATCGTCGGCAATGCCCAGGTCGATGACCAAGTCGGACATCGTCGCGCCGTCTGATGGAGCCGTATAAGTCAACGTGCCAGTGGCAGCGTCGTACGTTACATTTGGATTTGCGTTTGCCGCTGCTGTGATTGCAGCGGTGATCGAACTGTAGTCGCTTGAGTTGGTCGTGTTGTCGGTTAAGTTCAATCGAACGCTAACGATTTCACCCGCACCGAATTGCCCCGACAATGAAACGGTGTATTGTGCCGTGGATCCTTCGTCGGCTGATGTTGAACCTGTGATCGACCAAAGTGCGGGCCCGTCGGGCGCGCCCAATGGTCCTTGCGTGTCGTCGATCACGGTGGTGACATCGTCCGCAGCAGAATCGATCGCGACGGTAGCGCCCGTGGATGTTGACGCGTTGGTCAGAGCCAGCGTGAAGTCCTCGGGGCCTTCGATGAATGCGTCGTTGGCGATGCCAAGATTGATCACCAGGTCGGCCATCGATGCACCGTCCGACGGAGCGGTATAAGTCAGCGTGCCCGTGGCCGCGTTGTAAGTTACATTCGGATTTGCGTTTGCCGCTACGGTGATAGCAGCCGTGATCAAGGCGTGGTCGCTGGAACTGGTCGTGTTGTCGGTTAAGTTCAGGTCGACCGTAACGACTTCACCGATACCAAATCGTCCTGACAATGAAACAGTGTACTGCGCCGTGGATCCTTCATCGGCGGATGTTGATCCTGTGATGGACCAAAGAGCGGGGCCGTCGGGCGCGCCGAGCGGTCCTTGGGTGTCGTCGATAATGGTGGTGACATCGTCGGCAGTCGGATTGATGCCGATCGTAACGCCCATGGTCGCTGTCGGATTGGTTAATTCCAGCGTAAAGCTCTCGGAGCCTTCGATGAATGCGTCGTCGGTGATGCCAAGATCGATCACCAAAGGGGCCATCGAAGCACCGTCTGCGGGAGACGTATAGGTCAGCGTTCCAGTGGAAGCGCTGTACGTTACATCCGGATTCGCACTCGCCGCTGCGGTGATCGCCGCGGTGATCGAACTGTAGTCGCTTGAGTTGGTCGTGTTGTCGACCAAGTTCAAATCGACGGTAATGATCTCGCCCGCACCAAACTGGCCGGGCAATGAGACAATGTACCGCGCCGTGGATCCTTCATCTGCCGTCACAGGTCCCGTGATTGACCATAGCGCGGGCCCAAGTGCTGCTTGGGCGTCGTCAATAACGGTGGTGACGTCGTCGGCAGAATCGATGGCAACCGCGGCGCCCGTGGACGTGGTCGCGTTGGTCAAGGCCAATGTGAAGTCTTCGGGGCCTTCGATGAGCGCGTCCATGGTGATGCCGAGATCGATCACCAGATCGGTCATCGACGCACCGTCTGACGGAGCTGTATAAGTCAGCGTGCCAGTAGCAGCGTCGTACGTCACATCCGGATTTGCGTTTGCCGCTGCTGTGATCGCTGCGGTGATCGAATCGTAATCGCTTGAGTTCGTCGTGTTGTCGGTCAAATTCAATTCGACCGTAACGATTTCGCCCGCACCGAATTGCCCCGACAATGAAACGGTGTACTGCGCCGTGGATCCTTCGTCGGCCGACACCGGCCCTATGATTGACCAAAGCGCGGGCCCATCGGGCACGCCCAGTGGTCCCTGGGTGTCGTCGATTACGGTGGTCACATCGTCGGCGGCGGTGTCGATGGCAACCGTAGCGCCAGTGGACGTAGTTGCGTTGGTCAATGCCAGCGTGAAGTCCTCCGGGCCTTCGATCAGTGAATCGTTGGCGATGGAAAGGTCGATCACCAGATCCGCCATCGACGCACCGTCTGACGGAGCCGTATAAGTCAACGTACTGGTGGCAGCGTTGTAAGTTACATTTGGATTTGCATTTGCCGCTGCATTGATTGCTGCGGTGATCGAACCGTAATCGCTTGAGTTGGTTGAGTTGTCGGTCAAGTTCAGATCGACCGTAACGATCTGCCCCGCACCGAATTGTCCTGACAGTGAAACGGTGTACTGCGCCGTGGCTCCTTCATCAGCCGATGTTGGTCCGGTGATCGACCAAAGAGCTGGGCCATCGGGCGCCCCCAGTGGTCCTTGAGTGTCGTCGATAACGGTGGTCACATCGTCGGCAGCAGGATCGATGGTGACCGCAGCACCTGTGGTCGTCGCCGCGTTGGTCAACGCCAGCGTAAAGTCTTCGGGGCCTTCGATGATCGAATCGTTGGTGATGCCAAGATCGATCACAAGATCGGTCATCGTGGCACCGTCCGACGGAGCCGTATAAGTCAACGTGCCGGTGGCGGCGTTGTACGTTACATCTGGATTAGCGTTTGCGGCGGCCGTGATTGCTGCCGTGATCGAAGCGTAATCGGTTGAGTTGGTCGTGTTGTCGGACAAGTTCAGTTGGACGGTAACGACTTCACCGGCGCCAAATTGGCCAGACAGAGAAACGGTGTACCTCGCCGTCGCTCCTTCATCAACTGACGTTTGACCCGTGATCGACCAAACCGCGGGCCCGTCAGCCGCGCCAAGCGGTCCTTGCGTGTCGTCGATAACGGTGGTCACATCGTCAGCAGCGGCATCGATCGCGACCGCAGCGCCCGTGGACGTCGTCGCGTTGGTCAATGCCAGCGTGAAGTCTTCGGAGCCTTCGATCAGTGAATCGTTAGCGATGCCAAGGTCGATCACCA
>CAZZDZ010000024.1:5512-23084 GCA_964652675.1 uncultured Pirellulaceae bacterium
TTGATCCCGTGATTGACCATAACGCGGGGCCATCGGGCGCGCCCAGTGGTCCTTGAGTGTCATCGATAACCGTGGTGACATCGTCGGCAGCGGTATCGATGGTAACCGCGGCGCCAGTGGACGTCGTCGCGCTGGTCAATTCCAGCGTAAAGTCTTCGGGGCCTTCGATGAGCACGTCGTTGGTGATACCAAGGTCGATCACCAAATCGGTCATCGAAGCGCCGTCTGACGGAGACGTATAAGTCAATGTGCCGGTGGCAGCGTTGTAGGTTACATCCGGATTTGCGTTCGCCGCTGCCGTGATCGCGGCGGTGATCGAGTTGTAGTCGCTTGAGTTGGTCGTGTTGTCGGCCAAGTTAAGTTCAACGGTAACGATCTCGCCCGCACCGAATTGACCCGACAGCGAAACGGTGTACTGCGCCGTGGCTCCTTCATCTACTGATGTCTGTCCAATGATCGACCAGACGCCTGGCCCATCGTCCGGCCCACCAACGCCCTGTGTGTCATTGATCGTCGTCGTGACGGCGTCGTCCGCTGCGTCAACCGTAATGGCCAACCCCGTCGTCGAACCTGGGTTGGTAAGCGAAATCGTATAGTCCTCGGGGCCTTCGATCAAAGAATCATTGGCGATCGCAAGGTCCAATGAGATTTCGGCCAGCATCGAACCGTCAGCGGGCGATGTGTAAGTCAAAACACCGGTTGCCGAATCGAAGCTAAGTGTCGGATCACCCGATATCGCATTCTGAACTGCGGTTGCAAAGTTTGCGTAGTCACTGCTGTTGGTATCGACGTCAGCCAACGACAATACGACCGTGGCTGTTTCATTGACACCAAAGGCCGGCGAAAGGTTGATCCGATAGTTAGCGGTTGCCCCTTCGTCTTCGCTGAACGAACCGGTGATTGACCACACACCGGGTCCGTCGGACGCTTGCCCCGGACCTTGAACATCGTTGATTGTGGTTGTCACGCTGTTGTCGGTGGCGTGAACTTCAACGGCTGCTCCGGTGGCGGAACTAGGATTCCTCAGCGAAATCGAAAACTGTTCTGAGCCTTCTAAGAACGCGTCGTTGGTTAGCTGGACGCCGACAATAATCGGTGCCAGCGTGGCGCCATCGGTCGGTGCCGTATAAGTCAGAATATTGGTGGCTGCGTCGTACGCCAAGTTTGCATCGCTAGCGATCGCGGCAATAATTCCAGCATCAATTGATCCATGGTCGTTGGAGTTGGTCGTGATGTCGGTCAAGTCGATTTGGACTGATACGGTTTCATTCGCGCCCAGAGAACCTTGCAAACCAATGATGTATTGCGGCGTCGACCCTTCGTCTTCGACCGTGGGCCCCGAGATCGTCCAAGTGGCCGGGCCATCGGGTGCACCAAGCGGTCCTTGGGTATCATCGATTGTGGTGGTGACATCATCGGCAGCCGCATCAATGATGACAGCCGCGCCGGTGGACGTAGTCGCGTTTGACAACGCAAGCGTGAATTCTTCAGGGCCTTCGCCAAACGCGTCATCGGTAATCCCGACGTTGATGACCAAGTCCGACAATGTTGCGCCATCAACGGGGGCCGTATACGTCAGCGTTCCGGTTGCAGAGTTGAAAACCACGTCAGGGTTCGCGTTGGCGGCGACCGTGATCGCAGCGACAATGCTGGCGTAGTCGCTTGGGTTGGTCGTGACGTCCGTCAGGCCAAGATCAACCGTCACGATTTCGCCCGCTCCGAATTGTCCGGTCAACGAAACCGTGTAGACAGCCGTCGTTCCTTCGTCAGCCGAAGTCGTTCCGGTGATCGACCATATTCCTGGGCCATCATCGATTCCGCCGGGGCCCTGTGTGTCGTTAATCGTCGTCGTGACACTTGCGGCCGTCATATCGATTGATACAACAGCACCAGTGGATGTCATCGCACCAGAAAGTGCCAATGTAAAATCCTCTGGTCCTTCGATGAACGCATCGTTGGTGATCCCAAGATCGATGATCAAATCCGCCATCGTCGCCCCGTCCGACGGTGCGGTGTAAGTCAGCGTGCCGGTCGCCGCGTTGAACGAAACGTTTGCGTTTGTAGCAACCGCTGTTGTGATCGCCGCTGTGATGCTCGCGTAGTCCGACGAATTTGTGCTGAGATCGGTTAGCCCAAGGTCAACGGTGACCGTTTCATTCGCCCCAAACTGGCCGGACAACGAAACAACATATTGAGCCGTTGCGCCCTCGTCTACTGACGTCACACCCGTGATCGACCACAGCGCTGGGCCATCAGGTGATCCCGCGATACCTTGCGTGTCGTTGATGGTTGTCGTGACGCTAGCGGCTGTCGCGTCGATGCCAATCGCAGCACCGGTGGAACTGGCGGCAGCCGACAAATCAATTCGGAAATCCTCTGGCCCTTCGATGAACGCATCGTTGGTAATCCCCAGATCAATCACTAGGTCTGTCAACGCCGCGCCGTCTGTGGGTGCGATAAAAGTAAGTGTGCCAGTGGATGCAACAAACGAAACACTGGCGTTGGCCGCAGCCGCGTTGGTGACCGCGGTTAGAAAGGCATCATAGTCGTTGCTGTTGGTATCGATGTCGGTCAATGCGATCACGACACTGGCGGTTTCGTTCAATCCAAGCGATGCATCAAGCGAAACGGTGTATTGCGCCGTGGCTCCTTCGTCTTGCGAAGTCGGCCCGGTGATCGACCAGTTAGCAGAATCCAGTGCGGTGCCTGCCGCATCAATCGTGTCCTGGATGGTCGTGTTAACCGTAAAGGCTGCCGTATCGACGGTGACGGCTGCCCCAGTGGTTGATCCAGCATTGGAAATGGAAACCGTATAGTCCTCGACTCCTTCGACAACCGCATCGTTTGCAGCAGCAACGATGATCGAAAGCTGTGCCATCGCGCCGGTGCCGTCGCTTGTAAAGGTCAGCGTCGTTGCCCCGTCCCAAACCAGTGAACCGGGGCCCGTGTAAGCAGTAACGGCGTTGGAAATCGATGAGGCCAACGCCGCGTGGTCGGCGGAATTCGTTGTGCTGTCGGTCAGGCCAAGATCAACGGTTGCGCTTTCGCCGTTTTGCAAAGTCCCAATGAGATTCAAGTTGTAGATTGCACTTGCACCTTCGTTGACACTGGTGGTGCCGGTCAAAGTCCAAATCGCAAAATCATCATCGGTGATTGTTGCTGTTGCCGTATCGGCCGCTGTATTGATTGCGATATCCGCATCGCCCGATGCGATCGTCGTTAGCGTAATCGTGACATTCTCGATGCCTTCGATCACCGCGTCATCGATCACGGTCAAGTCGATGGTTTCGGTCGTCGTGCCCGCTGGCAACGTGATCGTTCCGGGTAACGCAACGAAATCGTTTCCGCTGGACGCTGTTCCCGTCACGGTATAGTTGATGGTGGTGGGCGTGTCCGACGGATTGGACAACGCGACCGTAAACTGGCCGTTGTCGGCCGGTTCGCCGGCGACGGGATCGTTTGCAGTGATCGACACAACCGCCGAATCGTCGTCATTAATCGTTCCGATCGCGCTATCGGTCGTATCGCCAACTAATCCACCGATCACACTTCCGATCGACAACTGCATTGTCTCGGTTGTTTCCAGCGTGGAGTCTTCGGTGGTTGCCACGCGAACTTGGATCGCGGTCAAAGTCGCAGGGATCGTGACTTGCGTACCGCCAACAGCCGGTATCCAGGTAAGCCCACCGTCGGTGGAATAATCAAACGCCGTATTGCTAAAGTCGGTCGCGCTAACGGCTGATCCATCAGCGGCGCTAAAGTCCAGAATGATGTCGGCGCTGGACGGGTTGGACAGCGTGACATCGAAAACCAACGGGTCGCCTTCGGTTGCCACTGCGTCATCAATGGTGACATCCGGCGCAGGGTCATCGTCGACAATGGTGCCAGTGCCAATGACTTGTATGTTTGTCGTTGTCCCGGCAATGACATCGACCGTCAGCGAATAGTCTTCGGTGGGCTCGTCGATTGAATCGTTGACGATTGGCGTGCGAACTTGGACGGTGTGTTGACCTGCGGGAATCGTAGCTGTCGTTGCGTCGACCCAAGCCAGACCGTCAAACACCTGCAAATTCCCAGCTCCTGGAGCGCCGAAGTCCGTCCCACCACCGATTGCTCCCGCAACACCCGCACCGTTATTCAAAGAAAGTGCGACGTCGATGTTTTCGATGCTTAGATTGGAAAGTTCAATCGTGTAGACGGCAAAGCTGTCGGTTCCTTCGATACTCGCTACGTCGTTAATGCTGATCGTTGGAGTGTCAGCATCGTCGATGATCAACGTCGTGACTTGATCAGCCGTCGTATCGGGCGCGATCGACTCGAACCCGCCTCCGGCCACGCCGACGATCGTAATGATGATGTCTTCGTTGCCCTCGAAAAGAGCATCATTCACGGTTGGTAGCGTGAATGTTTCGCTGATTGATCCAGCTGGGATTGCGATCGTTGCAACCCCGGTGAAATCCGAACCGTCGGACGCTACGCCGCTGTAAGTCAACGTGACGGTGACGTCTTCGACTGGGGTATGTGTCAGCGAAATGGTATACGGAGTCGTCGTTGCACCTTCGACAACCGAGGGTGGACCAGCAATCGACACAAGAACGATTTCTGGTTCCACCATGTCTTCTTGGATCGTCCCGGTACCCGTTGCACTTGGGTTAAGCGTTGTTCCGCCAGTCGTCGTGACGGTAACATCAAACGTTTCAAGCGACTCCGCAATCACGTCGTCTTGGATCGGTGTGCGAAGCCGAATCGAAGTGGTCCCGGCTGCAATGGTCGTCGAAGTAAGCGGCGTCCAAACCGTTCCATCGAAGACTTCTAGTTCGTTGGGACCTGGAATCCCAAAGTCAACACCGTCACCCATCGCGGTGATCGGCATCGTTGTAATACCGAAGGTGATGTCTTCAAAAGTGGGGTTGCTCAGTTCGACCGTAAATTCTGCATGGGTTTCAACACCCTCGGTAACGACGACATCGGTTATCGAAATCACCGGCGTATCATCGTCAATGATATTTGTCGTGACGGAATTGTTTGTCGAAGAAATAAGGGTGGCTTCCAACGAACCGCCAGTGACTGAATTGATCGTGACGACGAAGTTCTCCATCGGCTCGCCAAGCGTGTCGTCGATCGTCGGAATCGTGAACGTGGCGGTGGTTGATCCGGCGGGTATGGTGACCGATCCAACACCCGTGTAATCGGTCGGCCCAGCGGTACCTGCAAAAGTAAAAGTGACCGTGACATCGGTAAGCGGCTCGTTGTCAATCGAAACGGTGTACGTCGCGCTACTGCCTTCGGTGACCGAACCGGGGCCAGCAATTTCGACTTCTGTCACGTCCGGAGTAGGATCATCCAGGACTGTACCGGTTCCGGTAGCGCTGCTGTTGAGCGTTGTCCCGCTGACGTGTGTCGCCACCAATGAATAGGTTTCACCCGTGTCGACAATCGCATCATCCAAGATCGGCGTGCGAATTTGCAGCGAAGTGGCGCCAGCGGGAATCGTGACGTCGCCCGTCACAGTCTGCCAAGCGCTGCCATCGAAAAATTCAAGGGCAGGCCCAAAATCGGACCCACTGGTTGCTGTAATGTCGACGAGCGCCAAAGAAAGCGCGATAGCCTCGACGCTAGGGTTCGTCAGCGAGATCGTGAAAACGGCAAACATATCGACCGTTTCAGTGGCCGTCACGTTGTCGATACTAAAAGTCGGTCGGTCGTCGTCGCTGCTGTTTGGACCTGTCCCGTCATCGATGATCGTTCCGACGCCCACCGCATCGCTGATACCGGCGCCAACCGCGCTGGACAGTGTCACGTCGAACGATTCACTTTGTTCGAACAAGTTGTCGTTGGTAATGTTGACGATGATCGTCGCGGATTGTTGATTCGGATTGAACGTGACCGTTCCGCTTGCCGATGCAAAATCAACTCCGCTGGTTGCCGTGCCCGACGAAGTTGCATAGTCAACGGTGACGGGCAGTGAAGACGGTTGATCCAATGAAACGGTAAACGTCAACGTGCTGATGTCTTCATCAACCGTGACATCGTCGATCGATATCGACGCCACGTCATCGTTGACAATCGTGCCGGTACCTGTATCCGTCGCGCTGGTGACGGTTCCCGAAAGCACGGTAGCCGACAACGTGAACGTTTCGTCCAATTCAACCAGAGACTCCGCAACGGTATCGATCCGAACTAGCAGCGAAGTCGTTGACGCTGGCAAAGTGATATCGGTCCCATTGGTCGCGGCAACCCAAGCGGTTCCATCGAAGTACTCGAAATTTGTATTTTCAAAATCGGTAACGACGGTGGCCGTTCCACTGCTGGCCGTCAAATCCAACGTGATGTCTTCGTGGGATGCCAAGTCCAACGAAACGGTGAATACCAGTGGGCTGCCTTCGACAATCGACGCATCACCGATCGTTACGGTTGGTGGCGGCGTGTTGTCGGTGATCGTCGTGGTGACGCTGTTGCTGGCACCCAATGAGATCGTTTCACCGGTTGTGCTGGCCGGATTCGAAAGGCTGATTGTGTAGTCCTCGTCGCCTTCGAATACGCCATCGGGTGTCGTTGCGATCGCGATCGCCAGCGTCGACATTGGCCCCGTACCATCACTAGTAAATACGAGCGTCGTCCCGTTCCACGTCAAAGCTCCCGGTCCAGTGTACGCCGTCACGGCAGCAGAAACGGCTGCGCTGAATGCGTTGTAGTCGCCGCTATCGGTGTCAATGTCCGTGAAAGTTAAATCGACCGAAGCCGTTTCCTCATTTCGTAGTGGTGCTGACAGATCCAGCGAATAGTTAGCGGTTCCACTGTCCACGACGGTTGTTGTTCCAGTCAATGTCCACGCGGCGATTTCCGCATCACGCACAACGCACACAATGGTTTGCGGCACATTGCTGGGAGCACCGAATTCATCGGCGACTTGGATGTCGAAAGTTCGATTCGTAGTCGTTGGAAACGGCGACTCGTTACGATACGCTGAACCAGCAAGCAACGCTTCGGCAGCGGTGATGGCAAAATCCCCTCCACCGCTTTGAGTAATCGTAAACGTGCCACCGCCGAAAACGGCGCTGTACGCGACATTAAACGTCACGCCAGCGACGGTTACATTTTGAGTCGTGCTGGCATTGAGAACAAAGTCGACTCCGCCGATCGTCAGGATTTCATCCGCTCCGTCGACAATGCCTCCCACGGAGACCGTAATCGATTGCAAGACAGAGCTGTCTTGGTCGTCGATGTCGATGGATGCGTCGGTGATGGACACCGCGCCGCCACCTTCGGTGAAGGTACTCTTGAAATCTTCGCCTGCTCCGGCCCCGTTTAGATCGATCGTTGGTGCGTCGTTCACCGGAGTGATGGTAATGTCGACGATGCCACTATCGGTATCCGTTCCGTCAAAAACATCGTAGGTAAAGTCACCAGCGGTGGGAATCGTGAATGTCGACGGAGCGTCGTAGACCAACGAAGTCAATTCGGCGACTGTGAGCGTTTGGTTGTTTGTGACCGGGGTGACTCCGTCAGCCAAATACACCGTCCCAAGAGTAGGCAAACCCGTGACCGTGATCGTCAACACATCACCGTCAACGTCCACTGGAGCCGCGATCGCCAATGGAGTCGCGACAGATTCTTCGGCGACAACCAACGAATGGTCGCTCGCAATGGGCGCGTCTTGCGATCCGATGACACAGATGGTCATCGTATTGGGAGTGACTTGAAACAGGGCTCCATCACTGACCGAAAACGTAAACGATGTGTAGGGATTTCCAAAACCATCCGGATCGGGCACAAAAGCCAAACGCCCCGCGACGATATCACCAATCGAAACAACTTGTCCCGCCGTAATCGGCGACCCCATAAACAGTACATCGCCGTCAGATGGCAGCGTATCGATCCGAACCGTCGTCAGTAGATCGTTAGCATCGCCGTCGGAAAACGCAAAATCGGCTACCGTGAAAATGTATTCGCTGTCTTCATCGACATCGATTTTGTTATCGGCTGATGTGGGCGGATCCGCGACGGGGACAACATTGATCAACACGGTGCTGGTGGCGGTTCCACCGTTGCCGTCGCTAATCGTGTAAGTCACCGTGTCGGTGCCATTGAAATCCAAGTTTGGCGTGTAGTCGATCGTGCCGTCGGCGTTGATCACGATCGTACCGTTGGGCGACGTTGCCGAAGTCACCGTCAGCGTATCGTTATCCGGGTCGCTGTCGTTGCTAAGAATGTTGATATTCGCAAGCGTGACGTCTTCCGGAGTCGAACCGCTGTCGGCATTGGCAGTTGGCGGATCCTGTGTGTTTGTCACCGTGACTGTGACAGTCGCGGTGCTCGTTCGCCCGCTTGCATCCGAAAGCGTATAAGTAAACGTATCGTCGCCGAAAAAGTTCGCGTTGGGCGTGTAATCGATCGTTCCGTCGGCAAGCACGGTGATCGTGCCGTTGGTGGGCGGCGTCGTCGAAGAAATATTGAACGCACCGGTTGTCGGCGTGTTGTCGTTGCTGATCACGTCGATGTTGATCAATGTTTCTTCTGGAGTTGTTTCAAAATCGTCAACCGCGTCCAGCGGTCCTGTCACCGGCTCACTGACATCGATAAACGCCGTGGCGGTTGTAAAGCCACCGTTTCCATCAGAAACTTGATAGTCAAACGAATCAGTACCAAAGAATCCCGTCGTTGGCGTGTAAGTGAACGTGCCGTCGGGGTTCAGCATCAGCGAACCGTTGGACGGACCCGTCATAGGTACCAACGTTGCCGTCAGCGTGTCGGCTTCGACATCGCTATCGTTGCTTAAGACTCCCGTCGCGAGCGGAACGTTCAACGTCGTGTTGCCAAGTACCGTGAAAAAATCGTTAACAGCGACGGGCGCATCGTTCACCGGTTTGACGACAATATCAAAACTGGTCGTAAGCGAATCGGTATCAGTAACACCTCCACCCACGTCTTGCCAGTCGACTTCCAAATCGATCGTGAACGTTCCGACTTCGTCAGCGCCGGCGCGATAAGTCAATACCGCTCGATTCCAAGCGGTGATATCAACACTCTGGTTGCCTGCGGTAGCGGTGAACGTATTCGTTCCGTCAGTGAGCGTATGGCCAATGGGTATATTCGACAACGTCGTGGCTGTGACGGTTTCGCTGCCGTCTTGGTCAACAAACGTCGGCGTGACGTTCAAATTGATTGGGATATCCGTGTCTTCGTGGCCACAAGCAGCCGGTGCATCAAACGAGATTGGATCAATCACCGCTTCGACACGAACTTGCGTGGTGTCTGTTTCGTCGCCAATCCGAATGCTGATGTCAATCGGCTGCGTGCCCGAAACGTGTTCATCAGGAATAAAAGACAGTCCGTTTGCGATGGCGTCTTGAATGGTAAGGTCCCAATTGCCCGTCGCCGTATTTAGGTTGCCCTCGCTGAACGTGCCGCCAACCGGAAAACCACTTAATTCGAACGGTGCCGTGCCGTACCATTCGATCTGCCCACCGGCAAGGTAGTCCAGAAACGTTTGCGTGCCGCCTTGGCTGTGAGTCGAAAGCTCCAAGGTCGTGCCATCGTTGATCAAATTAAACGAGGCGTTGCCCGGAAATTCATCGTTGAACTGATTGATGTTGGTGTGATTGCTGATCGAGTTGGGATCATCAAAAAACACGTCTCCAAGATTCGTGCCATCCCAGGCAACAAAATCGACGATGTTGCCCGTTCGCACCATGTACAACGACCCACTGCTGGTGCCGTTGACCAAATCAATCACGGCAAAACCAAAACCGACGTTCTCGTTGGTATTACTGGTGCGCGTCCCGTTCGCCGACAGATTCAAAATGCCCAAGGTTGCGTTGGGTGGAATGTCAAATTCCAGCGTCGATGTTGGGTCAGACGGATCAGTTTCCCATAACCCGTAAGCCGTTGATTCTCCGAGCAGATCGGCGGATGAACCAACATCTCGGCGCTCGTAGTACTCTACCGTTACGAGGCTGTTGAAGTTGTTTGCGAACGTGCTTTCACGTTCAATCACAATGTTACCGCTAGCGTCCACATAGATCTGCGAATCGTTCAGCAACCCAGCGTTTTGCCCTGTATCACCAACAACACTTGCGCCGCTTGAGAGCACCGAACCAACGGTCGGCGACGAAACATCATAGTCTTCGAAGCCATACGAGATCACACGATCATCGGTTTCGCCTCGCTGCGCCGCGACGGCGCCCGATGCAGTCAGCGTGTCCAAATCGATGTAGATTCGACTGTTGCCCTTGTATTCAACTTGTGAATCACTTGATGTCGCCGCGTCCGCGATGCTCAGTACGACGTAGTCGGCGTTGGCCGGTGGGCTTAACGAGACCGGCGCCTGGTCACCGTCTTCGCGAACGGCCGATTCCGTTTGAATAAATTCGGCACTGCTTGTTGCGTTGGTCAGAAACTCAACGTGGTAGACGGTTTGCAGTTGATGGTTTTCGACAATCTGCAACACCCCGTCGGTGATCGAAAATGTCGGATTGATATTGTCGTCGAAATCGCCGGTGACCGAAGCGGAGCCGCTCAGGATCGCTGTGCCAAGCGGTGCGTCGGACCAGCCAAATTGATCACTACGATTAGGCCCTTGATCGACGATGTGAGCGATGTAACCGTTGGACGTTTCCGAAATCAAATCAATACTCGCATTCAACGTTTGATAGTCGTCGTTCGTTGCGACGTTGTTTGTGTTCCCAATATCTCGAGTCGAAAAGCCCACGATTTTGATCGCTGTCGTCCCAGCAGGAATGAAGAAATCGGTTGACGTCGTTCCCGATGTGCTCGAACGAAACCCAGCGGCAGTATCGATGATGTCACGAAGCGTACCGCCGTTGATCAAAGAATCATTCAGCGTCAGTCCCAGGTCGATCGATGTGTCTTCCAGTCCGCTTGCGGTTGGAAAAACACTGAAATTGTCCGCCACCACTTCGGTCGCCAGGCCAAAGTAATCCGCGTTGTCTAGATCGACACCACGAAAATAAATCAGGTTGTTGGTATCGTCGTATCCGCTGGCCACAAGCGTGGTGGTGTTCGGTCCTGAAAGGTCAGCTTGGTCGGAAATGATCAAACCAAAGTCAGACGCGATGCTACCGTTAATCCCTGTCAGACCGGTGATATCAAAAACATACGTTGATTCGCCAACATCAGCCGTCTCGCTGAATTGCCAGATCGTCTCCAGCATTTGTGCGACGCGCAGCGGCGTCCCCGTTGTTGTGACGGATAGCGGTGCGCCGTTGTTGGTCAGCGAAACGGTCCCCGCACCGGAATTCTCGGCGTCTTCAACGGACACAATCAAATCAGTTGCTTCGACCGCCAGCACGCCAGACCAATTTTCGGCAGACAACAAAGATGCATTGATCTCACCAAGGCGGACTTCCAGTGACCAGTCACCACCCTGGAGTGCGTTTCCGGTCAAGTCATCTGATGCGGCAACGTCCGCGCCCGTCAGGTCGGCCAACGTTTCAACAAACTGACGCCCTTCGTTTCCTTCGCCAAGTCGGCAACCGTAAAACAAAAAGTCTGCGTCACTGGTCAGTGAATCGGCGATCGCACGCAGATCGTCGGCATAACGCGTCTGCAAATCTTCGGTGCGAACGATCGTGTTACCAAGTTTCAGTTCGCCGCTGCCGCCGTGTGAAATGATGTGTACGGCATCAATGCCACTACGACCACGCAGTTCGTCGGTAATTTGCTCCAGCCCATCACGAACGGGACTCAAAAAGATAACTTCGGTGTCCGCATCAATTTCGATTTGGCTCAGCAGCGAATCAAAATCTTCAACCGCCGTGTCGATAAAGATCAGCGAAGTCGCAGAGGACTCGTCATTGGCCGCTTCGCTGGAAGTCGTTTCGGATTGTGATTCCGCTGCAACCGACTGCGCAGGAGACAACGATTCATCAAGAGAGTCGATCAGTTCCGCTGGATCACAGTTTCCAGCGGCATCAAACAGACAGCGTTCCTCCAACTGTTCCCACAGCCGAGGTCTACGACGCATTGATCTGTGTTTTCCAGATACGTGTTTCCCAGATCTATGTTTTCCGGTCGCCATTGACAATAACCCCAGTCATTCCACCAACGCAGACGCGAAAAACCAACCGCGCCGTGCTAATTAGGTGCACAGCCATGCATGCCTGTACAGCTTGCTATCATCTCTGGTAACGGCTTTTCAGACTCGCCCGCGAAAGTGAGATTACAGATAAAGTTTTCTGCTGGGCGAAAACTCGTCGATCAAGAAGACTGTAGCGGTTGCGCCGATAGATTCGGTCGCACATTAAATTCAGCGACAACCGGATTTCGGAAGAGCGCAGGCTGCAGCGGAACTTGATTCAGTAGGAAGTGGCCGTTTACAAACTGATAATTCACCACAGGTAGCCAACTACAAAAATGTCGCCAGAAGTTAGCCTGTGGTGTCAGCCATTGCTGGACAGAGTCATCCACGTCTAACGCGTTGCTGGCTCCGGCTCAGGCTGAGTTGCGACGCGATGAGTTTGCTGATCCGAAATCGCCAGGGCCAACCAACCATCGCGTAGTTCCAACTGAGAGATGACGGCGTTTTGTAACGCGGGACTTTCGGCCAATTTCGGCGTCGTCAAAGGAATACTGCGACTGGTGGCGAGGACTTTGTTAAAGATCGCGCGGATTGGAAAACGCTGTCGCATCGACATGCCAGGTCCGCTGATACTTAGGTGACCGTCGCGCACAAGTGATGCGTTTAGACCATCGATCTTTGGCACGTAAGCCGCGCGGACGATGAACCGTTTCAGCTTGGCCCCTTTGGCACGACCAAGTTCAACGATTCGCATGGTGACCCACACCTTGTCGTCTTCGATCTCGAACGTAATCGGACGAGTCTTGGCAAACTGAATGGAAATGTCGCGCGGGATATCAGATGGCAACTGCGTTTCCGGAAAACCAAACAAACTCCGCGTGTTCTGAATGGTGGTGTCGATTGTCGTTGGGCTATCCAGTGGAGCAAGTCGTTCCAGGATATTGTTCAGCGCAGACTGGTTTATTTGCAGGCTGATCAAGCTATCGCTTGGTGCTCGGGGCCGCGGTGTCGAAGCGCCGATTTGCCATTCACCCGCCAAACGGTAGCGTGCGATTAAGCGATCCTGAGTTGTCTTCATGTCAATAACTTGCGGATCCAACCTTAGACCGCTCAAAGGTCCCATCACCGTTTTGGTCATCATTTGAGATGCTTTGGTGACTTTCGCGTTCAGCCGCTCGTCGATCTCGGAGCCAAGTTGAGTTTTTAGCCGCCGGTTTGCGATTCGCGCTGTCAGTCCTGACGACTCTTGGTAGCGAGATTCAACCACGCTGCGAACGAGCGTCCCAAAAAGAGGCCAACCGTCATACCGGGTATTGACTCCACGAAGTCTTGTCGCACCACGAACGTCGATCGTCGACTGACCTATTTGGGCTCCCATCGGCGTGATCTGAAGCGGTGTCGCCGCTGCAAAGCTGGAATCACGGCGGGTCGCGATCGACGTCAAGTCGGTCCGGCCAACACTTTGAGTGTTCACGTTGCCGTCGGTCCGAATCAGCAGTGACCATCGGTCCTTGGATTCTTGTAGATCCAGATTCAAGCGGGTTTGAATGTTGCTTTGGCCCCCGACGCGACTTCCCAAGATGTTTGTTCGCACGGGAACGGTTTGCGGTTTAACCTCCGGGATCATTCGAGTTATCATTTTTTCGCTGATCGCGACGCGAATGTTGGCGTTTCGATAGTAGGCGTTGATGGCGTCCGCAATTTCGACAGCCTTGGGGTGCTCGGCAAAGCGAAGTGTTTGCGCGGCGCCAGCAATATCTATTGTGGCCAAGTCGATCGCATCCGATTCGTGACGCTCGATCTGACTGAGCAGGGAAGCGTAGTCAACGGCATTCCGCGCCCACGGCTGAATCAGTGCACTCAATGATTGAATCGATTCTCGTTGCAACCATGCTCTGCTCGGCTCCGGCAATCCATGCCATCGCAACCGAGACAAAAATCGTTGTGCCAGCAGCGTACGTTTGTCGATGGGATCGCCAAGCGCTACCGTTTCAATCTCATCTAGTAACAGATAGCGGCCCCATCCTTCAGGGTCGCCCGTTTCTGTTAGATCAGATCGAATCTGGCTGATGGCGATCTGCAGGTCAGTTGGATTGACTTTCTGCTGACTGTCCGAAACGTATGTATTTCCGTTTCCGTTAACGATTTGATAGACAGGCTGCCAAACGGCCAAACGGCGGTTGAGTGCATGACAGGCGACCAGCCAATCGATTTGAAGCTGACGGTCCGATAGCTGTTCAGCGGCTCGGTAACCCTGGTCCAACTGACCAGCAAGGTTGTTAAGCGATTGGGCCGCACGCGAATCTCCAAGCCGCGGAAGCGACTGCAGGTTCTTAAGTTCGCTGGCAACACGGCGGCTCCAATCAATTGCCTTCTGATTGTGCGTTTTTGAAGAAACGTACTGAGAGTTGTCTGAGTGATTCGGGGCCACGGCAAGTTCAACCAACTGACCATCTAACTGTTCGGTGATTGGCCACGCCGCAGGACCGGCGTGTACTTTGCGGCGGACCGAACTTTCGGTCGCCTTTTCGGTCTTGTCCTTCTGCGGCTGTACTTTGATCTGCACGACAGCAGGTTCTTCTTGCCTAGCAATGACTTTGGCAAGGTTTGCAATCGACTGCGGCAAGACCGATGGCCCCTCGTTTGTGGGCTGCGGTATCGCCTCGGTAGCAACCTGCGAATCCAGAATGCTGGGCGATTCAATCACCGGCAACACGACTTCGACGGCGGGCTGTTCATAGAACTGCGAATCGATCCACTGATTGTTTAAGTCAACCGTTCCACCCTTTTCGGGTTCAGGTGGGGCGGCGGCAGTTAACTGAGTCAAAACAGGGTAGTGCGTACTTGCTGTTTTCTCGGCCATGAAATTGGCTGGAACTTGAAGCGTGTTCTGCCCGATGGCACGATCCGCAGCGATTTCCGATTTGCTCGCGATCCTTTCGGCCGCCAATAGGTCACCGTTGAGCAAGTTGAACGACATTGCATTGACGTCAGCGCTGTGAATGCGTTGGGGCTGTAGCACTTTTCCGGCATATTGATGCTCGGCAGTGTGATGCGTCGCTACGTCCTGAGTTCCAAACACATCAACGATTCGATCGGGAACGCGCATCGCTCGCGAACCACGTTCTCTGCGCTCGGCCAGCTCCGGTTTGGGTGCAGTGTTTGCATTTGTGTTTGCGATATATTCAACAGTCGGCGAGATGTCACTGGGCAAATCAACAGTCATCGGTGGTCGCCATGTTTCGGTTTCAGCCAAACGCGGATCCAACTGGTCTGCGCCGCGGAATCGAACCCAGGCACTCCAGACGTGGCTGGAAATGGTCGCCATGTAGATGTTGTTTGTTGCAGTCAACAATGACATCAAAATAATGGTGGCCGAAACAAACGCGGGCCAGAATATTAGGGAACGCTTGACTTCCTTGCGCATCCGCTTTGCTCTCTCAATGAACCGAAAATGGAACGGCGCGTGTCGTGGAAAGGCATAAAGACAGCGCACAAGACATTGAATCGGCGACTTAGTGGGCGCGCATCCAGTAGGTTTTCGGTAGACTCCGAAACCGTTTCGGTAACATCACACTGAAAGACCATGCGTGAGCGTCTTCATCGAGCTCGCGTGTGTTTAACAACTGTTTTTGCAGCTTTCCGTGCAGAGAATAGCACGCTGGGTTCACTAGGTCGCGCAGACTTCGTGGCCCGAATAGTCTACGATTTCCGCATGAAATCACTTGACGGAACTGTTTATGTCGCCGGCCACCATGGGATGGTCGGCTCCGCCGTTTGTCGTCGGCTAGAGCAAGAAACGTCGGTCGAAGTCATCACTGCGACAAGAAATGAAGTCGACCTGTGTGACCCCAATGCTACCAATGACTTTTTTCAATCGCGCAAGCCAGACACGGTCATCTTCGCAGCAGCAAAAGTGGGCGGCATCGGCGCGAATGCTAGCTACCCGGTAGAGTTCCTTTCCGACAATGTGATGATGTCGGTGGGAGCAATCGATGCTGCCTACCGCGCGGGAGTGAAGCGGTTTTTGTTTTTGGGCAGCACTTGCATTTATCCACGCGACTGCCCACAGCCGATTTGCGAGACATCGTTGTTGACTGGACCGCTGGAAACGACCAACGAAGCTTACGCGTTGGCAAAAATTGCGGGCTTAAAATTGTGTCAGTTTTATCGCCGCCAACACGGAGTCATGTTCCACAGCGCGATGCCGACAAATTTGTATGGCCCAGGCGACAACTACCATCCGCAACACAGTCATGTTTTGCCGGCTCTGATCGCGCGGTTTCATGATGCCAAGCTTGCTGAAGCGCCGACGGTCACCATCTGGGGAACCGGCACGCCGCGTCGTGAATTTTTATATGTCGATGATTTAGCGGACGCGTTGATTCACTTGATCAAACTGGACGATCCTCCTGATTGGGTCAATGTTGGCACCGGAGTTGATTTGACCATTTTGGAACTCGCTCAAAAAATCGCAAACGTGATTGGCTATCAGGGAGAAATCTTGACCGATCCAGAACGCCCCGATGGAACCCCGATAAAATGCTCCAATGTCGGACGGTTAAAACAATCGGGATGGCAACACAAATGGGACTTGGACCGCGGCTTGCGCGCGACCTACGATTCATTCCAAGCGTCCAAAGCAGCGGGCAACCTGCGCACATCCATTAGCTCTGCTGAAAACTAAACTGACAACTAAACTCGTAGCCAAGAAACTGACCACGGAAACAACATGTCCAAGTCTGCATTGATCACCGGTATCACTGGCCAAGACGGCAGCTACCTCACAGAACTTTTGCTCGACAAAGGCTACGCGGTCCACGGGCTCGTGCGCCGCAGCAGCACATTTTCAACCGAACGAATCGACCACATCTATCGTGACATTCATGATGAATCGCAGCTCAGGTTGCACTACGGCGATTTGACGGATGGCCAAGCACTCACAAACCTTGTGTTGGATGTCCAACCAGACGAGATCTACAACTTGGGTGCTCAGAGTCACGTTCGCGTTTCGTATGACCAGCCGGTTTACACTCTCCAGACGGTTGGCGTTGGAGCATTGAATGTTCTGGAAGCAGCCCGGTTGCTCAACCGAGAAAAACCAGTGCGTATTTACCAAGCCAGCAGTAGCGAAATGTTTGGTGACGTCCTGGAGACTCCACAAAAAGAAACGACGCCGTTCAATCCACAATCGCCGTATGCGTGCGCCAAAGCTTACGCGTTTCACCAAACCGTCAACTATCGTCGCGGATACGAATTGTTTGCGTGTAACGGAATTCTGTTTAACCACGAATCCGAGCGACGTGGCGAAACGTTTGTAACACGAAAAATCACACGCGCGGCAGGTCGAATCAAAGTTGGCCTGCAAGACAAACTGTATTTGGGTAACTTGGACGCAAAACGCGACTGGGGATACGCCAAAGATTATGTCGAAGGCATGTGGCGTATTATGCAACATGATGTGGCAGACGACTTTGTGCTCGCGACGGGCCGTACTGAATCGGTACGCGAGTTTTGTCGGCTGGTTTTTGA
>CAZZDZ010000024.1:23184-27538 GCA_964652675.1 uncultured Pirellulaceae bacterium
ATGCGTCCTATCGTTCAGATCTCACTGGATTTAACCAGTATCGACGAAGCAATTGAGACCGCGCATCTTGCCATGAGAGCAGGAGTGGATTGGTTGGAAGCAGGCACGCCTTTGATCTTGGCCGAAGGATTGCATGGTGTCCGGGCTCTACGATCTGAGTTTCCCGATACGCCGATCGTCGCAGACCTGAAAACGATGGATGGCGGTTACTTGGAAGCCGAAATGATGGCCAAGGCCGGTGCGACGCATGTCGTTGTGATGGCTCGCGCTCACGAAGAAACGATTCGCTGTGTCGTCAAGGCGGGGGCCGACTTTGGTTGCCAAGTGATGGGCGACAATATGGTCTGTGACGACATGGTAGACGGGGCAAAGTGGCTCCAAGACCTTGGGTGTGATTATGTGATTCACCACATTGGCTATGACGAGCGCCGTGGTATTGCCGCGCGCGGAAATCGGATGCCCAGCCCGATGGATCAACTTCGCCAAGTCGTTGACGCCGTCAAAATCCCCGTACAAGCTGTCGGTGGACTTTCGCTAGAACAAGCCATCGAGTGCCCAAGACACGGAGCCCCATTGGTGGTTCTGGGCGCTCCGCTGACGATCGACGCGGACGCTTTCAAAACCGCTGACGGAGATCTAGAAGGCTCGCTGCGAATGATCTGCGAAGCGGTACACAAACAAGACGTTCAATAGGGTTCGTTTGATTTAGTTCACAGCATCTTTTCGCGATCCATCCACGTTTAAGATACAAGTATGAAATCAGCTGCCGTCGTCAATTTTGCGCCCGAAAACGGAAGCGTGGAGATCCGCGAAATCGAAAAGCCTTCGATTGGCGCCGAAGATGTATTGCTAGAAGTCGCGAATGTGGGCGTCTGTGGTAGCGATTTGCATCAATGGACGGCCGATCATTCTTGGCCCGTGAACTATCCTGTCGTACTGGGCCATGAATTTGGTGGGCACATTGTCCAGGTTGGCAAAGCAGTTGATCGATGGAAAGAAGGCGACCGTGTTGTCAGTGAAACCGCTGCGGTGATCGATCATCAAAATCCAATGACGCGTCGCGGTTTGTACAACTTGGATCCGACTCGTAAAGGATTCGGCTACGGAGTTGATGGTGCGATGACAAAATACGTTCGGGTTCCCGCGCGTATTTTGCACGCCGTCCCCGACGCCTTGCCGTTTGAAAATGCTTGTCTGACCGAACCATGTTGCGTGGCATTCAACGCGGTCGTACGAAATGCACGTATCGAACCAGGTGACCGCGTGATCGTGATCGGCCCAGGAACAATCGGCATCCTTTGTGCTGCGATGGCACGTCTTTGCGGCGCCGAAGTCGCGTTGGTGGGTTTGGAAAGCGATCGGAACCGACTAAACATCGCTCAAGAACATTATCAGTGCGATGGGATTGTGGGTGACGCGACCGAGTGGGCGATGCAGCGAGACGCCTTGGGCTGCGACGGGGTTATTGACGCAGCTGGTGCCAGCACGACACTCAAAATCGCGATCGACTTGGTCCGTCCAGCAGGCTGGATCAGCAAAGTCGGTTGGGGGCCGCAACCGCTGGGATTCAATCTAGATCCTCTGGTCCAGAAGAACGTCACACTGCAAGGAAGTTTCAGTCACAACTGGCCAATTTGGGAACGAGTGCTCGCTTTATTGACCAGTGGCCAACTGGATGTGAAACCAATCATTGGCGGCGTCTGGCCGTTGGACCAATGGCACACCGCGTTCGAGAAGATGCATCAAGGCGAAGTGGTCAAGTCGATTTTGAAACCCAGTTAATTTGCAAACCAGTTAATAGCAGCCCAATTCATGCCAAAACTCGCAGCGTTTCCCAAAGCCTACATGCAAGCGCTCTGCAAAGACGGAACGATGAAACTGGCCGAGTGGTTTCAGCTCGCGACCACTTTAAACGTCGATGGTTTGGAGTTCTACGCGGGGTTTATCGAACTGTCCGATCCGTCGAACTGGAGTACGTTTCGCAGCCAAGTCGAAGACCTGGGGATGACAATCCCAATGCTCTGTTGCTCGCCAGATTTTACACATCCTGATGCCGAATTTCGCGCCGCCCAAATCGCAAAGCAAAAGCGTTGGATCGAGATGACGCACGCATTGGGAGGAAACTATTGTCGCGTGCTCAGTGGGCAACGTCGGCCAGAGTTATCGATCGACGAAGGCATCAAATTGGCGGCAGACAGCATCAATGATTGTTTGCCGTATGCCCAACAGCGAAACATCACATTGATATTGGAGAACCACTACAAAGACGATTTCTGGGAATACCCCGAGTTTGCTCAAGCAATGGAAGTATTTTGTGATTTGGTTGGCGCGATTGATCACCCAAACTTTGGTGTCAACTATGACCCCAGCAATGCGTTTTTAGCCGGCGACGATCCGATCGAACTTCTTAAACGAGTTTCGCATCGTGTTGTGACGATGCACGCAAGTGATCGCTACCTGCTGGAAGGAACCATTGAAAATTTGCGAAACGAAGAAGGCGGTTCGGTGGGTTACGCCAAGCGACTCAGCCACGGCGAGATTGGCAAAGGGCTCAACGACTACGACGCGATATTCCGTGAACTGAAAAGCAAGGGGTTCGATAGCTGGATTAGTATCGAAGACGGAGTCGATGGAATCGATCAATTGCAACGCAGTGCAGATTTTTTGCGGGAAAAGATCGCGAAGCATTGGCCAGTAAAAAAGTGATTCCACAAGGTTAGATCCCTAGATTCAGCATTCGCTCCGCTGGCCTCGTTCAGCTACAATAGGGGTCCCTCCAAGCCCCGCCCCATCGAATGCAAAAACTCCTCACACTGCTTTTTGTCTCTTTCGTTGCAACCCCATTTGCAATGAACGCTGCGCGGGCGGAACCCAAGCAGGGCGTAGATGCCAAGGGTGCCACGTTTTTTGAGAGTAAAATTCGCCCCATACTTGTTCAACATTGCTACGAATGTCATAGCGAACAGGCCAAGGAGCAACAGGGCGGATTACTGCTAGACCGACAAAGCGGTTGGATCAACGGTGGCGTCACGAATGCTGCGGTTGTCCCTGGCGAACTGGATGCTTCCCTGTTGATCACGGCAATTCGATATCAAGACGATGACTTGCAGATGCCGCCGGACAAGCAGTTGGATGCCACCTCCATCGCGTTGCTGGAATCTTGGGTCGCACGTGGCGCTCCGGGGCCGGCCGAGGATATGGGCGATACCGAATTTTCGCGACTTGGCGACCAACCGTATATCTTCCAGCAAGCTAAGCATCACTGGGCGTTTCAACCTGTTCGTTCAGTCAGCGCACCCACCGTAGAAAGTCCTTTGTGGAACCGGTCTCCAATCGACCAGTTCGTTTTTGACAAACTGGCAACCAACGGAATCAAACCGACCAGCCGCGCCAAGGATCGCGAGTTGATTCGCAGGTTGAGATACGATTTAACTGGTTTGCCGCCGACCCAAACCGAATCAGACCAGTTTGCAAAAGCCATCGCAGTGGACCGCAACGCTACGATTGATCAAACCGTGCAAAGATTGCTAGACAGCCCCGAGTTTGGTCAGCACATCGCACGAATGTGGTTGGACGTTGTTCGCTATGCGGATACGGACAGCGCCTACCGACCGGATACCAAAACACCACACTATTTTCCGTTCGCGTTCAGCTACCGCGATTATGTGATCGACGCTTTCAACAATGACAAAGCGTACGACCAGTTTTTGAAAGAACAGTTCGCGGCAGATTTGATTGGCTACGGCAAAGACGATCCGGAGCTCGCCGCGTTGGGTTTTTTGGGTGTCGCGCCCCATGCAAGACAAGCGTCCGGAGAAGCACTCGATGACTGGATCGATTTAACCACTCGCGGTTTGATGGGCGTCACCGTCGCTTGTGCTCGATGCCACGATCACAAATTCGAACCGGTACCGACGGTCGACTACTATTCATTGCGTGGCATCTTCAATTCAATCGTCCGACCCAACCCTTTGGACGAAAAACAACAGCCAATCTTGGCAAACTACCAACCTGCTGATGTCCACCGCGCTGATTACGAAAAGAAACGCGCCGCAATCGACAAAAAGATCGCGGACAGCGCCGGCAAGAAAGCAAAAAATAACAACAGGCCAGTCTCTTTAAAAATACGCGAAACGGAATTGGCAGAATTGTTGTTATTCCATCCTGGCGCGCCGGCACGATCGATGATCGTGATGGAAGCGAAAAGTAAACCGCCGTCGTTCGTTCACGTTCGCGGCGACGCACAATCTCCAGGCGAAACAGCGCCACCGCGTTTTCTTAAAATCTTGGATCCGCAGCAATCAGAGTTTTCCAAGGAATCGAGCGGCCGATTGGAGCTGATCGAAAAAATCGC
>CAZZDZ010000024.1:27638-29420 GCA_964652675.1 uncultured Pirellulaceae bacterium
TTTGATTTTCCGACGCCGATGCAGAGTCACGCAAAACGCACCGAAAGCATCGTTGCCCCGCAATCTCTATTCTTGATGAATTCATCTTTCGTTTCGGGTCAGGCACACCACTTAGCAAAGTCACCTGCTTTCGAATCGTTGAAGAGTGACCAAGAACGAATTGATTATTTGTTTGCGAAAATTTATCAGCGAAAAGCCGTCGAGAATGAATCGGCACGTGTGATGAAATTCGTCAAATACCAAACTAATTTTCGCGAAAAGGCTAAACCTGTGGAACGGTTCGATATGGATCCGTGGCCCATGGTCGCCCAATCATTGTTGATGAGCAACGAATTCCAGTATGTGGACTAAGCGATGAGATACTCACGACGCGAATTACTTCAGTCGACTTCTCTGGGATCGCTGGCACTCGCTGGCATGCTTGGGCAGAATCGCAGCGTGAGCGCAGCGACACCCGGTACTGATGCATCTCCACTTGCGGAAAAAGCACCGCACTTTGCTCCCAAAGCAAAGCGGATTATCCACCTATTCATGAACGGTGGTCCGTCGCAGATGGACACGTTTGATCCTAAACCGGAACTGAATCGGTTGGACGGTGAACAGTTGCCTGATTCGTTCAAAGCACAATTGCAAAAAGTCCAGCGCAAACGCGTTGGCGAGATTTTCGGGAGCCCTTTTCAATTCGCCAATCACGGTGAAAGTGGATTGCCCGTCAGCGAACTTTTTCCTCGCGTCGCGAAGCATGTAGACAAACTCTGTGTCGTCCGTTCGATGCAAGGCGAAGTCGCAAACCACACACCTGGGCTGTTGCTTACCAACTGCGGGAATTCGACGTTACCGCGTCCCAGCCTGGGAACTTGGTTGTTGTACGGATTGGGCAACGAGAGTGACGAATTGCCTGGCTTTGTCGTTCTGTGTCCGCGTGGGTTGCCGACCGCACAAACGCGAAACTGGACCAGCGCGTTCATGCCGGGTGTTTATCAAGGCACACACATCGACACCGAGACATCGGGAAGCGAACTAGTGCCAAATTTGACGCGAAACGATATGCGAGGTGGCAGCCAAAGGGCACAGGTTGCATTGACACAATTCATGAATCGTCGTCACGCAACGTTGCGTCCAGGCGACCAACGTTTGGAAAGTCGCATTCATTCGATGGAATTGGCATTTCGAATGCAGTCAGCCGGAACCGACGCATTCGATTTGGCCCAAGAAACCGCACACACTCGGGAAATGTATGGCGACACCGTTCAAGGTCGCAACCTTCTGATCGCCCGTCGATTGGCCGAACGCGGCGTACGCTACATCCAGTGTTACCACGGCGCCGGACAGCCTTGGGATAATCACGGTTCGATCGTCCGTAATATAAAACGACTGACCAACGAATCCGATCAGCCAATTGCAGCATTGCTAACTGATTTGCAACAACGCGGCATGCTAAACGACACGCTTGTCATTTGGGGCGGTGAAATGGGACGAACGCCAACGGTCCAAAACGTGAAAGACAAGACCAAAGTTGGACGAGATCACCACGTCGATGGATACACGATCTGGTTGGCAGGAGGCGGATTTCGCGGTGGTATGACCTACGGAGCGACTGACGAATTTGCCATGAAAGTCGTCGAGAACAAGGTCACAATCCATGATCTTCACGCGACAATCTTGAACCAGATGGGCTTTGATCACAAACAACTGACGTATCGATACTCCGGTCGCGATTTCAGATTGACTGATGTTCACGGTCGGGTCATCAACGAACTTTTGGTTTAAAAATGATTCGTT
>CAZZDZ010000025.1:0-28859 GCA_964652675.1 uncultured Pirellulaceae bacterium
TAGCGTTCGCAGGAGGATCTTGGTTGGTCGCTAGTGAAGGTACCAGACCCGAAGCGGTAACGTTAGCACGTGTGGATTTTCACCGGTCGACTAGAACAATTCCCCGATCGCTTCGTCAAAATCTGCTGGAGTCACTTCTGGTTCGTCATCGAATCCCAAGAAGTTTAAGTCGATTCTGAACTCCTCCGGTCTAGTCGAGCGATTCAACCAATTGATAATTTGCAGTGCGTCCAACGCGGAAACTTGCTCGTCGCCATTGACGTCGCCTTGCAGCGGTGTCGATGAAACACCTTCGGAAGCTGCTGGGTTATTGAGCAGGTTGATTACGGCCAACGCGTCCAAAGCCGTGATTTGACCGTCAGCGCTCACATCTAATGGTGAGCTTAGGCCAACACTCTGGGCGAATGCTCCTGAAGTGCCAGCTCCGTCGAAGATCTGGACGCTTGGTGAAAATTCAGATGTGTTTCCGTCGGCGTCTGTCGCGGTGGCGGTCAATAGGTCTTGCGAAGTGACTGTCACTGCTAGGCTGGTCGATACTACTCCAGGCGCGTTGTAGACGACACTCTCCAAGAATGTCCTTCCTTGCGAAGCACCGTCGGAGATAAAGAACTCGATCGTCAGTGGGAAAGACGCGTTGGCGGTTGCCGTTGGAACTTCAAACGTCACATCCAACCCTGCACCTCCCAATATAGCGGACGAGATCTCCGGGAAGTTCATCCCTCGGTTCGTTCCTTCGTCAGCATCGTTGATGTCATTGCTGGTAGGGCCAAGGCCCGCCAAGTCGATTCCGATAACACCGTTGTTGAAAATCGAGTTCTGCGAAATCCGCGTTCCGTTGCCAGCACTGCCGATCGTTCGAATACCCGTGTCGTTGTTTGCGATCGTATTAAGCGTCAGAACATTGTCGGCGGCATCAGCGGCAATTTGTATTCCCGTGGGCATCCCCAGATCTTCGTCGGCATTGCCAATTCCAATTCGGTTGCCAGTCACAAGGTTACCTGTCGCTTCGGCTCCGCTTAACACCACGCCTCGCGTGGACCCGGCCACCACGTTGCCTCCGCCAATGGTATTGTTGGCTGCACTGACCAAAATCCCGAACGGGCCGTTGCCAATGGCGACCGAGCCGTCACTGGACGTACCGATTAAGTTGCCAAGGATTGAGTTGTTCTCCGTTCCAATTCCAGTCAACGCGACCCCACTCGCGACATTTCCGGCGATTTGGTTGTTCTGAATAAGAGTTTCGGTCGGGCCGTTAGAGACCAAGATTCCTGTAGCAAGATTGGGAATCGCAGCGTTGCCGGTGATGTCGGTTCCGATTCGATTGTTTTGAACGATGTTGCCAACGGCGTCTCGATCGATCGTTACACCAGTACGTTCATTGCCCGAGATAACGTTGGCTTGTCCGATGCCCGGACCACCGATCTGATTGTTGTCTCCGTTGACAAGATTAATCCCGAACGAAGTGTTCGGCACTGCAAACGTGCCAGTCACATCCAATCCAATGATGTTGCCAAAGACTTCGTTAGAATCTGCAGCGTCCCCGTTGATGATCAATCCATGGCGTGTATTGCCTGAAATGACATTCCCCAAAGACTCAAACGCATTGCCGCCAATCAGGTTGTTTGACGACTGAACAAAAATGCCAGCACTAGTGTTTGGAACCGACGTATTGCCTTGCAAGTTCGTGCCAACGCTGTTGCCTTGGACGGTGACGTTGCTGGCGTCGGGCCCAAGATTGATTCCTTGCTGGTTGTTACCCGAAACCAAATTGTCTATGGCCAAGTGCTGCGCGGTACGGATGTTTAGCCCCGATCCGTTTCCAATAGCGGTTTGACCACTTGGATCGGTTCCAATCAAGTTGTTAAGGATTGTGTTGTTTGTTCCTTGGACGAAAACGCCCGACGCCGTGTTGCCGCTGACAACGTTGCCGTCAAAGACATTGTTATCAGAACGAAGTTTGATGCCAAACCGATTTGGCACGGCATTGCCATCGGGATCGATTCCAAGGTAGTTGCCAATGATCGTGTGCTCGCCAGCGCCGGCGAACTCCACCAGTTCAATACCATCGTTTGTAAAACCGGTGATCGAAAGTCCGGCAACCGTGCTGCCGGATGAACGGATCCGCAACCCATCGGCAATCGTGTTCGCCGCATTGATTTGAATCACAGGCGAACCGACATAATCCGGTTCGGTCCGGCCATCAATCGAAACAGGCTGGGTCAGCAATGGCAACTGAGAATTCAGGTCGATCACGTGCGTTCCGCTACCAGCGATATCAAACGCGATGACATTAAAGTCAGAACTGATGTTGGCTAATCGAATCGCTTCGCGAAGCGACAGGTCGTTTGGATCAAACGTATCCAAATCAACATCTGCCGCATCCGATTCATCGTCTGTTTGCGTGACGACGAATGTCACGGGCTGCGGAGTACCGGGAACCGAGATTTCAAACACTTGATTTATGGTTTCCACCGCGTCAGACGTCGTAAGTTCAATGAAATACGTTTCGCCTACGACCAATCCCGATTCGTCACTGACCTGTAGTTCGTCACCGACCAACTGGAATATTCCACCAGCGTTGTCAGTCAGCGTGATCGTATTGGGATCTTCGTTGTCTTCGTCGCCGGCGCCGTCGACGTTGTCGACGTCGATACTTTGCAGTAACCCAACAACCGAACCAGACACGGCCAAGCGTGAAACAGAGTTGTCGGACAATGTCAATCCAATGGGCGCCTCGTTTTTACCCACGACGGTGATCGTGACCGTTTCGGTGCTGGTCAGGCCATCGCTGTCGGTGATCGTGTAGGTAAAGCTGTCTTGGGCGGTCGCACCATCGGCCAAGTGGTCGAACGCGCCGTTGGGGTTGTAGTCGTATTCACCAAGCGCGTTGATAAACAGCACCGCGCCGGATGGCAAAGTGATATCCGTTTCGACCAAGCTTTCATCTCCGTTGACCGCGGTCACGGCGATCGTGTCGCCATTGTCGACGTCTGAATCATTCTCCAGAGCCAGTCCATTCAAGATCGCTTGAACATCCAAATCGATCGTTTCGCTATCGCCGACTGCTTCAGGTGCATCGTTGCGACCGGTGATGGAGATCGTGATCTGAGTCGTTGTGTTCAGGTCACCATCGGTAACGGTGTAGTCAAAGATGTCATGAACGATTTCGTTAGCTGCCAAAGCAGCAATGGTCGCGTTGGTTGAATCGACCGTGTAGGTGAACGTGCCATTGGCAGTCGTCGTCAGCGAACCAAAGTCACCCGTGCCCGTGCCTGGATTCAGCAGCGAAAGAACGGCTCCGTCATCCACGTCCGAGTCGTTGGCAAGCAGATTCCCGTCGACGGAAACGTTGGTTTCATCTGCAAAAAACCTTTCCGATGTCGCGACCGGTGCATCATTCACTCCGGTCACCGTGATGGTAACCGTTGCGGTGGCTTGATCGCCAAAGTCATCGGTCAATACATAAGTGAACGTATCGGTTACGACAACCGATTCGGCCAAATTGTCCAGCACGAATCGTGGGTCGTAGGTGACGTTTTGGCCAACAAGTGTTACCGCTGCGCCCAAAGTCGAAAAATCGTCCACACTAAAGATGCTGATTTCGTCCAGCGGCCCTGGGTCGCTATCGTTGAACGTTAGATCATTCGGAAAGAAAACCTGTGTGGCGTTCTCGGTGATTGCCGCCACATTGTCGACTGCGTTGGGGGCTTGGTTCTCGATCACGACTGTGGTTTCGATCACCGTCAAACCGCCATCGCCGTCGCTCACCGAGACCGTCGCGACATACTCGCCGTCTTGCACATAAGTGTGGACTGCCGACGCAACCCCGTTGACTACCGTCACATTGGTGTCGCTCGTTCCATCGCCCCAGTTGATCACGGCACTGTGCTGATCGGTGATGCCGCGGTCGGTCACCAAGGCGGTTAGCGTAATCGGTTCGTTCTCTCTACCGGCTATGTTGGCAACCACGACATTCGGCGCCGCGTTGACCGCAGAAACGTTAACCAATTCGAATCGGCTGGCCGTCGTGTTGTGCGGCGTGCCGTTCAGCGTGCTGATATCCGTAAACGTATCAGTGATAGTCAAACTGATCTCGAAGTCGACTTCATCCGAAGGCCTGATCGTAAACGTCGTTGGGTCAACGACCGGCAGCACATCGGGCAAGATGACAGAAGCGCCACCGACAACATCCCACTGGATCGTTCGCGTGGCTCCTTGTGCAGCGGGTTCCAAGTTAGCAATGGAATAGGTAACCGTGTCGCCTTCTTGGATCACGGTTGGCCCAATAATTGTCAACGGCTCCGGCTGATTCACGTCAAAGCTAACAAATGCAGTCTCGGTAGCGTTCCGAACCAGAACTCCGTTCTCAAAGAACGAATCGGTCACGAACAGGATAAGGTCATGGAAGCCAGCGGAGGTCGGAACAAAATTCAAGTCCTTTTCGGTGCTGATCGTGAGTCCGCTGCTGTTGGCGTTGTTCAAGAACCAGGCGTACGTCCGCTCGATGGTCAGGTTGGTTCCCAACAAGTCGCCTGGCAGATTCGGTGGACTGATTTCATCAGCAAAGAAAGTCACAAATTGTCCGACGCTCGGTCGTTGATCGACGTCGTCCACGTCAAACGAAGGAATGATCGCAATGTTTGGCTCAATAACAAACGTGTCCGACAGACTCGTGGACGCGTCATCGTCTGTCACCGTCAACGTGACGGTGTACTCGCCGGAGTTCAGCGGCGTGAATCGAAATTCAGGATCGCTGGAAGTTTGTATGTCTTGACCGTTGGTCGTCGTGACCGCCCACAAGTAGGTCAATTGATCGGCCGAGCCAGGATCGGTAACACTGTTGGCATCAAATCGAACTTCATTTCCAATCGCCAAGCCGCCTTGGCTGAAGCGGTTCAAACTGCTGATCGTTGGAGCGACATTTGCGACATTGAAAGTAGTCGTGGCAGTGTCGGTTGCACCGCTGGGGTCTTCGGTGGTGACACTAAGCGTGTAGGTACCGTTTTGGGTCGCGACAGCAGAATTTTGGAAGGGAACATCCGTTGATAGACCTTCAAACGCAGGTGCTCCGAAGTCGAGAATCGTCCCGTCATTACCACCGACACCCAGATCACGCGTAAAGATGGCTCGAATGCCATCGATTTCAGATCCGGTCGTGGAATTAAATGACCAGTGGTTGACCAGATTTGATGTGTCGACGCCCCCGTCCAGAAGCGCTGGAATTTCGTCGCTGCGAAGTGCTCGATTCCAAACTTTGAATTCGTCGACTTGAATTTGATTGAAAGGAAGCCCACTAAAGAGCAACAATAGCCCGTTGTTGCCAATCGTAATGTTGTCGAAATCATTGAACGTCGGAGAAAGAGTGGTTGTGCCGTCAGCCGCAGCGACCCCGTTGACGAAAAGTGTGATGCCGTCTGTTGGATGCAGTGTCAACGCAACGTGTTGCCATTGGTCCAGGGACACGCTTTCGGATGTAACGTGGCTAGTAGTGCCGTTGGAGATAATCCAGTTTGAGCCGTCATGTTGCAGGGCGATTCCATTATCCAAGGTCCACACAAATCCGTTGCCGCCGGCTTCTGGTCTGACCCAGGTTTCAAATGTAAGATCACCGATTCCTTCATCCTGTGCAATCGAGAGCTCTGCTTGAAAGAAGTTGAAGCCGGTCAGACGCAGTGATCGGTTGATTAAGTCTGTTTCATTTCCGCTTGGATCCGTGATCGTGACTTGCGAAACCAAGCCATTGGCATCGTTCACGCTCGCTTCATCAATCCTGACGATCGCGTTGGTAGAATTTGTCGCGCCATCACCGACCAAAATCGGCAAGTCAACCGACGTTCCGGTCACTGTTGGTGTTCCAAGCGAAATCGTTTGGCCTTCGGTGATTCCAGATAACGTCGGCAGCGGAGTCGAGATCTCCGGAGCAATGTTTCCAATCAAGATCGGGAATTCAAAACCGTCCAACGTCGCTGTCGCCACTCCGCTGGCAGGGGCCACAAAGTCAATGGCGCCACTGCCGGATGCAATCACGGATCCATCAAGTTCAACGGTCCAATCTGCGAATTGTGCGACCGCGCCGTTGATAGGCGCGTCCAAGAAGGTCGTTCCAGCGTCAAATGCTGTCACCGTTGATTCAGTGGGGTCCAATTCCCAGAAGCTAAGCAAATCGGGATGCCCGAATTGCCCCGTTTGAATTCGGTTGATTTCTTCGGCGCTAAGTGACGCGTCCCAGACGCCCACCGAAGCGATGGACCCGTTGAAAAATTGGTCGAAGGTTGGATGGCCACCGATGAGAAAATCACTATTGCTTGGGTTCCCAGGAACATTGTGCGTCACCGTTCCAATATCAACTCCGTTGACATAGAACGTAACGTCCGAATTCTGAATGCTGACAGCAACATGTGTCCACTCGTTGGTCGGGATTCCAGCAGTGATCTGATAATCTCTGACTCCAAAGGTAGTGAAAAGCAAACTTGATTCGATTAGCCCCAATCCCCAACCACCCCCACTGATGATTCGCTGAACACCGCTCAGGCTTTCCGGCCTGATCCATGCTGCGACGGAGAAATTGTCGGTTAGATTTCCAAGTGTCGATGAAGGCCCAATCAAAGCATGGTCATCAACTCCATCAAAAACAAATCTTTCAAAGCCAGCGAGTTGCACCTGCTGTCCTTCGGTAGCGGTCACATTCTGGTCATTTAAGAGACTTGCTTGATCGCCGCCAAAATTCAGGTCAGGAAACACCTGCGGTGATGGGACCGTCAAGTTCTCCAAGTCGTAACTTTCAAGTTGAGCGATGGTGCTGGCATCAAGTGTCACAGAAGTGCCTGCCAGTTCAAGCGATCTCAGATTCAACCCTGATAAGTTGCTGATGGAACTAATGTCGGCATTGTTGGACAGGTTCAAGTCCGTCAGATTCAAGTTTGACAGTGCCGACAAATCATCGTTTTGAAGATCGTTACTTGAAAAATCCAGTGAAAGCGCATTCACCAGGTTTTCAGCAAGCTGAATGTTGGTGATGTCTCGGTCCGATGCGTCCAACGTGACGATGGAAGCAAAATCGGATGCACGCAGAGGTCCGTGGAAAATTGGCACCGTTGCGTTGAATGTCACTGGCCGTCCTAGCGCTTCGCTAACCGCGCTGCGAAGCCCCAAAGCACCAGGGTCGACTGTCTGAATCACTACGTCGTCGATGAACCAATCATCGAACTCCGGTGCATCGCCTGTGACAAAGAACCGAATTTGGAAATTGGAACTCAACGCGTCTCTAGGAATCAATACCTGACGTTCAACGAAGTCCGTCATGTCCGCGCCGTCACCAAACTGCCGATCGATTTCGACGGTTGTCGCAAAGTTGTCAACCGAATAAACAACAATCAAATCGTTGCCGAATTCAGGTGAGTCACCTGTGCCGGTACGTAGAAAACGATAGCTCAACTGTGCCAAGTCACCCGCTGACAGGTCGACCGCAGCCTCCAGCACATCAGAGTCGCCATTGAGCCTGGCGGCGGTGTTGCCAACAGTAGCAACATCCAGAGCGATTTCTCCGGTGCTGAGTGTCCAAGAATTGAAGTTTCCTGACTGAAAATCATCTTGGAACCTAGAAACGGAGAACTCAGCGACCGCTCCAAAGTCACCGATCACAGGATTCGGATCGATCGGGTTATTTCCAAAACTGGTCTGATCGGAATCCACACTGTTTCGCGTTTCGTTCGCTTGGATATCGTGAACCTCGATTGGCTCTCCGGTGAATTGATCCAGTCCGCTATCGCCCAGCAGAATGTCAATTCCATCATTGCCAACCAGAATGTCGTTCCCTTCCCCGCCACGAATGACGTCATTGTCAGGCAAACGGGACGAGCTAAGTGTGGACCCTCGCACAGGCGCATTGAACTCGAGAGTGAATTCGGATGAATCATCTGTAATGTTGTAGGCGCGAATCAGATAAGTATCCGCTGTCAATCCGCGTAGGCTAATCGCTTGAAGGTCTTCGCGCAGAACTCCGCCTTCTTGATTTAACAGGTCCAATCGAACATTGGACGCACCATTTACACGTACAAAACTGTCGGCTTCTGCGTCACCTAGCAAGGTGAACTCGAAGAGTTGTTCCGTATTCGTGGCCCGATCTTCCAAAGATGGAAGTGTGACACTCTGTCTGGCGATTTCATCCACCGCCACATCGCTCGAATTTGTGGCGGTCGCGACGAGAATAGAAAAGTTGCTGATCTCCGTCGCAGGTAGTTCGGTAATGAACGAAATCGTATTGCCGTCGATGCTAACGGGGCTACCGCTAACTAAATCAATGATTTGACCACCAAGCCCGAATAAGGCATGGAAATTTTCAAAGTCGCGTGACCCCTCATCCGAGAAGTCTCCCAATGTATTGTCGAAATCAATCCCGATTTGATAGATCGAGAATGAATCAATACTTGTGATTGGCGGTGGTCCGAACAGATCAATTTGAACCAGAATGTCCGTTTGATTGATTTGTGTCAGCGACACATTGTTGATATCCAAGCCATCGTTAGCGGCATCGTCTGGATCTGAAAACTGGACTAGTGGGTCCCCAGACAGAACAAACGGAGTTCCGGCATTGTCAAATTCGATCAATCGGTCAACGCCACGTGATGCCACAAATGATCCACTGCCCGCGACGGAAAAGTTCTCGAGCGTCGTCACCTGAGTGGACAAAGCTCTCGGTTCCGCAGTCCCATAGACCAGGTGTAAATCGGATGGAGCGAGGATGATGTCAGAAATCCCGTCTGCGTTTGCGTCAAGAAACGCAGTGAAGTTCTGAGCAGAGTTGGGCTGGTAGAAATTTCTGCGAGCCGATGAGGGAATCCCGGCTGCTCCACTAGCGTGATTGCCGGTAACATCGACCAGCGCATCGCCAGTTGACTGATTCACTTGATAGTACGCTGACAATCCAGCTTCATTTCCTTCGACACCAAAGTCGCGAACGCGGATGATTTCATCCTCTGACAAGGCGCGATCCCAAATCGAAAGATCACCAAACAATCCTTCAAACTGAGGGAAGCTGCCCCCAAAAAACTCTGAATCACCCAGTTCGATCGTAGAAGCCGCGATGCCTTGCGAGCCAGCCACTTGGGTAAAGCCTGTGATCTGCGTCGCGGGGACCCCATCGATAAACAACCTTGGAGATTCGCCAGGAGTGATTGTCAGCGCCAGATGCTGCAGTTGACCTTCACCGATCTCTACGGGACTGAATCCAGCGAATCCGAGACCTCCATTGATCGTGTCACTGAATCCAATGTCAATTTGAGTGCCAACAAGTCTGATCGCAAGATCAATGCCGGCATCAGTAGATTCAAGACCGGCCGACTCGTCGCGTGCGACCAGTAAAAATTGGTCTTCGGAAGTCAGATTTCCGAGCTCAAACCAGAAGGAAACAGACAATTCAGAGAGTCCGTCAATGGCGGAACCCGAAAGAGATGGTATCTGCGAAAACTCCTCAAAATCAAGAACACCAACTTGTTGTTCAAAACCGCCCGCTGGAAGCACAGCATCCGCTTCGTTCAATCGCAGTACGCCCGCGCCTAGATCACCGAAAGCAGGAAACGCTCCTTCGAATGAGTTGAAGACGTATGTCTGTACGGGAGCCTCGCGGCCAAGTTCAGATTCGATCTCCAAACGTGCGCCAGAAAAGACGCCGCGGTCGTTGGCGGATACATCACCATCACTGGTAACAACCAAAGTGAGGTATCTGGCATTCGCCGGAATCGCAACGTCATAGTTTGCGAACCCGAACACCGGTGGATCAGGCAACGTTCCATTGAATGTCCAAGTTCCGCCGGTATTGACCGTGGACACCAGTTCCCCATCGACGAACCCGGCAATGACGTCGTTGTTTGCATCGGACACGATCGCGATCGTGCGAACACTTCCGTCGAATTCGTCTTGGAGGTTCAAACCGGCTCGATCGGCAACAAAGCGGAATGCTTCGCCATCCAAATCTCCTGCTGCACGGAGTTCATCCAGATCGAACGTGATCAGGCTGTCCGCACGGATTGCGATGCCTTCCTCGGAAATCGTTTCCGATGAAGAAGAGGCTCCTATCGTATTGATCGCATCTCGGTTGTCAAAAATGCCACCTTGAAACTGCCTGTCCGAAATGGGGTCTCCCGTTTGAGTGCTGGTTCCAACCCATCCCACATTGGCCAAATCAAATTGAATTTGGCCAGCCAAGTCCAAGTCGACCAGAGATGACCCGTTGGATATCAACTGGTCAACAGCAAGGTCGGCAAACGGAGAGTCAGGCCCTTCGGCGGTTTGCCCCGATGGTCGTGCGTCCAGAATGCTTCGGAAAAGCGCCTCATCTCCTGCACTAGAACTGTTCCCGTCAAACAATCGGCCCAGTGGGATCGAGGCGATCTCGCGGCCAGTGACCGCGATATCGATCTCTCCATCGTTGTTAAAGTCGCCAGTCGCCGAAACGACTAGATCCGATCCGGCAATGTAAGCGGTCGTAGTATCAATTCGGATCTCTAATCCTGACGCATTTCCGATTGCAAAATCATCGTTGCCATCTTGATTGACATCACCCAGCGCAAAGATTCGCTCGCTAAGCGAACTGGCGTCATTGTTAACAACTCTCTGCGATAAACCATTCGTCCCAAAAATGATCGGCGGTGCTGTTCCAAAAGACGATCCAGTAGGTGTAATCGATCGATTGCCAAGTAGCACATCGTCCAGACCATCACCATTAACATCTCCCGCGACACCAGATTCAAGGTGTTCGAACGGGCTGGTCGTCAACAGTTCAGTCATCGCGTCGGCAGCGCCCAAGGGCACAACCGTGTTGCTGATTGCTTGACCAGAAAAGATCAAACCAAACCGGAACGAATCACCAATCGAACCAGAATCAAATAGCCCCGGTGTCGCGGGAACTCCGATTGTGGAGTCCGTCGTGATCAGCACATCAGATTTGGCATCTCCATTGAAATCCAACAGAGCGACTTGGAATTGCCCAAAGTCTGTTTCGTTCGGAATGCTAATCGTACTCGCATTGCGGCCTTCGCCATCGGTTGTCAGAAAGGTATCCGCAAACGATTGATCCCACTCGCGTGGCCATTGGACAGCTTGCCCACCTACGACCGTGCCGGTTTCATTGCCGAAAATCACGGTGGCTTCTTGGGTCGCGCCTTCGTCCTTTAAGAAAACCAGATCACCAAGGCCATCACCATCGACATCACCGAAACGATTGCCCGGGACGCCAAGGGCTGAATGGTCGATAATGATTTGGGCGTTGTCAGAAACCGATTCCAGCGAATCCAATTCCAAAGGTCCAAATAGCAGATAGCTCGTGTCCACACCCGAAACGATGAAGTCTTCAAAGCGATCTCCGTTGAAGTCGCCGATGCTTAACAATTGTTGCAGCGGCCCTGCAGTTGTTGTCAAACCAAATACGTTGTTCGCATAGTCAAATGGCGTGTCAGTGCCGACGTCCAAACCAGGATCGTGAAGCACGACGCCGCTGCGTTCCTGGATAATCAATGATTCAAATGGAGCCGCCAAGTCGAACAAGAAGGCTTCGGATTGGGCGACATCGGGGAATCCGGCTGGAGGAGTAAACGACGCCGGCGTGGTTGCTGTTGGATCCCCTGCGATACGGATGTTGCCGTAGATTTCATCATTTCCACCGCCGCCAGACAAATCGTCGTTGCCCGCGTTGCCGACGATGAAGTCGTCGCCTGGCCCGCCGACGATCGTGTCGTCCAGTACGGTGCCGAACAAGAAGTCGTTGCCTGGCCCACCGTCAATGGTTAATGCGGCTTCGCTAGCACCTTGCTGGAAATCGCCTAAATCGATTCCAAATTCGTCTCCAGTGCCTGGAACGGGGAAGTTGAATTCGGGGCCGCCATGGAACACGTCGTCGCCGGCACCCAACACGATTTGAGTGTTTTCAATGTCGCGGGTTTGATAGAACAGATGCTGCTGAATGAAATCGCCGTTGTCATCGGTTTGGAATTCTTGCGCGCCGATATCCCACACCAAACTGGCAAATTCGTAGCGCTGCAATCCGGTGTTGTATCGCAGCGTGGCGTAGTCGGGAACATCGAATCCACGTCGGTCCGTGTCACCGCCCAAATACAAGACGCGGTCGTTGCCGTCGCCGCCAAGTAGTTGATCACTTTGTGTCGTGATACTCGTTTGCGTAGCCGGGTTGAACTGCGTGCCGGGGACGTTGCCAAGTAACGGCAGAAAATCAGGGATGATTTGGAACGTGTCGTCACCCTCACCACCAATCAACAAATCGCTGGCCTGCCGGTCGTAGCCGCCCGTTAGAACATCGTTGCCAGCTTGACCAAATATCCAATCTTCGCCCGCTCCACCTTGCAGAATATCGTCTCCACTACCACCAAGGATCACGTCACGCCTGTCCTGATCGGTTCGCAGCGATAGGTTGACCGCGACTGGCGAATCCAACGCTTCGATGGCCGCATCGGTCAGGCCGTCCAAGTTGAAACGCAAATCATAAATCGTTGGAACAATGTTGGGACTGGTGACTCTCAAAAGGTATTCGGTCTGTGCCGACAAGCTGGTCAAGTCGTCGATCGACGACCCATCTCCTACGGCGTTGACGCTGCTGGTGGCGACTGCTGGGTTGAGTAATTCACCTGTTAACGGATCGACATCATCCACATTGAAAATTTCAATTCTTAGTTCATCAATCGGTGAACCGCTTGCCAGTTGGATCGCGCTGTTGACGGTTGGCGCATCGGCCAGGTTGAACCGGAACCAATCGACGTCGGTGGGACTGTCAATGGTTAGCCCTTCAAAGGTCGCGAGGCCGCTTTCGAATTCGCGATCATCAAAGGTGATGTTGTTGCCACTGTCGTCAGCAGTAAAGAGCGTGAACGCCTGCGAAGGAATGTCGTTGCGACCGCGAAGTCCGGTGTCACTAAGTGACGATTCGGCTTGGTCAATAAAGATGGCGTTGCCGTTTGCGATTCTGACAATGTCGTCACCTGCACCAGCGTCAACCCACACAGATGTTTGCACAGTCGGACCGACGTTGACTTCATCATTCCCGCCCAATGCGTCGATCAAGATGGCCAAAAATTCACCTTCGGGAGGCACAATTTCGGCTAACAGTTCGGCGTCTGCCGCGACCGAAGCGGTCGACTCAGCCGCAATGCCACTCAATGCCGCTTCGCGCGCCGCGACAGCGGGATCGCCAAGCAACTGATCCAGAGTGAATTGCAGCCCGTCAGTACTCCAGATCGCATTGCCATCGGCATCGGTCGCGTCGAAATCCAAACGAACCTGGGCAGAGAAGCTGAAGTTGCCGTTGTTTTCAGTTAACCGGGTGACCAAGTGATGATCAGTCAGAAGCCCGGGTTCGGTGACATAGTTAACATCGATTTGGTCCGCCGCGTTACTGCCACCGATGTACCAAATTTGATCAGACTCGCGTACGTACTCTCTAAATTCATCGTTGTCGGCCTGGTCGGTTAATCCGTCCCCAAGTGACTCAAGCGTGCTGCCATCGGAGCGGAACAATTCATCATCGCCACCGTTGCCGTAGAGAAAATCCAAGACGGTGCCGCCATAAAGAGCGTCATTCTGTTGACTGCCAAGTATCCGGTTTAATCCGGTTGATTCCTGTGGACGCGGCCCGCGTTGATCTTCGACGGGCAGTCCTGCGTCAACGTCCAGAACGCCATCGCCATCCGCGTCTCCGTCGTCGAAGAATAGCGTGCCATTTTCATCAACGAAGACTCCAAAATCGTCGCCAAAAGGAGCGGTCGACCAGGCAAAAAGTGAGTTTTCACCCAGTCCACCGATCAAATCATCGTTACCCTGTCCCGCAAAAAGCTGATCGGAGTCAGACGTGGATCCATTACCCGTGTCACCCCAAAGGCGGTCATCCCCTGCGAATCCCCACACCAAATCGGAGCCGCTACCGCCATCGAGTCTGTCGCGGCCACTTGAACCGTACAAGAAATCATTGCCGCTGTTGCCGTCAAAGACACCGATGAAATCGCGAGTCGACGCAATCGAAGAAAAATCGAGTGGCGAAAGTCCGCTGCCCGATGGGAGAAGAAGCGCAACGTTTTCCGCTTCGTTACTAAAGAAACCGATTCTGTCGTTGCCGCCCAAGCCTGCAATTCGGAACTGCTCTACAAGCAAATTTCCATCGGAATCAAGGGCTGTGACGGGAATAAGAGTGCCGTTGTAAAAGACCGCGGCCTGTCCGTTGTTTTCGCCGATCAAAATTTCATCGTTTGCCCCCGTTCCAAGAATCGAAAGTACGTCCGTCGCAAAATCATCCGGCACGTCCCCTTCGGCTTCATTTCCAAAGTGGCCATCGATGGTGTCCGTTCCCGAATCAAAGCGCTCATCAGCACCAAGTGCGGTTGGCAAGATGAATAAGTCGATTCCTGCACCACCGTATTGAACATCGCTGCCGTCTTGGCCTTCGATATAGTCGGTTCCACTACCACCAAAGATCGTGTCGTCGCCACCACCACCGAACAGTTGGTCTTCGCCGCTGCCGCCAAAGATCGAATCATTGGCACCATCCACATCTGACTCGGTACCAATACCAGCCTGAGCATGTGTTAGATAAGTATTGCCAACGAATTCATCACCATGAATGAAGTCGTTGCCACCACCGCCGACCAACAATTCTTGGCGCGCATTGCCGTGCAAGAAATCCCCGCCGCCTTCGCCAAATAGTTGGTCACCAATACGGTCCGTTTGAGCATTGAAAGCACCTATGCTGTTGATCGCCGGTGCAAACGCGAACAGGTTGTCACGTCCACTGCCACCAAACAACCGCTGCCCAACTTGATCTTGACCGTTTCCAGCATCGCCAAAAATTTGGTCGTCACCGCTGTCGCCGTAGACTTGGTCGATGCCGCTATCGCCATGAACAACGTCGTCGCCAGCACCACCACGGACAACATCGTCGCCCGAACCGCCTGACAAATCGGAATCATTTCCAGCCCCGCCATCCAGATAGTCCGACCCTGATTGTCCATCCAATTCATCGACATCGGACCCGCCAAACAGGACGTCATCGCCACTGCCGCCGACGATGATGTCCCTGCCATCATCAGTCTCGCCATCAATGGACAATCCCGCGACAATCGCTGGCGTGATCTCTGGCGGTATGTAGCCGGTCGGATGCAACAGTTCAGTTTCGGCAAAGTTTGGCGGCAACGTAAAATCGCTAGTGCCAAATTCAAAATCGCTTCGCGTGCCAACCGCAAAACCACCAAACAAAACATCGTTATCCGAACCGCCGTCGAGTAAGTCGTCGCCCAACATCCCGACGATCCAGTCGTTGCCAGCGGCGCCTCGCAGATTGTCGATCCCGCTACCACCAAAAATTTGGTCGTCACCCGCACCGGCAAAGACGACATTGTCTCCGTTGCCGGTATAGATGATGTCATTGCCGTTGCCGGTCGTGATGTCTTCATTACCATCGGTGACCGCTGCAAAGACAGTCGCGCTGGTTGCTCTGCCAGTCGTAAAGTTGATCGTCCCGTCATCGGCCAACAAGAAATTGTCACCCGAATCAACATCGATGATGTCAGTTTGACCGCCCCCGATCACAACGTCATCCGCGTTGGATGTCGTGATCGTGTCGGCACCACTGCGAGCAGAAAACCGACTTTCCAGCCGAACAGGTACACCGTTCAGCAGTTCGATCGAACCACGGTCGCCAATGATGTAGCTTGGCGTGGTGTCTGGTCCACTTGCCAGGCCAAGAGCCGTAATCTGATCGGCACCGTTACCAGCAATCACAAAGTTTCGTCCCGTTCCGACCGTGATTTGATCGTCACCGCCATCGGCTGGTTGGATACTTTGTATCGACACGACTTGCGCGCCGGACAACGTTACCAACACCTGGTCACCGGCAACAAAGTTCTCGCCATTACCCAAGGTGACTTGGTCATCACCACTGCCAGGCAAAACCAAGTTGTTGCCATCACCGGCGACGATCGTGTCAGCCGATTGAAATTCGCTACTTGTACGAATCGAACTGATCGCGTTGTCGGAAGTGACCACGGTTGCCGAATCGCCGATCAGCACATTGTTACCTTGGCCGCCGTCAATCGTGTCGGCACCGCCCCTGCCAAACAATCGATTGTCCGAATCGTTTCCGGTCAAATCATCATCGCCGCTGCCACCGGTGATGTCTTCGATACCTGCAAAACTAGCGATGCTGCCAACGCCGGTCGCCAAGTCAATCGTCACGCCCGCCGTTAACGAACTTAGATCCAAGTGGTCACGCTGACCGCCGGCGCCATCCAAAGTTCCACTAAGCGAACCGGATGGCGAAAACACGATCGTGTCATTCACACTACTGGTCGCCACACTTTCAATGTCCGTAAACTCCAACGTCGTGGCACCAAATTGAACCGAGCCAGAATTCAACTCATCAATGTTCGCCGTCACCGAACTGGTCAGTGCACTCAAGTCCAATTCGTCTGCATCACCGCTTTCTGGCGTTGTCGAACCAATCAATCGCCCCGTCAAATTGCCCGTGGACGCAATGACAAAACGGTCATTCGCCGTACCGCCAGAGATGTTGCCAAAGTTTTGGAATGCGAATTCTCCATCGGCGTCCGTGATGGTGCCTTGGTCTGTTTGATCGATCGACCACACAGCATCAATGTCGCGGCCAACCAAAAGCCCGGTTCCGCCGTTGCCAATGGCAACGTCAATGTTATTGAATTGAGCGATACCGTTTGCTGTACGTGACTGGCGATTCAAACTGATGTCGCCTGCAAAGCCGCTGTAGTCCAGCGAGTTACTGCCACCCATGCCGTCGATGTTGCCAGAAATGCTTCCGCCCGCACTCAGTCGGAACACATCGTTTTGCTCGCCACCGATTAGATTCTCGAACCCTTCGAAGACAAACGAATTGATGGTGCCGTTTCCGCGCCCGGTAATATTCCAAACATTGGTGTCGCTGTTACCGATTACTTGATTGGTCGTCAAAGTATCGTTGCCGCTACCGGCAATAAATCGATCGATGCCAACTACTGAGCCACCGTTTTCGGCTGTGACCGAATTGCTACCGCTGACGACGATGCTGCCATTGGTCACATCCAACGATTCCGTGACGCCGGAAAAATCAAACACATCACCAGTGGACGTGGTGCTTTCGGTCACGCTGTCTTGTCCCCAAGCGTTCCCAAACACATAGCGATCGCTGCCATCACCACCATCTAAGATGTCATTGCCAAGCCCACCAGAGAAAGCATCGTTGCCAGCGTTGCCGGTCAAGCTGTCGTTACCGTCACCGCCGGTCGCCAAATCGTCGCCACTGCCACCGACAAAGATATCGTTGCCCGTTCCGCCAAAGAATCGTACCGGTGTGGTGACGTTTTCCGTCAACACCAGCGAGTCATCACCTGTGCCGCCGTCAAAGTAAATTTGATTCACGCCTGTGTAAGTACGAATCGTGACGTCGGGCTCCAAATCTCGATTGATGTAGTTGAAAGCAACTTGGGTGACCGTCTGGCCTCTCTCATCGGTGAATTGATCGATCTCAAAAGATTCGTTTCTGTCGGTTCCGTAGATCACGCTGCGGTCTTCGGCATTTTCGCCGGCAAACAACGTCAGCGTTCCATCGCTGGACAAATCTGCCAAGCCTGGTGCGTTGCACGAGTGATCGAAGCTAAAGAGTTCTTCGTTGATCAGGTCGATCGAGCCGCCGCCAAGCAAGATAATTTCGTAGTAGCCTTCCACAAACGCACTGAATGATCCGTGTGCGTCGAACGCGCAAAGCCCTGGGACTTCCAGCGCCGGCGCGGGGGTCGGCTGCAGCAAGAACAAATCGGCAAGTTCATCCAGATAGATCCGGCCGTCGCCGTCCAAGTCATTCCAGTTGAACGCAAGGTCGGCGCGAATTCCTCCGCGAATACCAACTTCGGCAGCAAAGACATCGACCGCGGCACCCAACGATGCTTCCAAACCAATCCCAAATTCGTCGATATCAGCCCCGGTGGAGACGTCTTCCAAGTCACCGAAAAAGAAGCCATCGAGAAAGTTGCCTGTCGTGGCAAGTCCACGCGTGTTGAAACCAATCGAAAAATCAGCAAACGCGTTCAGTTCCACATTGAAAGTGGCGAACAAGGGACTTGGTGGGAACGGAATCGGGCCAAATTGGGCGCTGAACGGAACCGATAAATCGAATCGCGGAATATCCCATTCGATGATGTCGACCGCTTCGCCGGTAAACAACCTGAAGATGTTTGACGGATCACTGAACAATGGAATATTGATCCCCAAGCCACCTTGGCCCGCGCTGTTGGCCACTCCGGTGAGTCGATTGAGCAACGATCTTGTTTGCGGCGCATTTGGATTCGTTGAATTACCAATTTCTTGAGCCGGATCGATCGCAGGTTGCGAAGGCACAGGAATCTGGGTGTCTTCTACGGTCAAATCGACGTTAGGATTGTCCGCGAGTGGCCCTGATAGATGGAACGTTCCAAAATTGATTTCGATGCCATCGCCATCGCGCGAAAGATCGCGAATCGTATCGGCCAAATCAAACGCGGTCTGCAGCAACCCGACAACTCGCTGGGCCTGTTGAGCCAACTGGATGCTTTGCGGCGTTCGTGTTGCCCCAAGGATTCCGAGCGTTAGGAACGTGATCTCTGGACCGCCAACAAAACTGGACAAGTCATTCAAGCCCGGCACCGGTTCGGCCAAGAAATCGATCAACGGTTCCAGGGGGCCAAGGAAAGTGTCGAACGATTCCAATACCGGTGTGATCACACTAGTAAGAAAACTACCAACATCCAACGTGACGTCGTGCAAGCTTATCGCTGGCAATCCCCCGCCAACCAAACCATTGATGGTGTTGAATCCGATCCCCCATTCCAGCGTCAAGTCGGCGCTGATGTCGGGCAAGCCCGCAACCGTTGTATTGGCTGCCAGAGCTAAGTCCGCGTAGGCCGTCGTCTGAATGCCCGCGTTGAAAAGTTCGCTTGCCGGCGTCGATCGCAATTCACCGAACGTCAGGCGGTTGTCATCGCTGTTGTCCGGGTTGGTGATGTCGATAAAAATCTCGCCCGAAAGTCCGGTCCCCTGGCTCAAACGACCATCACCATTGAGGTCTGATTCGATCAAAATGTCGTTTTGGTCGCCATCGCGGTTGTAGTCACGACCATCAACGGCTTCGTTCAACGGAGTCGTCGTTAGAACTCCATCGCGGTTGTAGTCTTCGATTGGGTTACTCGTCGCGGACAGTTCCAAAAAGAACAACCTACCGGCAAGTGACGTATCCGGTCTCAAATTGACTTCGGCATTCAGCGATATCTCGGGCACACCGCTGGCCAAGAAACCATTGGCGTCGTACGTCACGTCTTCATTGAGTTGGAAAAAGAATCCTTCTTGCAAACTGATTCCGAATCCAAGATCGAATGCGTAATCAAACGACAATTCCACGCCGCCGCTCGTTTCGAACTCAAACGCCAATGCGTCGACACCCAGGTCAAAATCGGCGTCGATCGAATCGCGACCTTCAATCGAAAGATTGATGCCCAGTTCCAATTCGTTGGACGGCGTGGTGAGCGGATCGGTAAGGAAAATGTCGACATCGCGGAAGTCGGCGATTTCGAATTCGTCGCTCACGTTGGGGTCGTTGTCGTGCAGCGGATCGAGCGACAAGATGTTAACGCCGTTGGGGCCCAGCGAGCTGAAGATGACTTGCTGGACTTCGCCAACCAACGCATCAATCGCGCTGTCGCTGTTGTTGATCAAAAATTCCAAGTCATCGATCGCCGAACGCAGTTTGCCGACGAAACTTTGATCCAAATTGATGTTCTCACCAATCAGCGGCAATTGTTGCAATAAATCCGATCTCAAACCGGTTTCCACTGTGTCCAACACAGCTCGCGTACCGGAAATGATTTGCGACAAACTCAGGCTGCTCAGGTCTGTTAAACCAGCAAGATGATTGGAAATTCCTTCAAACGAAATCTGTGGCGACAAAGGCCTGTCCAAACTGGCAATAACCGTAATCGCATTGTTGATGTCCAGTCCCGCAACGTTGGCATCCAGCGATGCAATTGCAACGCCTTGGGAGCCAAATTCAAAGTTGTTGCTAAACGGCGTCGCCGAATCAAACAATTGCGAAAATGGTATGCCACCGATCGTGTTGTTGTCCGACGGCGTCAGCGATGGATTGATGCCAATATCGATCCCAGCACCATCCGTATCGGATGCTAACCCATAGTGCGCTTCGACCGGGCTGGTCAGCGCTGATGTGAACGTGATGATTCTGGTGTCAGTGTCGTAGGTATAGTCGGTGTCCAGTTCCAGCACGCGCGTTTCATCAAACACAATGATCAAATCGTCGATCGGATTGCCGGCGATTTGAAGTGTTGTCGCGCCAATGGGCGCTGTTCGGACCCTGGCCTCGCGCAATTCCAAATTACCGGTCAGATCTGCCGTGATACCGGCAATCCCAGCCGAAACACTCACGTCTGAATCGATCGATGCGTTCAAATCAAACGATGTTGTATTGAGCAAGTACGGTGTGAAATTGTCAAAACGGAATCCGAAATCCAGATCCAAGTGTCCACCGACCGTAAAATCGATATCCGCACCCGAGTTCACCGTAACGGGGCCCAGGTCGGGCAAATCAAAATCGAATCCAACCGTTTCGGTAACTTCTTTGTCGATGTCCAAAAATACACGAGCAGCCGGTTGGAATCCGGCAACGTTTGAATCCGCGTCCACGAAATCGAATGTCAAATCAAATGCGTCATCGGGCAATTCCAACGCATCCTTGATCGCATCACCAACGATGTCGCCGATGTTATTGGTCGATGCAATCGTGTCGGAAAGCGCGTTGGCTTGCGCCTCCAATTCAGCTCTGCCTTGGGTGTCAGCGGGCAATGCCGCAACCGCGCTTCGTAGCGCCGTCGCAGCAGCAACCAACCTGCCAGTGGTTATGAATGTCAGCTCCTGAACTTCCGCGACACCGTTACTGCCGTCGGTCAACGTTTGAGTCCGAACGGTCAGGCCGGTTGAACTGCTGCCGACCAATTCGTCGACGTTCCCTTGCCCAGCCGCAAAAGTGATTTGGTACGGCCCACCGCGATCACCGGAAACCGAATCGATCACACCAGCACCCAGTGCCTCATCCAACGCAACTTTTACGTCGCTGGCCGACGCCGTCTGTGAAAGATCCCCTGTCACAGCCGCCGTGCCACCTTGATCAAACGCGACTGTGTACAGGTGATCCTGATCGTTGAACGCTCTCAATTCCAAAATCAAACGTTCGATTTCTTCGTTCTGAATCGGGTTACCACCCAGACCATCCAGCAGATCTTCAAATTCAGCAATTTGCACACGCAGTGCTTCGGCATCCGGTCCGGCCAGCAGATCGTCTACTGCGGCGGCCAACCCATCGACCACATTCAGAATTTCGTTGGGTGTTTGCCCAACAACTGGGATCGGCGTATTGAGTCCTTCGATGTCGCTGTTCTGCAACAGATCCACGACTTGCTGAACGACACGAGCAATGTCGGCGACTGAGAAGTTCTGGAATCCTTCCAGCGTCGCTTCCAAATTGGTGACGCCGAATTCCAATTCCGGAGTCAGCGATCCAGGCGAATTGGTGAGTGAAATATCGACGGACAACGGCGGAGTGTCGGCCGGCAAAAAAGTCAGCAAGGTGCTGTCGATCGGCAAATTCGCACTGCCACCGTAGGTAAACGTGGGGTTCAGGATGTCGCTGAAACCAGCAGCACTGAAATCGCTGAAACGAAGCTTGCCATCGGTGCTTTCATCGGTTGCGACCGTGTTTGGATTGTCAAAATCTTCCAGCGTCAAACCCGCGTCAATCGTGAACGCGGCCGTGCCATCCACGATGCCAAGGTCCAACAGCCCCAGCGATGCGACCAAATCAATGTCGGACGACTCGATATCAATATTCGCAAACACGCTGCTGTTGTTTGTGTTGATAAAGAACTGGTTGATCACGCTGCCTTGCAACAACGATGGCCCCAGGATCGTGTTCGCATCCACAAACTCGTTTTCAACCGTCGCTGGATCGTCCTGGAAACCCTGTGCTGTCCCCAAAATTCCCAACGTCGTTCCGGCACCACTGAAACTCAGTGCGTCGCTGTAGGCGGCGATGGTAAATTCGTTGTCGCCCACTGGCGTGGTCAAGTCGACAATTTGGATACGGTCATCGACGTAGGAAACTTGAATCCTTTCCGGTGTGCCAGCAGCATTGATTCGACTGCGAACTTGATTGATGGTGTTCGATCCATCCAAGTTCACCTCGAACGTCGTTCCATCACGAAGCGAAAACAGCAAGTCCGGGGCGTTGCTGCTTAGACCACCGGCAAATCCAATTCCAGACGTGGTGGCCGATGTAACTTGTAGTCGATTGATTGATTGATCGTTGGCGACGATGACCAAGTGATCGCCGTTCACTTGAACTTCGATAGGAGAAATGTCATTTTCAATAGGAAGTTCGGCGCTCAACGTATCCGCAATCTCTTCTCGCAGCGCGTTGGTTAGATCGATCGCAAGATCTTCCAGAGAAATGTTGTCGGCGAATTCGTCTTGCGGCACGGTCACCGAAATCGGCAGTGATCCCGCAGCATCAAACCGAAAAACATTGATGCCAAGCGTCACATCCGAACTGACTTGCCCGTTGGTTGGACCAGGGGTGCCGATCACGTTGACTTTCAACGGCAAACCGTTTCCTCCGTCCAAACTGCTCAGCAATTCTGTACCAGTAATGGTTGTGCTGGACGCGGGTGGCGCGATATCAAAACCGACTTCCAATTCAATTCCAGCTTGGGCTCTGAACGTCGCATCTGCTCCGCCAGACACGTTCAACTGAGCAAAGCCAACATCCAGGCCTTCCGCAAAATCCAATCCAATCGACTGTTCGAATTCGGTTCCCAAGGCCACATTGAATGTCACCGAGTTGGTTACCGAATCGAAGTTCAGCGATGCATCAAACGGCTGGCCCGCGAACTCTTGTTGAACCAATCCATTTAGGAGGTGGACGAGATCTTGGATCGTGTTGGCGCGGAATCCACCAGCCGCTTGCTGGCCCGCGCCGAGGCCCAATTCGGTGTTGGCCGAATTTTCATCAACGTTTTGAACGGCGCTAAAGCCAAGAAGCTGACCATCGGTGACTTGGATATTCTGGACGCCAAAGTCGACCGCCAAAAGTTGCAGTTGGTTGCCAACCAAGACAGCTTGAATGACTCCATCCAAATCGGTTTGAGCGTTAAAGGGGGTTTCGGCGAATCGAGCGTTCAGCAATTCGACCATCTCGACGGGGGTCAGGTTGCCCTCTGTTTCACTGGCCGTCAATTCGACCGTCGTCACCGTTCCATCAATGTCCAGTGTCAACGAAAGGTCTTCGGACAACTGCGTTGGCAAGGGGTTTTCGCCAGTCAACTGGACGGTGCCAACTCTCAAGGAGATGCCGACGACCGGGTTGGTCGTCCGCAGTGTTAGCCTGTTGGTGTTTTCACGATCGTAAACGGAAATCAAACGATCGTCGGTTGTGTCGGGCAACGGCTGTGCGTTTTCGTCAAACCGAAACGCAAAGGTGTTGAGCGTTAAATGATCGATCGTGGCACGTTGCAGTTCGCCAGCGATGTCCAAGTATTCGATCACGCTGCCGACTCTGATACCCAAGTCGAATAGGTTGATTTCCGAATCGAATTCGACTTCGAACCGCCTGAATCCTGTTTCCAGTGGCGCAACCGCCGACGGCAACGCATTGGCGACCGTGTCCGAAACGTCGCTGATTACGGTCACAAGGCTGGCATCGAGCGGAACTTGTCGTTCGGCGATGATTTGATCGGCCAAGCCAGCATCGGCAATCGCTGCGTTGATGTCGTCGAACAAATCATCAATCGAAGTGTTGTCGACCGTGTCTTCAGCCGAAACCACAACAAACACCGTCTCGCCCGCTTCGATGTTGATCGAGAACGTTGCGTCGGACGACAGCACACCGTCGGTCACAGAGATTTCATTTTCGGCGATGATCGTCGGATTGAAATACAGTTGCCGTGCAAAATCTTGCGTGATGTCGACAACGTTGACAACTTCGCTAATGGCCTCATCAACAAACGGAATTCCTTCTGGCACATTCAGCGAATCGGTAATGTTCTGCAGTCGTGTCCCGAGTTCGACAAACAAAGTCACCGCGTCTTCGGGAGTCACCGAACTGAAATCGCCGATCGAATTATTGATCTCGATGTTGTCAAACAACGAACCAAGTTCCGCGAAGTTACCGAACGCGATCTCGCTGCGTGTTGTTCCATCGTCAGACGTGAAAATTTCGACTTCGCCAGGAATGGTTGCTCCGGCGATTTCGGGCGTGATGACCAGCCCATCAATATCGAACGTTCCACTGAAAGTTGGGTCAAGTGCGTCTTGCAAGTTGTTGACGATTTCGTTGATCGTCGCTCTTCCATCCGCGCTAGCGCCCGTTCCAGGATCGTCGATATCCAATGCCAACGTGGTCGTGATCACCACACCATCGTTGGTCGTAACCGCTGCGTCTTCAGTCAAAACGGCGCTCAAGAAACCGAATGTCGCTCGTGCTCGCGGATCGTCCAAGTTCGCCGAAAGATCCACGGATACTTCCGGTTCGGTATCGTCGATGACGAACACACGATCGCCGGGGGAAATCGTTGCGTCGGGATCCAAATTGATGCCCAACGGCAGCCGAATCGTTGGTGCGGCCGTGATCATGAAGTCGCCCGATGCTTCAAAGCCCAACCCGGGGATGCTTTCGCCAAAGTCTAGGCGTGCTTCGTATTGCAGCGGATCGGGCGAAAAGGCTGGGGTGATCGTCAGCGTTCTGGTTGCATTGTCAAAAGCGACATCGTCAATATTGATGCCAAGTGGTCCGGCCAAGTCGTTTAGGAATTCGCCAATGGTTGGCGCCGCAACTTCTGGATCCGAAAACCTAGCCAGTGCAGCAGTGATGGAGTCACCAATCGCGCCACCGATCAGGAAAGACACCGCTGGTTCGGCAAGATCAGGCCTGTCGGTCCGGTCCGCAGCGTACTGCAGCGTTACGGTTTCGCCATCGATATCCACGACGGTTGCTGAGAAAAACTCGCCGCTTTCGCTGCGGAATTGCATCTGATCATTAAGGTTGATGCCAAGTGCAAACGCACCTCTGCCGGCGGTGTTCAACGATACCGTAAACGACTGGAATTCTGGATCGTCTTCATCGATTTCCGGAGCCGTGATCGCCAGTATCTCGTGGCTGGCAAATTCGCGCGACTGTGCACCACTGGAGATCAATTCACCGATTGTTTGGTTCAACAGCGGAATCGGCGTGCTGCTGACTTCGCCATCCAAGATCGCGTCGTCAATCCACTCGGCAAGTTGCAACAATCCGCCGATCACGTTTTCGGCCGACAAATTTGTCACCAGCGACTCAAAGTCCACGTCAAACGTCGGCGGAGTGCTGTCGAACAAATCTGCGTCGGCGATATCAATGCGAGGCAAAGTCGAACCGAATAGGTTAGTTGTGAAATCCAACCCAAGATCAAACGATCCAGACGGCGTGACATTGATCCGATCGCGCAGCGGTGCCGTGCCCGAATCAAGTGTCACTCCAATGCCAGCCGCCAACGTAAGTGGTTGGGCTGTCAGTTCGCCGCTGACCGGTCCCAACGCAAAACCGATCTCGCTACCCGTCCCATCGACCGCCGCGTTGACTTGGAAATTGTTCAAGTTAAAGAAAGGATCGACACCGGTCGTTTCGGTCAGGCTTAATCCAAAGTCCAACGCAATGTCCACTGCAGTGGTCACATCGATCTGGGCGTTGGCATCAAAATCCAAACCGATTTCATTCCACTCTTCGCCCAACGCTTCAAAGTCCAACGCCACACTGGTATCAACGTCGGCAGCCAGCACGACATCAAATTTCAGTTCTCTGGTGGCAAGATCAACACCGCCGGTGATGCTAAGCGGGCCCGCAGCGACGCGACCTTCAAACTGCCCGTTGCTGAGCGCACCGCTGATGGCATTTCGCAAACCCAACACGGTAGGGAAAGTCCCGGACGTTGCCACTTCAAACAGTTGGCTGATCGGATCGAACGTTGCGAAATAGTCCGCCGCGGCTTGTTCGAATCGAATTAAATCGCCAAGCCCACTGCCTTCGTCCCCAAATGCCAGCAGTTCATTCAAACTCTGACCGATCGCTGGCAACGGCTGATTCAACGCTTCTGTGTCCGTGATCGAACCGGCTGCTTCGTCAAGCGACGCCAATAGGCTAAGGATTTGATCCTGCAGCGCATCGCTCAAACTGATGTCGACAACAATATCGGGCACATTGGTAAACAGGTTGTCGCTGCCAGCCGAAACCACCGGCGCGCCGAAGTTATCCAAGTCAAACCCGGTGCTTTCTTCGGTCAACGTCAACGGCAGTTGTAAGTCAACCGCTCCCGACGGCGTGACATTCACAAACGAGTTCAGGTTAGACAGTCCAGCGGCAATTTCACGAAACGTAACTGTGCCGTTTTCGTCGCCAGCATTCAGGTCCACATCAACGCGAGCTTCCAAGTCGAAGGATCCGTTTTCGATTCCTGCGGACAAGCCACCAATGTCGATGCCCAAATCCAGGTCCGGGATTTCAGCGGTGCCGGCAACGGACAGATTCAAGTCACGGATAAATAACGCGTCATCAAAATCGAAACCCAGCGCCGTGTCGTAACCCAGAACCACGTCAAACGTTAGATCGGCATCAAAATCAAAGTCCGCCGAACCGGTAATGGGAAAGTCCGCTCCCAGGTCTAACGATTCGCTGATCGTTTCGGTCAGCGAGAATGAAATCTTGATCGCTTCTTCGCTACCGGAAGACTCGTTGGTAACGGTCAGTCCATTGATCGCATTTAGCTCCGCCGCGATATCTTCGATCGTGTCATTGGCGGTGTTCTGAAGCGGCGTGACAACATTGTCTTGCCAAAGTTGGTCAATCGGAATCAAGCTGGCCAGCGACTGGCCCACAAAGACAACTTCGCGCCCCACCACACTATTGGCAACGACGTCATCCAGCAGCGTTCTAAAACGGTTCGCTGCGTCCGACAGTGCATCCGCTGGATTGACAATCCCCAACTGCAATAATCTTGCACCGGTCTGAGCGCTGTTGAGCGACAAGCCTGTTTCGATGTCCGCTTCGGTGAACCCTGTTGCGCCGATGCTTTCCAAAATCGTTTGCTGCGACGCGAGGTTGGTCACTAATTCATTGTGAGTCACCGGCGCAGAGCCATTCGCTGCGTTGGCGCCGGCGCCCGTGATCGGTGTTAGCTCTAAATTCAGTCCAATACGAGAATCGAAAAGAAACGGATCGATCGAAGAGAACGTTGGCACCGTTCCATCACCACCATGATCCGATGCCGTTTCGGAGAACCAAACCTGGTCCTCCGTTGGACGCGATCCCACATATTCAGTGAACGATCGGATTTCGTCGGAGAAGAAACCAGTGGTATCGGGCCCGGTTTGCTGAGCCAGTTGATCAATCGTGGGCGTTTCTGTGCTGAAGATCACCGAAGTCACATTGGCGTTGTCGATGAATGCATTCGGATCAGCACCAGCATTCAGGTCAGCCAACAAGTCATTGAACAGTCCCGAGACAGGCGTGTTTGTCTCGTTGATCGCGTCCAAGGTGCCATCTCCATCGATGTCGATCGACGGGAAAGTCGGCAGAAGGTGACGCAACGACTCCACATACTGCTGGACAAACTCCGCTCTGGAAATCGACGTATCGGTGATGTCGCCGTTGGGCCCTGTGATCGTCTCGCCCGACAGAAACTGCTGGTAGGCTTGATCGACCAAGAGCGAGACGATTTGCAAGTCCTCGGCACCCGACCAATCGTCTTGTGTGATCGCGAGCGTTTCGGCCAGGCCTTCGTTAGGAGTTCCCACCAAAACCAAATCGCTCACTGCGGGCAGTTCGTCCGCATAGACGGAACTTTGCAAATACGCGCGAGCGATCAATCCACCGGCGCCGTGCGCGATGATATCGACATCTTCACCAGGATTCGCATCTTGAATGTCCTGCAGCGTATTGCCAAGGTATTCCAATCCCGTGCGAATGTTGCTGTTGGTCAACTGAGCGGTCGAAATCGAAATGGTTCCATCGTTGGCACCATTGGTCGGTGCAATCGGCAACCGCCAATCCCAATTGGCAACGAATAGATCTTCGCCCTGCACGTAACCGAGGTTTTCCAGCGACTGCACCAAACTCTGGTACGTCTGGGAGTGAGTCTCCAGGGCGAGATCTTCAGGTGCTTGGCCCCTGGTCGTGTACCAAGCCTGCAGGCCTTCCGGCGAAGTATCTGCCGGGAGCGATCCGCCGATCCCCGGAATCAAAATAAGCGGATTGCCATCAGCCGCCAGCAGTTGTCGGTCTTCCAGTTGCTGAAAAAGCCTGTTGCGTTTCTGCTGCTTCTTCTTCTTGCGATTACTTCGTGGCTTAGGAGTACGTATGAACATGATGTTGAAGTTTTGCTGTGCGTGCGCGCAAGGGTTTCGATAAAAATCTTTGTTGTGCGGTCTAGAGTATTTGGCTAGAAAGCCAAAACCCGCTAGCGATTGGTAGAAATCCCAGAAAGGGTTTCTACCGAACGTGCTAAACGAACTCGTGCTCCAAAAAAGACTTCTGAACCTGATTTACCTGCGCAGGCAGCAGTATCCGCTTCAGCAAAAACAAGAGTGTTTCAGTTATTTCCAAAACTCACCTACTGGAAGCACATCAATGGATGGCCTTATGTCCATCGCTCGTTCGCGGGCGACCACGTGGTATACGTTCGAGATACCAGCACGCACAGATTGTGAATTTTTTGAAGCCTCTGAGCTTCCGTGTTTCC
>CAZZDZ010000026.1:0-4621 GCA_964652675.1 uncultured Pirellulaceae bacterium
GCGATGGGCTGCCTGCCATTTCAGATAATCTTCGTTGGGAGGCGAAAACACCATCCAGACAATCATCCCACCCCACGTGAACAGCATCAGCGCGATCGAAGCGGTGATCAATTTTTTGCGTGAGATCTTTCCGCGGACATAAGCCGAAAGCCCGAACAACAAAGCCCCTGTAGAAAAGAAAATCGCTGCAACCAACATTGCTGGATTGATCGCTGGCGTTTTGATCGGTGCAGGGCCAGGGTCCGGTGCCACAATTGGTGTGGCGACATCCGCAAACAAGCACGGCGCGCACAAAAGCAAAATGGTGACGGTGATGAATGATCGCATCGCACAGAAGTTTCGTCGGTTTGGTCGCGCGCTTCGTCGCGCGACATCAGTGGTTAGAGAAACTATTTCTTTAAAGACCAATCGCGACGCTGGCGACTGCTGGGGATCGCCATTCGCTTGCGATACTTGGTCACCGTTCGACGCGCGACCGTCATACCAGCCTTCTTCAACTCCTCGACCAACTTTTCGTCGCTCAACGGGTCGCTCTTATCTTCTTTGTCGATCAATTCTTGTAGTTTGATGCGGATGGTATCCCAAGCGACATCTTCACCGTCTTCTGTTTGGGTCCCACCGACAAAGAATCGCTTCAACGGCAAAATGCCTCGTGGTGTTTGGATCCATTTGTCGTCCACGGCGCGACTGACTGTCGTGACATGCACACCGACTTTGTCGGCGATCTGCTGCATTTTCAATGGCTCGATTGACTCGGGGCCTTCGTCCAAGAATTTCTTTTGGTGTTCCACGATCGCTTGAGACACTCGGGTCAAAGTGCTGCGACGCTGCTCGATTGAACCGATCAACCACTCGGCGTTTTCGATTTTTTCTTTGATGAAATTCTTTTCTTCGGCGGTCGACGACGGATCCATCAAACGTTTTCGGTAGTACTCACTGATGAACAACGTGGGGACTCGGTCGTCGTCCAGGCGGACTTTGTACTCGCCCTCGTCGTCTTGTTCCAAAATGATGTCGGGGGTGACATTGGGAACGTATGTCTCCATGAAAGCTGCGCCCGGTTTGGGATTGAGCACATGCAACTCCGCTCGAACTTTTTGAATGAGCTCGATCGTGTATCCCGTTTGCTTGGCGATCTGCGGCAATCGATTCTCGGCCAGATCGGTCAAGTGAGAGGTTACGAGCGTTTTCATTTCGTCAAAGTGCGGAAAGTCTGGTTTCAGTTGTCGCACCAAACACTCGCTAAGCGTCCTGGCAGCGATACCAAGCGGCTCCAATGACTGGACGATTTCCAAGGCTTGCTCGGCCAGTTCGGCGTCTTCCTCGCTGTGTCCCGCAGGTAACAAATCGGCCAGCGGCGTTCTTAAGTAACCGCCATCGCGGGCGTCCAACGTGCTGATGATTCGCTCGGCGAAATGTTCGACACGATCATCGATGTCCATTTCGGACAATTGATGCTGCAAAAAATCGTTTAACGATTCGGGTCGCGCTTGTGCGTTGGCCATCAAGTCGTGGCGACGGTCGGAATCTTGCTGGACTCGATTGGCCGACCGTTTGAATGAATCGTCAAAGGTACTGGGCAGTTCAGAAACCATATTCTGAAGACGCTCAAAGTCTTCGGAGTTGTCGCTGTCACCATCGACGACCAGTTCTTTCTCGCTCTCGCTTCGAGTGTCTTGGCTGGGCGCTTCGATTTCCTCTTCGGGAACGGTGGGGTCGATTTCCTGTTGTTCCAACAACGGATTTTCGTTCATCTCCTGTTCGATGCGTTCTTGCAGCGCCAGGGTAGGCAACTGCAGAATCTCCATCGACTGGATCATCCGCGGAGCTAACTTTTGCGTTTGTATCTGCCGGGCTTGAAGTCCCATTTGCATACGCATGGCAGTAAATCTCTCGAAAAGGTCTCGAAAAGGTTTTGTGCAACTTTGTGATCAAACCAATTTCATCTTGGCTTGAACCACAGCGGCGCACCGTCGCAAAATTCTCGCGCCAACGGAATCACAAAATCCAACTAAACAGAAATCGTCGCGAGTGTGTATCTACGGAATCATACCCCCGTTTCGGGGCTGCAAAGCAAATTCCGTGCCTGGATTATAGTTTTTGTCGGCCAGTCAGTGCATCCGCTATCATTTCACGATTGGCATATTCGAGGACACTTCCTGCGGTAATCCCCCGCGCCAAACGCGTAATTTCGACCGGAAACTCGCTCAAAAGGTTCGAAATGTAGAGCGATGTCCCGTCTCCCTCTACGGTAGGGTTTGTCGCCATAATAACTTCGACAAAATTCCCCGTGCGGACTCGGTCGACCAATGCATCGACAGTCAATTGGTCGGGGCCAATCCCATCCAGCGGCGCGATTCGTCCGAGTAACACATGGTAATGGCCTTTGAAAACAGCGGACTGCTCCAGGCTCATTAGATCGCGGGGTTGTTCGACCACGCACAATCGCGTGGCGTCACGCGATGGATCGTTGCAAATCAAGCACTCTTCGCTCTCGGACAGATTGTAACAAGTGTCACAGTAACGAATGTCCTTTCGTACGCGCGTGATTGCATCTGCCAACGCGATCGCTTCGGTCTCATTGACTCGCAATAAATGGAACGCCAAACGTTCGGCGCTCTTACGGCCGATGCCGGGCAATCGCCCAAGTTGTTCGACAAGCTCCGATACGGCACCAGCATGTTTACTCATTTCGTGATCAACCGTTGCCAGCAAGCGTGTTGATCAGTCCATCCATGCCAGGCAAATTCAAATCCATCTCGCTGGCCATGTCACTGATCGCTTGGGCATACGTTTGTTTGGCCAAAGCTCCGGCGGCGTTGCAAGCTTCCATAATGGCTTGCTCGAGCTCCGTTCCCGACAGATCTTGGTTGGAGATGTTGAGACTTTGCAGTTTTCCAACGCAGGTCATGATGACGGTAACGCCGCCGCAAGGTGACGATGTGGTGACGGTTTCGTCTTGCATCTTAGCGTTCAGCTCTTTCATCTTGTCGGGCAAATTTTGGAAGGCGCCGACCATCGACGCGATGTTGCCGATGTTTCCCAGTCCTTTGAACATGTCCTAAGTCCTTTATTTCTGATTGAATACTATCTTTCTCGTTTTGCCCTCAGCTCCATCTTAGTCATCTGGCCAGTTTTCGTCACTCCGAATAGACATCATGATCGGCAACGCATTTCCCTCTCAAAGCCTGATAGACGGCGTATTTCGGCACTCCCCGATCAATTTAGGACTATTCAAGCCGCTTTGATCCAAGTCCTACACAAAGTCGCAGGCTGGAAAATGGGATTAGTCATCGTTTGCTGTGACAGCAACGGCGGGGCCTAGAATGGCCCATATCATGAAGGCCACCAAGTGATTGCGGAAGCAATTTTGACGGCATGGGAATTCGACAAGCAGATCGAAGTCAATGAGGAGTTGTTGTCGCTGATCTCCAGCGACAAAAGTTGATGCATGACGCTTGATTGAGCCACGCAGGTCATTTGCGGCTAGGCGTGAAAGTTGGATTTCAATCGCAGAGGCTAAGATAAAAGCCTCCGAACTGACGTCCAAAATCGAAGCGGCAAAATAGTTCGCCTACAGCCGCACTGATCTTTGTACCTTATCGCGGTTGGCTTCGGTTTAAAGCCGTTCGTGTCAGAGTTTTTGATTGGTACTTTTGTTGAGCCTGCCCCAACCATTGTTGCGTATCGGTGGGAGCCATGAAGCCCTCTTTCTTGGCAATCAATTTTCTGTCTGGAGCATAAACCAAAGTCGCAGGATATCCGCCCAAACCCAATTGACTGACGATCTGCTGATCACGATCTCCATCCAGCTTAAGCCCAACGAAACTTTGGCGAATCGATTGATCGATCGTTGGATGACTCCATGTTTGATTTTCCATCATTTTGCAGAAGTGGCACCAGTTGGTTCCAACGAAAACAACGACAGGGCGCCCGGTCGCACGAGACTCTTGAAACGCCTTTGCAGAAGACTTCACCCAAGTTTGCTTGGCTGCGTCCAATGGCGATTGGCCAAATGCGGCGCTGGTCGCAAACAGACAAAACGACAAGGCAACAATGACCTGGGAACGACGAAGGATGGACGCGTGCATGATTTGAATCTTTCAAACGTAGGTAAATCAGTCGCAGTTGTGCAACGAGAATGACTATCAGTCTCGAGATGCGTACGACACGACAAAGTCCGCCGCGATTTGGGGGTCACATTTAAAAGCGTTGATTCAACGGTCCAGTTGTAACGACTGGGAGAGATGATCGGCGTGAATCATACAAATGCTGCGATGCCGGACACAGAAAAGTCCAGTCAGAAAAATCCCGAATTTTACTTCGTTTTGACTAAAGCGTCCGTCGAAACGATGTTCAGCTTTTCTTCCAGTTTGGTCATCCACTGACGGCATTGACCCGCGAACATCACGCCTTCTTTCTTTTCAACTAGCTTGCCGCGTTTCGAATAGACAACCGTCGCGGGAAATCGCTTCAGCTTCAGTTTTGAAATCAGACTTGCATGTTTCTCTTTGTCCAAACGCAGGGCAACGAAATTGTTTCGGATCGATGCCTCCAGCTTCGAGTCTGTCCATGTTTCGCGCATCGTCTCGCAAAAAATGCAACCTTTCTCCTCGATCGA
>CAZZDZ010000026.1:4721-14172 GCA_964652675.1 uncultured Pirellulaceae bacterium
GGCGAAATGGGCTTGGCCAGCAAACGTGCAGGCACATTGACGACAACCAGCACCGGAATGATGAACGTAAAGAAGCCGTACAACGGTGTGCCCCAACCTTTGTTGTAGATCTCCATCGGGTAGCGACTGAAATTGGTGATGTAGAACCAAAAATTGTACAGCGTCTGATTTCTCCCCAACCAGATGCTGGTCGCACTCAGGCAGATCATCAAGCTGTACATGATCGCAATGCCACACAGGATGAACACCAGATACAGCAACACCGAAAACGCAGACGGAACCATCGAATCGACTTCACGAGTGGCCAAGCGAATCAATGAAACGGCCAGAATGATCAGACCAGCAAAGAAATTTGATAGCGCACTCCAGTCAACGCGGCGAAACGAAATCAAGAATTGCGTGTCAATCGGTTTCAGCAACGCAAAATCCAATCCTCCGGTGCGTATCAGTTCACTGAACTCTTGCGCGTTGGGCATAAAGAACGCTTGGACCAAACTGTTGATGAACCACGTCGTCGCAATAAATAGAAAGAACTTGTCGCGATCCCAGCCGCTGTCAGCCCCAATCGTGTCGGTGTACTGAAACAGAATCAGATAGAACCCGACGTTCATCAACGTCCACCCAAAACTACTGATGCACTGCAGCACAAAATTTGTTCGAAACGTCATGTCACGAACAAGGCTATTGCGGGCGAACGTCAAAAAGACGCGACGGTAGTTTGGATTGTGAGAGGACATGTTTTCTAACGCGGCTAGCCGCCGAATCCGCTGTAGCGTTTCACTCCATTTTTGTACGCAAATCGACACAGGAATATAAAGAACACAAGCCAAGCGAATTCGATCGCCAATTCCATCGGCAAATCCTCTGGTGGAATCTTGCCCAGAAATACCGCAGCCGGAAAGTAGGCCAAGTATTTAAGTGGCATTAGATTCACAAACCACTCCACGTTGTCCGGTAGCAGCGCAAGCGGGAACATGTGGCCGGACAAAAAGAAGCTGAACAACATGTAGATAAACAACAACGAAGTGACTTCCAAGAACCAAAACCCGATCATCCCAATGGTGGCTTCCAGGAAAAACCCGATCAGAAACCCCATCACTAACGATGCCACGAATGCCGAAAACACGTACCAACCCGGCCAACCGCCCAAAAAGTAGTCGCGACACAAAAAGAACACCAGCGCAAACGGGGCGGTCGCAACCGTGTAATACGCCACTTTGTGTGCGATTCGATTGAGCAGCAAGAAACCGATCAAATCAATCGGTTGGATCAAGTAACGTTTGATTTCTCCGTCGCGAATCTGGATTGCAATTCCCGACGCCAAGCCTGGCATGCTGGAAAAGGCCCGCGCGATCATCGTCAACAAGTAATACGCCACCATGTCTTCGAAATGAAAACCGGCAATCGTGTCCTTGTTTGATGCCAAGGATCCAAAAACAGCCGACCAGAGAAAGATCTGTGTGATGATCGGCAGGAACCGCATCAACGTGCCCAGTGCAAAGTCACCTCGGTAGACCAAACGTTCTTCTAAGGCGGTCCGCAGGATCATCCACCAAACACCGACCCGCCAGCGCAAGCCGCTTTCGTGTTTGACGGGAGTGGTGGGAGCCGATGCCATGTGAAAGAATCTATCGGCCTGATTCTGTCGGTCAATGTGGCGTGAAAATTCAAATCTCGGATCGTAAAACCCGATCGCAAAAACCAGTTGGCTACAATACAACAAAACCCTCTCTATTGACTGGATACCACCCCATGCGTTACTCCCGCCGTCCCGCTGCTGTGATTCAATTGGTTTTGACATGTTGTTTGATTTTCGCGCTCGCGAATCCAATCAGCGCGGAATCGCCCAAGCCTGTTCCCGAACCGCTTTGGGCCTCCGGTGCGCCAGGAGTAACAGCCAAAGCCGATGGCGATACACCGCAATTGATGATCACTCGAGTTCAAAGCGACAAACCGACTGCTGGCGTTGTGATCCTGCCCGGCGGTGGATATGGCGGGCACGCGATCGGACACGAAGGCTACGATCTTGCAAACTGGTTCAGCGAGATGGGAGTGACGTCGGCGATTTGCACCTATCGGCTGCGCGGCAAAGGCAACGAAGGAAAAGGTTATGGCCATCCCGCGCCAATGATCGACGCGCAACGCGCGATCCAAACACTCAGGGCGCGTGCAAAGGAACTGAATCTGGATCCGAATCGAATTGGAGTGATCGGATTTTCAGCCGGTGGCCATTTGTGTTCGACGGTGTCAACGAAATTTGCCCCGGCGAAACCAGATTCGGACGATCCGATTGCCCGCGTTTCATCGCGACCGGATTTTTCGATTCTGTGTTATCCCGTGATCGGGCTCGGCAAGCCATACACCCACAAAGGCAGCCAACGAAACCTGTTGGGCACAGACGCGTCGGCGGAACTGGTTGCATCGTTGTCCAACGAAGATCAAGTCAGCGATAAAACGCCACCCACCTTTCTATTTCACACCGAAGAAGACAAAGTCGTGCCGGTTGAAAACAGCTTGCAGTACTACGCGGCTTGCAAGAAACATGGCGTCGAAGCGGAGATGCACATTTTCCCCAAAGGACGACACGGAGTTGGACTGGCAAAGGACCTCGATGGTGCGAACCAGTGGCCAGATTTGTGCAAGGCTTGGATGGATCGAATGGGAATGTTGAACAAATAGGATGAGTCACTGATCAGTTGTCGACCTGGGCTGAACGCCAGCTACGGCCAATCAGCACCAAAACGGAGACGATCGCAGCGATCACTAACGTCGGGATCGCGATGTGAACTCGTTCAAGCAACAGCAGTGGCAATGCGATCGTGATGATTCCGCCGCCAACGAATGGCGCGGAAATCGGGGCGGCCAATGCGTAGTCTTCTGCTGCGCCGCTTTGCAACTCGGGGTCCACCATCCGCAGTAGCACGAATCCGGTTGCCGTTGTTCCCGTCGACATTCCGTAATTGATCAAACCAAGTTCAAACCAATGTTTGCTTGGCAAAATCCAGCGTGCCAACAACAGCAAACACACGGCCGCCCAGATCGACCCACAAACGAACAGCACCGAAAACGGAACGATCAACGCTACGACGGCTTGCAAGTTCAACGACGTGATCGCTGCAACTACCAGAATGTCCATCGCGGCAGCGGTCAGGCGGTTGATCGATTTGCCATCGATGTGTTTGGCTTGTCCGAACGCCGTGACGATTTTGCGCACGATCAAACCACCAAACAACGTGTAGATAAAGATGGGAAAGTCGACGACGTTGCTGACACTCAATCGCTTAGATAATTGCTGGTTGGCTTTTTCCGTGATCTCTACTGAAGTTTCGATTGGCGGGCCGTCTAGGATGCCCGCGATGTGCATCACGATGGCTTGCATGGCTAAACCTATCCCGAATGCCAGAGCCAACCAGATGACTTGCAACACCATAGGATCGATCGTGCTGGTGCTGTCTGTTTCTTCGGCGACCGTCGAACGAATCGATTGTGGCGTGGTTTCACGTTTCGTGACCCAGCCTTTTCTTACCCCAAGATTGATCCAAGCGATGCCGGTGACGATGCCCGACACCAAGCCACAGGTGGCCATCAACATGCCAAGGTCTTTGCCGCTGGGAAGATTGATCGACGGATGCGCGAAGACTTCGCCCATCGCCGCCGCTGTGCCGTGGCCTCCAGCGAATCCGGTTTCGATAAGCATGCCGATCGAGTTGGGTACGTCGTAGAACGGCTGGATCAGCAGCCAAGTTGCCAGTAGCCCGACGGCTGTTTGGCCCAGCACAATGATCCAAACCATCAATCCTTGGCGGCCAACCCTCCGAGCGGTTTCTTTGCCAAGCGACGACTTGCTTTCCAGCAGCATGCCGGCGAACACAATCGCGATCAACCAACCCGGCCAACCGCTCAGAATTTCTGAAGTCGTTTGCGCCCAAATCTGCAGTGGCGTTTCTACCGTTGCCGATTGTTCTGCCATCGACTGCTGATCAGCAGAGTTCTCTGTTGGCAACGCGATTTGAATGATGATCAGTCCAATCATTCCCCCGATCACCGACGCGGGAATGTAAAGCCAGCGAAAGAACGCCAATGATTGACGCAATAGGTAACCGGTCAGTAGCAGCGAGGCGACGAGTACAAATGCGATTGTCATGAGGATCTAGGTGGCGCCGTTTGGACTCTCTTGTTTGTCGACCAATGGGGTTTGTCTCACAAAGAGGCCAATTGTTCAATTGCGGCGAAATTTCGCGAACTTCAAACTGCACAAAATGATCAATCTGTAAGGCACGAATTCTGCTGCGGCCGCTGCTTGGTCTGAGGTTTCGGCGAAAGTTCTGACTTCGCTGGTATTTACGGCACCGAAATACCACACGAGTACCTCGTGAGCCGGTACGATCCATTGCGAAATTGTGAGTATATCGAGTTCAGTTTATAAAAATTGGAAGTTGAAGTTGATGGACACACCTACTGAAGTTGCCGTCTCGGCGGTCGAGCAACTGATAGATTTTCACAACAGGGGCCAGTATCTAAAAGGATACGAACTCGCCCAGAAAATGGGGCCGATGCAGCAATGGACAGGAGTCCAAGAACAGCTGATTGGTGGCCGGCTGGCGTACAACTTGGGATCATCACGCTTGGGCCGTGTGATGCATCGGGCCGCGTTCGCCAGCGAACCGAAAAACCCCGAGGTCATCTATTTTCATACGATGTCGATGGGTCAACGCCGCAGCGCGTTGCGGACTTGGCAGACGATGCAAAACGTCGGCCAGGAATTGCCAGGGGCAAACGACAAAACGCAAAGTGATTGGTTCGCGCTGCGCGCGTGTACGCTCGGGATCCTGCGAGATTTTTCGTCCGCAGAAAATTGGATCGAACGCGCGATCGATCTTTGTCCCGATCGATCTTGGTTATACGTTTGCCGAACCTTTTTGTTGGAGCAACAGGATCGCCCCGAAGAAGCCTTGGAAACGGCTCAACGTGCCAACGAGTTACAACCTTGGTATCGGCCCGCCGTTCAAAACTTGGCGGATCGATTGGTCCAAATGAATCGCGACGAAGAAGCACTTGCGCTAATGCGCGAAGCGTGCACGCGTTTAGAGAGCGGCGATGTCCGTTGTCAGCTGGGGGCACTGCTACTGGAAACACAGCAGTACGCTGAGGCACGCGAGATTTACGATGGTCTGGAAAAATTCTATCCCTACATGCATCTGGAGCGAAAACGCCCAGAGTGGTTGGCGGCTCGCCGCGCCGACACGGCTTATTACTGTGGTGATTTTTCGGCAGCCAGCGAGCATGCCAAGAAAGCCGACACGCCTTTCTATACCGACCTTGCCAAAAAATTGAGCGAAGAAAACTGCACAGGCAAACGTGAGATTTTGCCCGTGAAGTTTGTTCGTCAAAATCGATTGACCTGCGCGCCCGCGACACTTTCGGCCATCTGCGATTACTGGCAACACCCAGTTGAGCACTTGGAGGTCGTGGACAAAATTTGTTTTGACGGAACACCTGCTCATAGCGAGCGACGTTGGGCAGAAAACGAAGGATTCGTCACTCGTGAGTTTCGGTTGACTTGGGAGGTTGCGCTGCAGTTGGTCGATGCGGGGGTTCCGTTTACGTTGGCAACGGTCGATTCGGGAAGCGGCCATTTGCAAGCCGTGATTGGATACGACAGTTATCGACAGTCGATCATCGTGCGTGATCCGGGCGAACGGCATTTCAACGAATTTGAAACCAAAAAGATGCTGGAGCATTACGCATCGTGTGGCCCCCGTGGGATGGCGCTGGTTCCCGCCAATCAAGCCGATCGCTTGAAAGGGATCGAGTTTCCTGACGCAGCCATGTTTGATTTGGCCTATCAAGTTGACTTGGCGTTGGAAGCTCACAATCGCGAGGAGGCTGAAAAGCAAGTTCAGCAGATGCGCCAAGTCGACTCCGAGCATCGCCTGACGCTGCGGGCGACGGGATCGCTGGCAAGTTACGACGCGAACGTAAACGATTTGCTTAGAGCGGCCAATTCGCTTTTGGAAAAGTACCCTGACAATGTCAATTTTCTGATCACCAAACTCGGATGTTTGAACGAACTGGGCCGTCGCGACGATCGCATCGCATTGCTGAAAGAACAGATTGCAAAAAAGGATTGCGATCCGATGTTCTGGTTGCGATACGCGGGTGAATTGATGGTGGACGCGCGCGAGCACAAAAATGCGATGTACTACTTGCATCGTGGTGCACGTTTTCGTCCGCACGATTCATCCAGTTTCGAAATGATGGCGTCTTTGGCCCTGGATCGGCAACAACAAGATGAAGCGTTGTCGCTCTATCGGTTCGCTGCGTGCATCAACGAAATGAAAGAGTCGTCGTCCCGGTCGTATTTCTACGCCGCCAGAACGATGAACAAAACAGACGAAGCGTTGGAGTTTATCCAAGATCGCTACGATCGCTTTAGCAAAAAATCCAGCTTCCCAATCAAAACGTTGTGCTGGGCGTTGGAGCAAATGGATCGAACAACCGAATCCTTTGACGTTCTAAACAAGGGTTTTCAACTGCGCAGCGATGATGGCGATTTACTGCTGTACGGCGCCGACTTTCACGGCCGCTACGGCAAGATGGAAAAGGCTGCGGAGTTGCTGGAAAAAGCAAAGGGTGATTGCCACCGGACCGATTGGTTGCGGGCCGCGGCGTTGCAAGATGGCTACCGGGGCGATTTAAATCAATCGCTTGGCAAATGGATGGAAGTTATCGAGGCCGAGCCGCTGGATTCGGGGGCCCATCGTTGCGCCGCCGAGTTAATTGCCGACACGCAGGGGCCAGAAGAAGCGATCGGGCACATCAAAAAGTATGTCGACAAATTTCCCCAGTCGTACATGTTGCGAATGTTGCTGATCGATTGGTTACGGCAAGAAGATTCGGACGACTACGAACCAGAACTACACAAGTTCATGGAACTGAATCCATCGGATTCGTGGGCGATGCGAGAATTGGCGTTTCACGAACTGAAAAACGACAACTACGACAAAGCACAAACGTTGATCAAACGTTCGGAGCAAATCGAACCGAATCACCCCGCATCACTATTCGTCTACGGGCGAATTTCACAGAAACAAAACCAGATTGACGCGGCCAAGGAGCACTATCGTTCGGCAGTGCGCAACAGCGTTGACTATGAGTTTGCGATTCTGGCGTTGATGAGTTGCTGTGAGACCAAGGAAGAACGTGAGAAAGAGCTGAATTTTGTCTACCAAGAACTGAAACGCCAGACAAACAACGGTGATGGTCTGCTGACATACAGCAACTACGCTTCGCAAACTTTCGACGCAAAGACAACGCAAAAACGATTGGAAGCGGCCTTGGAGGCACGGCCCGATTTGTGGCAAGCGTGGACGGTCATGATTCGTCACTTGAGTGATACGCAGCAACACGACGAAGCCATCAAGCGGGCCGATGAAGCGTGTAAACGATTTCCGTTGCTGCCGAAAATGTGGATCGACCGTGCGATCGCTCACGCAGCTTGCGGTGATAGTGTCGGCGAAATTGATTCGCTTCGCCGCGCCAAGGAAATCAACCAAAACTGGGGCGAGCCCGCTCGGTTGCTCTCGGAAGCTTATGAAAAGAAGGGAGACTTGGATTCGGCACGTGCAGAAATCGAAGGCGTGATCACGTCCGAGCCACGCGATGTGCGTAACCATGGTTTCTTGGCCAGCATCATGTGGCAACAAGGCGAGAAACAGCAAGCGGTCGACCGCATGGTCAAGGCGCTTGAAATGCAGCCAGGTTACGACTGGGGTTGGTCCGTACTGCGCAGTTGGGCAGCCGAACTGAAACAGCATGAAATGGTGATCAACATCACAAAGCAGTTGACGCAAAAGCGTCCCAAGAATTTTCGTTCTTGGTTGTTGTACGCTGAATCGCTTGGCGAACGCGAGCAGATCGACCAAGCGGTCGCGGCACTGGACAAGGCGATTGCACTGAGTCCATTGAACGCCGAAGGATACAACCAAAAGGCCTACCAACTGACGCGTGCGGGCAAGTTCGATGAAGCGATCGCGGCGGCAAGCCCCGAGGCTCTGCGAGGCAACATGCCAATCGAGCTGGAGTCGCGGTTAGCCTGGATCGAAGGCGAACGCGGAAATTTGGATACCGCGATGAAGGCCATGGAGAAAGTCGTCAAACGCGATCCGGATTACTTCTGGGCGTGGCACCGATTGGCCGAATGGTATGACTTTAGCGGCCAAGCATCCAAGTACCACAAGGCATCGCAAGAGATGACGCGGTTGGAGCCACAGAATCCTGTGTCGTGGGGATATCTGGGGGCTTCCGCGTTGCAACGCAACAACATCAAAGCGGCCAAGCAGCATTTTCTGCAAGCCGTTCAACTTTCGCCTGCCTATTCGTTTGCGTCTGGGCAATTGATCGACATGCAGTTGCATGACAAAGAGTACGACGAAGCGTTGGCGACGGTCGACTTGATTTCGCCGCACATCGGGCCCGCTTGGGAGTTGTCAGAAAAAGCTCGGATTGAATCGTTGCGCGGCGACAAAGAAGCCGCATTCAAACACTTAAGACAACTCTGCATCACGCCAACCAACGGGTCGGATGCGATCGATAGCGCCGTGGAATCGATGTACATGGCACAGTGGGGCGAAGACGTCATGCCACTGATCGACGAAATGCTTGATCACGAAGACGCTCAACCGGGCGTCGCCTATGTGTTCATCAATTTGGGCGCTACGCTAAAAAATTGGGATCACTGCGAATCGCGAATGGAACAACTGCGACCTCGCAAAGAAATTTGGCGCGAAGGCGCGATGAAGTTGCTAGAAGAATTTGCGACCGGCGACCAGCATCCCCGTTTGCACAAGTTCATCGCCAAGTACAAAAAGGAATTCAAGGCAGACAACGAATACTGGACGTCTGTCGGACGAGCGTACAACAAAGCGGACTTGCACAAAAAGACGCTGAGTTGGATGAAGGATTGGAAGAAACGAAAAGAGGTTACCGCAGTGATGGTATTCCCTGTTGTTTCCGCCTTTTGGCATTTGGATCAACCGAGCAAAGCGATGGACGTGTCGGTGTATTCGGTCCGCAACTACGAACCAGACGAATCAAGCGGCGCGAATATTACTTTGATGGCGTTCTACGAATTGTTGCACGGTTCTTTGGAATCCTGCGTGGATGCGGTTGGAATGGTTGACCCCAATGCACTTCCGCGGATCTATCAAATCATTTTCCAGCATATCGTCACGATTTTGGAAAACTTGAGCGTCCAAGGTCGCTACCGGGCTCTATCTAAGCAGCTAACTGGAATTTGGGCGTCTTTGCCCGAAGAAGCCAACGAAATGAAATTCCTAAAACGGACTCATCAATGGAGCCAAGTTCGCGCGGCCCAATTGCACGGCAAGAACCTGACGGCAACATGGCTAAAGCTCCGCCACAAGTTCGCGTAGCGTTACCGTCCAAGCGA
>CAZZDZ010000026.1:14272-15529 GCA_964652675.1 uncultured Pirellulaceae bacterium
AGACTTAACCGACGCGGGCTTTTTCTTCGCTGCTTCGATTGCTGCGACGGTGGGCGGGTGCGGCTTGAAACTTCCGGGGCGATATCCTTGGCCGATTCGCTTTGGTGTCCACCCGGATCGGTTCTTGTGGTCCCACTTTTTTGGATCTGCACCGTTGGCAGCCAAGAACTGGACAACTTTCGGATAACACCGATAGGCGGCGCCGTGCATCGCCGTTTCTTTGTTATCGTCGACCGTGTTGACGTCGGCGCCTTGAGAGATCAAGTATTCCAATGCCGCGATCACTTCTGGCTCCGTCCCGGCTTCTTCGCCTACCGCCCGAACGCCGATGCCAGCGCAAGCCATCAACGGCGTGCAGCCTTCCGAATTTGGTTCCAGAGGATCGCCACCCAGTTCGACCAACAGTTTCATTAAATCGATATCAGCCGTCTTGCCAGCCAACAGCATGGGAGTTGCGCCTTTGCGACACAAGCTTGCTTTTTTGGATGCACCTGTTTTCAATTTTAAATCTACCTCGGCACCAGCGGCGACGATCGCACGCACAAACTCCAGCGAAGACATGTTTCCGCTGCCGCGCGGAGCGGGATCCCCATCAGTGCCTTCGCCACGATTCGGTTTGCGGATGCCAGGGATCAAGTGGAGTGCCGAAATCCCACATCGCTGATCGTTTGGGTCGGCACCTTTTTTGACCAGGAACATTGCCATCGCGAAGTGACCACTTTCAACCGCCATGATCAGCGCCGAAGTGTTTTTTCTGGGCACACGTGCGCCTGAGCTGGACGGTTTCATGACCGCATTGACGTCCACTCCCGCCTCCAACAATCGATTCACAACATCGATGTGCCCTTCGCGAACTGCAAACATCATCGCCGTGAATCCAAGCTTGCTTGTTTTGCTTAAATCGGCCCCGCCATCTATTAACGCGTCGATGGACGATACATTTCCCTCTGCCGCTGCCCACATCAAAGGGGTTTGTTTGTGTCGTTCGCCTTCGTTGACTTTCGCGTCCTTTGCCAACAAATGTTGGATCGACTTGGCATTTCCGTTGCGTGCGGCCAACATCAACGGGGTTACCCCGCCAGGTTGCTCACGATTTGCATCAGCCCCCGCATTAAGCAACGTTTTGACAATTTTGTCGTGCCCCAATGTGCAGGCGATCGACAGCGGCGTGACTTCGTATCGCGTTTTTGCATCCACGGCACACTTCGCAGCGACCAATTTTTCGACGGTCGCGATGTGACCGTGATAAACCGCCCA
>CAZZDZ010000026.1:15629-28489 GCA_964652675.1 uncultured Pirellulaceae bacterium
ATGTTCTTCCAGTGCACGGTGCCTTTATCGCCTTTGTGGATTTGCAGACCAAAGAATCCTTTGGCGTAAGTTCCGTCGTCGACCCAATGGGCAACCGGAACTCCATTGACCCACGTTTTGACCACGTTGCCTTTGGCTGAGATTGTCAATCGATTCCAGCCCTCGCGATCCAATGCGGCGCGGGCTGCTTTGTGTTCTTTCAGCCAGACGGGATAAAAATAACCGCCGCAGCTCTGGCCGTAGATGCCACCGTTCCAATGGCGATCGCCCGTGATGCCTTCCATTTCGGCTTGCGGGCCAAATACGGTCACGTCTTTCTTGCCCTCTTTGGTCTGAGCGCGAAACATCACGCCCGAGTTCCCATCGACTTCCCATTTCATGTCGCAGGTGAAAACAAAATCGGTGTAGTCAACTTTATCGGTCGAAAGATAAGTGCTGTTGGATCCCGGCACACACGTTCCGATTAGCAGTTCGCCTTTCGCCTCGAATTTGCAAGTGCCACCTTTAGGAGTCCAACCAGTCAGGTCTTTGCCGTTGTAGAGCGGCGTGAATCCGTCGGTGAGTTCTGGTTCCGAATCTGTGTTTAGCAACATGTCTTCGGGTTTGGGTGCATTCTTTTGCTTTGCGTACTTTCCCAGCCAAGCTGATTGAACGGGATCGAATTCACCTGCCCAGACAGAGCTACTCAGAAGCACAATACAACTGATCGTTGCAGCGAAAACGAAACCGATTGATTTGGACAGCACGTGATATTCTCCGATTCTGCTTTTATCTGATAACTGAATAGTTGCCGCGAGCTTGATATCGCACGTTGATACCACAATGCCGCGAAACACGATCTTAGTCAGCGCCATAGTGTACGTAAAGTTGAGCCGTAAAGCGGTTATCACCGCTAACGCGTTAACGTTGGTTCGATCCAAACGCCCCAATCGGCGCCGGTACCGTTTCCGCCATCGGTGACGACAAGCTCTAGTTCTTTGACGTTGGCGATATCGACGTCGAACTTAGATCCCTGCCCCGGGCCAGCGCCACGTTTGTTCCACAATAACTTTCCATCGCCCACGATTTCAAAGTCGACTTTGCCACCATGGCCCGCTTGCAAACCACATTGGCCACTTAAACGTTTCCATTTCTGGTTCAACGGGTAGACATGTTTTGCGGGAGCGTGAGCGTAGATACCGCGTGCGAAATAGTCACCGCCGAACGATAGCAACGCATCATTCTCTGGCACTCGATCGTACGTTGGGCGAATCCAACCGACTTTTGCGGATCGTGGTTTTAAGATCGACAGTGGAATCGTTTTTGTGCTGTCGGCGATGCTGGCTGCTTCGACGGAGTTTGCCTTTGCGTTCTCATCGCGTTTGATAAAGCGATCTAGTACTTGTTGGCCGATACTTTTCAGCTCGCCATCATTGCCCGCGATCTTGTCTAGTTGTCTCGCGGCCTCCGTCGCGTCGCCGCGCCGAAGGACATCGATCATCGAAGACAATTCCAGTTGCAACCGAATGTTGGAAAGGTCGGGTCGACCCGCTGAATCGATGCGATAATCCATTGCCCGGCGAGTGGTGGCGCCGTTGATGTGGCAAGAAAACAACCTGAGTTCGCCGGAAGTGCCAGCTTTTAGTTGGCCGCTGCGAAATTCAAACCGACCATCCGCATCTGGAAACGCGCTGGCAGTGGTGCTGTCGTAGTCGCCGCGACCGGACGGGTCAAAGTAGGCGACGATGGCGTGGGCGGGTACGTTTGCAGACAGTTTGCCGCGAACACGGATCGTATTGTCGGGGGCAACATCGACTCGCAAGGCGTCCCAGTTTGCTTCGGGACGATCTCGCAGTCCAGCAGCTACTTTTGAAGTGAAAACCGGGTGAGCCGCTAATCGCAGTGCATGTGTTTGTGTCAGGAACGTCCCGCGGCCTTCGTTTCGCAGTTCTTGCCGAAACGTCTGGTTTCCCGATCCCATCAGCGCGGTTCCACGAACGGCTTCGTCGGAGCGTTGTCTGCAGTGTGGTAGTGACAAAGCGTGTCCAAGTTCATGAACGACGCCACCGATAAAAATGGAATTGTGTCGGCCAATCGTGATCTTGCCATATTCGCCATCGCGGATCGGCGTCCTGTCGGTGAAACGCAACGGGTCCAAAATTTCGCTATCGCACTGCCAAGCGTTGCCTGACAGGTAAGAACCCCCGCCGTAATACGGGCTGTGGTGCGAGATCGTGCTCTTTTTTTCGTCGTAGTCCATCAAGTTACAAAACATCAACAGCACAGACTTGCGCGAATCAATCTTGCTGCGGCGCAAGACAGGGATGATCTCGTCGCGGATCTTTCTGCCGTCGGGTTTGTCGTAATTATGTTCTTTGCCAACAACATCGATGATCGCGATCTTGTTATCGGCGTCACGATGCAGATTCATCTTGCGATTGGCGAAACCATGGCGCGCAAGTTCGCTTTCGTAGAATTCCGCAGTCGTTTGAACGATTCGTCGAATTCGTGCCGTATGGTTCTTTGCCGGCGGAAGATCTTTGGGAGTGAAGTAAACAACGACCACTTTGCCGGGACTGTCGATCGCGTTTTGTCGACCACCGGTAATCCGTTGATCGGCCAATTTGATGTCAGCGGCGCTTATCGAATGGGGCGCTAGATTTTGATCTGCCTGATTCTGAGTAACCCGATTCTGAGCCCAGAGTGATCCGGATAGGCCACTAAACAACGCAACGAAAACGAGGACTCGGTACATGGATTGGATTGTTTTCATACTCTAAAAAATTTCGCCGTGTTTCCTGAGCTGCGCCGCTGGGAGATCGACGGCTACTTTCTAAATCTCGAACAGCTCGTCGACGTTTCCGTTGCTGTCGGCAAACTTGTCCATCTTTACGCCGACTTTGTTTAGCAATGTCAGATGCAGGTTCGCCATCGGCGTGCCTTTGTCGTATCGCTTGTGTACGCCACCTTGCATGTTACCCGCTGCTCCGCCCGCAACCAGAATCGGCAAGTCGGTGTGATCGTGTGCGTCCGGGTCACCCATTCCACTGCCATATAAATACAGCGAATGATCCAGTAGCGACCCGTTGCCTTCGGGAGTCGCAGCCATCTTTTCCAAAAAGTCCGCGAAGAGCGAAACATGGAACTGATTGATTTTCGCAAGCTTGGCAAGTTTGTCTTTGTTGCCGCCGTGGTGCGAAATGGGGTGGTGTGGCTCGGGCACGCCGATCTCGGGATAGGTTCGCGTGCTGGCTTCGCGTGCTAGTTGAAACGAAATCACTCGTGTGATGTCACCTTGGAATGCGAGCAGTTGCAGATCAAACATCAACTTGGCGTGATCGGCGTAAGCGGCGGGAACACCGACGGGACGATCCAAATCAGGTAACGGATTTTCGTCCACTTTTGTTTCGGCACGTTGGATCCGCCGTTCGACTTCGCGAATGCTTTGAAAATAGTCGTCGATTTTGTTTTGGTCACCCGACCCAAGTTGCATTTTGAATCGCTTCATTTCTTCGGTGACGCTATCTAACAAACTGGCGCGTCGCTTGAGAGCGGCTCGACGATCGTCTGTCGTACCGCCTTCGCCAAAAAGATTTTCAAATACGAGTCGCGGATGCGCTTCGGCAGGCAAAGGCGTTGTGGGTGATGACCACGACAAATTGTTCTGGTAAACGCAAGCGTAACCGTTGTCGCATTGACCAGCGTTATTGAGCAAGTCCATTGCCAATTCTAACGATGGCAATTGTGTTTTTTGGCCGATGCTCTGCGCCGCAATTTGGTCGACGGTTGTGCCCAAAAAGTAATCGCTGCTCTCGGTACGTTTGGCAGTCGCGGCGCTCAGAAATGCGGAGTTGGAGGTGGCGTGCGATCCAGGGTAAGCGTTCTTGAGTTCCAAGCCGGTGATCACGGCGACTTGGTCTTTGACCTTTTCGATCGGTTGCAATGTCGACGGCAAATCACTCAAGTCATTGCCTTTGGGCGTCCACTCCGCCGGGTTGAATCCCATCGGCATGTAGATGTAACCCACGCGACGAAGATTTGATTCGGCGGCCGCCGTGGCTGCCAACGCCGTGCTGGCTGGAATCATCGCGTCCAACAACGGCAACGCAAACGCAGCGCCAGCACCACGCAAGACAGTACGACGTGAAATGGATTTGCGAGTGTTAAAATTCATGGTTGTCACTTAGCGGATCGATATTGAAACGGTTTGCTCTGTGCGATCGCTTGAATGATCGACGAGAATCTGAAATCTTTATCGGCAGATTTGCTGACAATCTTGCGGATTGCCGGTCCATCTTGCAGTTCAACGCCGCGGCCAAGCGCGAACGTCAGTAGCTTTTCCGTCATCGTGCCGACAAACATCTCCGGCCGTCCAATGATACCTGCTTCCAGTGCCGCAACACTATCGATTTCTTGCCCATCTGGCAGCTCACCGGCAGAATCGATCGGGATTCCGTCGTCAAAAACCCGCCAACGCCCCACAGAATCAAAATTCTCCAAAGCAAATCCGACGGGATCCATCAAATTGTGACAACTGGCACAGGCTGGATTTTCGCGATGCAACGCCAGTCGTTGGCGAACGGACAACTGCAATGCGGCCGTTTTCTCTTTCAAGCTTGGCACGTTGGGCGGCGGTGGCGGTGGAGGCGTGCCAAGAATGTTCTCCAAAATCCAATTGCCGCGAACCGTCGGTGATGTCCTCGTGGCGTACGAAGTCACAGCAAGAATACTGCCGTGTCGCAATAGTCCTCCGCGCGGATCATCGGAAATGGTCACGGGGCGAAAGTGGCTGCCCAACACTCCGCTGATGCCGTAATGTCTGGCGAGTCGTTCATTTAAAAACGCTTTGTCGCTATCTATCAATTTCAGCACACTGAGATCGTTTCGCATCACATGCCGAAACAATGCTTCGGTCTCGCCTCGCATCGCTTTTCGCAAATTGTCATCGAAGTCAGCGAACTGGCGCAAGTCCGGCTCGAACGAATCCAAATTACGCAGGTACAGCCATTGCACGGCGAAGTTGCTGACCAACGAATCAGATTTTGGATCGGCCAGCATTCGCGTCACTTGTTGTCGCAGTACGGCGTCGTCATGAAGTTGGCCTTGCTGGGCAACCGCCAACAATTCTGCATCCGGAATGCTGCTCCAGATCAGAAACGACAGTCGCGAAGCCAGTTCGACATTGCTGATGCGATAGATTTCGCCTGACTGGATTTCATCTGGATCACTTTCGCAGCGAAACAGAAAATGGGGATTCACCAAAATCGCGGCGAGCGCGGATTCGATTCCCCGCTCAAACCCGTCAGCGTCAAAACGTTCACTAAAGAACCGCATGGGGACTGACAAGTCGGCTTCGTTGACCGGTCTGCGGTAAGCCGCACGCAAAATGGGACGCAGAATTTCCTCAGCGGCGATCAAGGCATCATCGCGAGAATCCGACTTTGGCTTTGTACTAAAAACACGCCGACGGCTTGGTGTGTCCCCGGGCCCTTTGGGATCAAAAGGGCCGATGATGGAAACTTCGTAGATCGCTGGCGTCAAACGTGGATGGCGATGACGGTTATGGTTGGTATCGAACGGTTGACGACGATTTTCGCTAAGCGAAAGTGATTTCTGTGGAAACGTCACGCCCACTTGATGGGGCCCGGCCGTGATCGAGAAACGTTTCTTTAAATTTGCGTCGACAAGCGTGTCGTCTTTCGCCCAACCTTTTTTCGCTTTGGGCGGCGACACACTGAATCGATGGATCAGATCGCGATCGATCAGCACATCAATGTCATGCTGGTCTTTCAAACCTTCGATATTCTCGTCGCGGTTTCGCGCCAAACGTAGTTGGATCTCGTATTCGCCATCAGCGGGAAACTGATACTCCAACGTCGTGCCGCCACGAGTTCCCAACGGTAACCCTTCGACATGCGATTCTTGATCACGATCCGGGGGCAAACGCACAGTCATGCCGCCGGGTCCGCGTTGTGATCCGCCGACTGCCAAACGACTTATCTGCTCGGCCGCGCTGATGTACCGATTCAACAACACCGGTGAAAGTTCGCCGACAGTAACGTTGTCGAACCCATGACTGAGTTGATCGGCTGGCAACAAGTCGGTGACATCCACATTGACACTAAGCAAATCTCGGACGGCATTTTTGTACTCGGTGCGATTCAAGCGACGTAGCGATTCGGTTCGACCGGGTTTAGGAAATCTTTCGGCCTGGCGTTCCAGCAAGCCTTCCAAACCCGCCAGGGCGGCAACGTACTCTTTTTCGGTCGGACGGTCGGCGTCTGGCGGCGGCATCTGGCGTGCTCGCATGCGCTTGGTGATTTTTTCCCAAGTCGACGTATCCCATTGACTGTCATCGTTGGATTGGTTGGTGTCGAATCCTTCCAGATCAAATTCCCCGGCCTTGTCATCGCCAGAGTGGCAATCAATGCAGTGATTTTCGACCAGCGACTGAACCAAACGCAGCGATTTTTTTAGGTCTGCGTCCTCATTGCACCAACCGCTTGTCGCAATGGAGCACAATAGCAAGACTACAATCGAAATGCGCGTGACCGTGCCACGAAACTCAGTCGTCATTTTTGGCCCAAAGAGAATGCGGAAAGACAACCGTTATTGTAGACCATCAACATGGTCGTGTCGGCGCAATAATAGTGAACTTGCCACGACCATTTAGACGGCAGGATCGATTGTCGTGACTAGTTGCGGACAGCGTTTCTTTGTAATTCGTATCCTTTTGCAGCAAGTCGATTGGTGTATAACAACAACGCACTTTTTACTTAGGCGCGTTCGTCTATCTACAGCGTGAACGGCAAATCACCATGACAACCGAATTTCCAACCATCGACCTCGCCGCGCAGATTGCACTGCGAGATCGATTGCGTGATGAAGCGGTTGAGTCGATTCGCAAAACGTCCTCGATCGTTCCTACTACCGCGATCATTCTTGGTAGCGGCCTGGGTGGTCTGGCTGACAAAATCGATGATCCCATCGCGACTGCCTACGAAGACATCCCGGGGTTCGCAAAGTCAACCGCTGGTGGTCACCGTGGACAATTGATCCTTGGCACCTTGGCTGGCGTGAATGTGGTTGCGATGGCGGGCCGGTTTCATCGCTACGAAGGCTGGTCGGTGGATGATGTCGCGTTTCCAGTTCATGTCATGCATTCCTTGGGCGCACAACGTTTGATCGTCAGCAATGCGGCCGGCGGTGTGAATCCGAAACTGAGCGTGGGCGACATCGTTGTTATTCGCGACCACATCAATTTGATGACCGGCATTTCGCGGCACTCCACTCATCCGCACTCATTGCCAATCGTGCATCGTGGCGAGATTTATGATTCGGCGATGTCTGCGATCGCGCTGCAAGTTGCGATCGACGAGAACTTTGCTGCCCACGAAGGGACTTATCTGGCGACGTTTGGTCCGACTTACGAAACGCGTGCCGAATATCGAATGCAGCGAAAATTGGGAGCCGACGTAGCGGGCATGAGCACGGTCCCCGAAGTCATGGCGGCTGCCGATTTAGGTCTCACTGTACTGGGATTGTCGATGGTAACGAATGTTGCGAACCCAGATATCGCAATAAAAGCTGATCACGGCGAAGTTCTAGAGGCAGGACAGGCTGGAGCGGCTAAAATGGAATCGATCGTTCGGCGGGTACTCAGTACGCGATTGAATTGATTTCCGGTCGTCTGCGTCCGTCGACGCAATTGAACCGGCCCGCTATGCGTCCATCCAACGCAATTGAATTGCCCGCCCGCAACAAGATGCCGCCTACTTCTGAAAACGATTCTTCCGACAGCGCCCCTGCGCCAGCCAATGACGCCTACGAGTTTTCGATGGCAGACATGAATGCTGCTCAGTTGAGTGCTGCCATTGCATCCGTTCCGTTGTCAGAGTCCGACGAAGAACTCGTGCAAATCAATCTGGTTGGAGCAGCCGGACAGCATGCGGCACTGATGCGATTGAACCATCCCGTGCGGTTGCAAGTCGATGGGCCGCTGGGTGATTATGCGTTCGCATTCAACGCTCAAGCAGATACGCGGCTGACCGGCAATGTCGGCATGGGTGTTTGTGAAGGAATGATTAGCGGTGCGGTACGAATCCGCGGCGACGCCGGTGACGGCGCAGGAACCGCCATGATCGGTGGAACGCTGGCGGTCTATGGCAGCGCCGGCAATCGATGCGGCGCGGGCATGCGCGGTGGCGGCATCTTTATTCGTGGAAATGCCGGCGACGAAACCGCAGTGGGAGCGTTAGGTGGCATGATCGTGATCGGAGGCGACGCGGGTGAAAGACTTGGTGATGCAATGAACAATGTCACGATCTTCATTCGCGGAAGAGCAAAGAGCCTAGCCGAAGGCGTGACCGAAGCCCCATTGCGCAAACGAGAACAATTGCGATTGGGATTGTTGTTGATCAACGCATCGATTCGCGGTGACGCAAAAGATTTTCGACGCATTGTTCCGCAAGCCATGTTGGAAGAAGAACTATCCAATCGCAGTGAAGTCGGACCCAACTGGCGGTAACAAAATATGGACGACGTACTCGCATCGCTTTACATGTTGCCGCCGCCGGCAAGCACACCTTGGGCTGGAACGCCTGGGCAAACGATCCGATCCAAAATCAGACGGGTTTCCCAAGATCCGTTGATGCTGAATTTGCCGCTGTTTTGGTACGATCCGCGTTGGTGTGAATTACCAACGGGTCAAGCGGACAAGTTGGCAATGGCAGTAAGTCGTCACGACATTCTTGTGTCTGCGTTGCAAAGTGATTTGTCAGGACCAGAAACGGAACCTCAGTTTCATTTGCCTCATCAAGCCGACGAAGATTCTGTCGACGAGCAGTCAGATGACGATGATGAACCGAATCCACCAAAGTACTTCCCGCGTATCGTTCCCTATCGACCAGAACGCTACGGCGTCAGCCCAACGGACTTTGACAACGCCACGATTATCGATGTGCGGTTGATGATGCCGCGTGATACGTCGGGGCGGTTCGCGTATTCACCCGAACAGATCGCGCGGTGGGAATCCAAACCAGCCAACGAACCAATCAGCGACTCGTGGGTGCCAGCGGCTACGTTTCCGCCAGATGTTGAATCGTTCGAGCATCTGTCGTCCAAGTTAAACCAGTTGCGTCAACTGGCACCGTCCGCAGCGGTATTCACATCGATCGGGCCGTTTCGCTTAGCAGAAGAAATTCCCAAAGTCGTCGGTGCCGCACCGGACGGATTGATTGTCCGTTTTGATCAAGTTGCTTTGGAGCCACTGCAATTGGCCGCCCTCACGCGACGAGCCCGCCAGTTGATGAACGCTGCCAGCGGCAACAAAATTCCAATGTGGATCGTCCCCGGTCCCATCACGCCCGACGACGCGGTGAAGTTGGTTGCGCTAGGGGCCAACGCAATCGGAATCGATTCTTGGTGCAATCCTCTGCTGGAATCCGCCAACGCCGATTCGGGACATTATCAACAGAACATTGACGTAGACGAACTTGCCGAAGAAGCATTGGAAGAACGTATCGAACGTTTCAGTGGCCTGTATCTCTCGCTCCAGCGAGTGCCCAAAAAAGAACGCCTGGGTAGTTTCAGCGCCACGTGGGCACGGACCCTGAGCGTCAAAGCGCTGAGGTAGAAGCTGTTTCTACCCAATCGCTTAGCTTCGACCAATCATCATTCACCTTGTCGCCAATCAGTGAATCGGGTGTCACGGTAAACGGGCTAGCGTTGTCGAGCGTTGCGCGAATCATTTCTTGGCTGACTTGGATATCGGTTGCCTCGCTCCAGCGAAAGCGATGGTGCTCGTAAGGGTTTTGAGCATCCACTGTGGTTTCAGTGATCCAGCCCCACTGTCGAATGTAGTAAGGATTGGGTGAAATTCGCTTCCACGATTTCGCTTGAAGAACACTTAAAGCGATCGCTGCCACACCTACCACACCGGTGATCACAGCCCCCGCGTCATGGTAAATCAAAAACACTGCAGCGATACCGATGCCGTAGGTGGCAATCGTCAAACCCCAGTGCAATGCGATCATCACGCCACTGGCTGGTGGCTTTAACATCAGGTGATTCTGGAGCCGAATTGCCTCGGCCGGTGCATCAGACCAATCCGGCAACACTTGATAGACAGCGGGCTGATCTGCAGCCATTCGCATTGCATCGATGATTTGTCGCACTTGCGTTTTTTCAAAACCCTTGATGCAATGTGCCGGGACTGAAAAGAAATTGGGTTCTTCCCGTTCAAAGCGAATACCTGCGTCGGTAACTTTGATGTAGGAAAACGCCGCCCAACTGAACTGCAGATATCGTTCACTACCGCTGTGGAAAAAAGTCAGTCCAAACGAATCGAGATAGCCGTGCTGTGCCCCGACCATCTCAGGGTAGGTTTTGATCAACCGTCGTGCACTGCGTGGTGCGCTGACCAGTCGATCGAGTCCAAATAGCACCATCGTGAGCCCGATCACGACCGCAAGTACCGCCAGCGCAGAAAAAGCAAGACTACCACGTGCAGCGATCACAAGAGACGTTCCGGCAGTCAACAGAATGCCAACTAATACAAGCGACACGACGCGCAGAACAACCCTGATGACGGGAGCTCCCAGCAACGCCGCGACGTGATCAACGGTTACGGAGCCGTCGAAATCGATCCGCGCCGCAAATAGTTCTGCGGTGTCACTACGTTGTCTGGGCGGCTGGTACGGATTGGTCTCAAACATCACCCCATCATTGTAAGGTCTGCGGGAAAACCATTTGGGCGTTTGCGCCGAGTAGGGAGCGAATCGTTAGGCCGCCAGAGTGTTGGTTTCAATTCGGCTATTTCGATTTCGCTTTTTCTTTCGCCTGCTTGTTATTGCGTTTCTTTGCTTCGGCAGGTTTCTTTTCTTTCACTTTTTTCGCGTCTACTTTCTTTTCGTTTGTCTTCTTCTCGCTCGGCTTTACTGCTTCCTTTTTTGATTCAGCCACTTCCTTCTTCTCAGCTTTCTTCTTTGGCTTTGCTTTCGCTCCGCCCTTTGGTGCCATGACGGGGAAGGTGTCGATTTGCGTCAAGCCGCGATCAACGACCCAGACGTTGCGGAATCGGACAGGGTCGCCGTGGTTTTGAAATTTAATCGGCAACAAAACTGGTTCCTCGGTTTTTCCTGCGCCTGTTTTGTTTGGCAGTTCGACGTCATCCTGAACTTTGACCCCGTTGATCCAAGACGTGATGCGGGCATTTCGGAATTTTGATCCGTCCGACGACCAACGTGGTGCGGTGAAATGCACATCGTAGGTCTGCCAAACCAAAGGCGCAAAGCACATGTTCAGATCTGGTTTCTTGAATTGATACAACGCTCCACAACCATTGATCATTCGTTCGGTTCCAAACGAATCCAAGACTTGGCATTCATAGCGACTCTGCAGATACAGTCCGCTGTTGGATCGTGATTGGCCATCGGCTTGCGGCATAAAAGGCAAACAAAACTCGGCATGCAGATTAAAGTCTTGAAACATCGGCTTGAAATCGGCGCCTTCCATCAGCAAACCCTCTTTTGTCATTTGAGCGTTGCTGAATTGATCGACACTGGTTCCATCAAACATCACGATCGCACCTTTGGGCGCCTCCGCACCCAAGGTCGGACTCGTTCGCACGAGACGTTCCAAACGGCCGAGGCTCTTTCCGTCGCGCCCGATCAGTTTGCAGTGATCTTTTTCGACAAAGATCGCCCATGGTCCACCGGAAAGGATCAGGAATTCACCACTGCGACGACCGATCATTTTGGTCATCTTTGGCTTGTGTTTTTCTTGACCAGGTAGGCCGCCCATAAAGGCAACGGCTTGGAAATTGTCGTGTCCAAGAGGACGAATCTGGATTCCCAGCGATTCATATTCATTCTCGCCGATCGCGATGGGGCCGACAAACTCGCCCATCAATTCGTAGTTCCAATCGTTCTTGGGCGGCTGCGTAAACGCGGGACCCTTAACGTTCTTTTTGCCTTGAGCCGAAACAGGTTCGGCATTGGAGACAAACACAAACAAAACGACTGCAACTTGCAGGAACAAAAAGCAACAAACTTGGCGGGGCAGAAAAGGCATCTGAAATCGATCCTAGGCGAGTGTTCACAAACGGGTGTGCTCTCTTAAGGTTAATCACACGCCGGTGGGACACCAACCAATCCGTACGAAAACGAGTCTCGTATGGCCAAACTTTGCCTGAACCTTGGCGAGCCCAGCCACAACGAGCCCAAGACTCGCGGGCTATACTGACGACTCTGTCCCGTGACCTCATGTACCGCTCCCCTCATGAATCGGCCCCTCATGAATCGCTGCTTAAACACACTCCTAAGTTTCTATCTGGCTGTGGTCGCAACTGGCCAAGACTATGATCCGCAAGTTGCCAAACAACTTGCCGATCGATCGATCGAAAAAGGAAACCCCGGGCGTGGCGCCATTGTGTTCTCAGCCGCAACAACCGCTTGCCTGTCATGCCACAAAGTCGGCAAAAACGGTGGCGACGTTGGCCCCGATTTGAGTGAAATCGCCAAAAAACAACAGCCACATCAATTGGCCGAATCGATCCTTTGGCCCAAGCGTGTTGTGGCCGATCAATACAAAACGATCAACGTGGCAACCGACGACGGCACGATCATCCGCGGATATCGCATCCGCGAAACGGACGATGAATTGGTTGTCCGTGATCTAACGAATAATCAAGAGCGAACAATCAAGTCTGATGATGTTGTCGCTATAAAAGAAGTTGGCACGCTGATGCCCGACGGATTGCTCGCGACACTTTCTGACCAAGACAAATATGACTTGGTCGCATTCATGAGCGAATTGGGCAAGAACGAAAAACTATCAATGTCCTCAATTGATGCGCTAATCGGCCATGCACACGGTCATCA
>CAZZDZ010000027.1:0-2585 GCA_964652675.1 uncultured Pirellulaceae bacterium
GTCGCGTACTAAACGCGTCGTCCGCCCATTAGTTTTTCCTGCATTCGCTCCAGCTTTTGCCAGTCGGCTTTCGCAGCCAATTTGGCCTGCTCTGGCCAAGTCGTAGGGTCGTGCGTTCGGAAATTTCCTCCCGCTTGCTCTAAGATCTGTCGCAGACGGTCGACGGTTGCATTGGACAACTTTCTGAAAGTCGAAATTCGCTTGTCCGCAAGCAACTGGCTGATCTTGGGGCCAATGCCTTCGATTCGCGTTAGGTCATCGGCTGGCTTGGGCGATCTTTTACGAGTGCTTTTGACCGGTTTCACCTCGGTCCGGGACGAAGCTAAAGCTCGGTCTTGTGATGCGGCTGCCAATTTCGCAAACCGGTTTTCCAGCTCCGCCTTTTCGGCCTCTAGTTTTTCATAGTCAGCCGCTGCCGATTGCAAATTCATGTAACTCAATTGCTCAGCTTCATCACGCTCTGTACAAACAAGCTCCTTTTCCGTGATCAACTGCTCGATTCGTACCGCTTGCTCTTGCGACACGATCTTCAACGCTTCGTGAGCGTCGTGCAACTCATCAAGTTCCGCTTGCCTTTCGGCGATTTCGATCGCTTGTGCAGAACGCTCTGCGACGAAACGCTCTTTTTCCGCGATCAACTCTGCGATTTGTGTTGCTTGATCGCCATTTTCCATCTGAACTTGTTGGTGAGTCTCGCGGAGGCTGGCCAATTCAGCCTGGTTCTCCTGTAGCAGTCGCATTTTTTCTTGCTCTGCTACCGCCAATTCGATTTTCTCGGACTCAAGCAGTGCGATCTGTTCGATCTGTGTCTTTGCCTGTTGTTCCAGCGTCTCGTGGGCCAGCCAAAGTTCAGCCAGTTCGTTGCGGCGTGTTTCCAACGAGTTTTCGTTCAGCACGTTTCGTGACGAGAGCGTCTCATTCTCGGCAACCAAAGTCTCGATTCGCTCGATTCCCTTCTTTGCTTCTTCGTCCAACTTGTCGTGTTTATCACACAGACGTGCGATCTCGCGTTTTCGTTCCGCAAGTATCTTCTCTTTTCGCTGGTCTTCGGCGACTAGGTAACTGTTTTCTGCAGTCAGCGACTGAACTTGGTCGACCTGTTGTGCCAACTCCTGAGAGAGCACGGAATGATTGGCTTGCAGTTCCTTGACTTCATGGTGACGCTGCTCCAACAAGGATTCTTTCACCTCGTCTTCGCTCATGAGTTGTTCGCGTTCGGACATCAACTTTTGAATCATGTCCGATTGCTTTTGTGATTCAGCCGCGAGTGTCTCGTGGGTCGCTTGAAGTTTCAGCAGTTCGGTTGTTTGTACATTCAGCGACTTGCCCTTTGATTCGCTTTCAATGGCCAGCGACTCCTTTTCGGCCACCATCGATTCGATCTGCCCGACTTGCTCGGCACACTGTGCCTGCAAAAGATCGTGTGTTTCGCACAAAGCGTCCAATTCCGCCTTGATGCGGTTTGAAGCGTCGCGTTCGGCTGCCAGAGCCGACTTGATGGAAGCATCCGATTGAGTGAAAAGTTCAATTTTTCGCTCGGCTTTTGTCAGTTGCGACTCCCGGTCCGACTTCTGTTTAGTCAGTTCTTCCATCGCACTGCGCAATTGTTCCAGTTCCCCTTGAGCGTCCTGGTAAGTTTGCTCCAGTTGAACGAATTCCGCTTGAATCGTTGTTGTGCTTTCGCGCTCACTCTCAAGCGATTGTTGCAGTTGGGTTTCGCTTGCACAACGCGATTCTAGTTCTCGAGCTTTCGCATCTAATTCTGCCTGAGCCTGCTGGTAAGTTTGCTCCAACTGAACGAATTCTGCTTGAATCGCTGTCGTGCTTTCGCGTTCGGTCTCAAGCGATTGTTGCAGTTGATTTTCGCTCGCACAACGCGATTCTAGCTCTCGGACTTTCGCATCCAATTCGGCCTGAACGTCCTGGTAAGTCTGCTGCAATTGTTCAAGTTCGGACTGAATCTTTGCAGCACTTTCCCGTTCGGTGTTGACGGTATTTTGCAGTACCGTTTCGCTTGCGCATCGCGCCTCGAGTGCTTTGACGTGAGCATCCAAGTTGGCTTGGGTTGATCGGTGAGAGAGTTGCAGTTCGGCCAAGTCAGATTGGATTTTTGCGGCGTTCTCACGTTCGGTTTCAAGTGTTTCCTGCAGAGCCTGTTTGCTGTCACATTGTGATTTCAGGTTCGCTGCGGTCACTTCCAACTCGGCTTGTGCCGTTTTGTTTTGTACCGTCAATTCTGCGATCTGCGTTTCCAGTTTTTCACGTTGCTCCGCGGCAGTTCGGGCAGACGATTCCAATCGGCGTTTGTACGATTCGGCCCGGTGAACACTCAGGGCCATTTCACGCTTGGTTTCATCGCGATCATTTACGGCTTGGTCGGCGGCCTGTTTGTACTTTTTCAGCAGTTCGACAGCGTTGCCAAGCTCTGTCCGCAAGCTCGCTTCGATTTCGTTGGACTGTTCTAGATGGCCCAGTAGAGATTGAATCTCTGCCGCAAACGATTGTCGCTGTTCTTCTTGGCGTTGGCGAAGCTGATCCAGTTGACGATCAACGTCATCCTGCTCCACTTGGGTGCTCTCCAACGA
>CAZZDZ010000027.1:2685-17605 GCA_964652675.1 uncultured Pirellulaceae bacterium
TTCTTCCGGGGATCGCATCAAACGCGTCCACAAATTGGAATCCATTTCTTTGGGCGCGTTCGCTTCGCATTGTGTGAACGGGATGACGTGTGGGTGGTCTGTCCGCAGGTGGTCCGTTTCGCTGCGAATTTCTTCGACCGAATCAAGCATGTTTTGCATGCGTTGGATTTCGGATTCCTGGTGAGCGAGTCGCGAACACAACTCTTGTTCAGTGGACCGAAGATCATCCAGTGAAGTCAGGAGTTCAGATGACTGATCGAACGCCGAGAGGCCTTCGGAAGATTGTTTGAATACGTTTGCCATGAAATGGTCGCCGAATACACTTGCTTGAATAGATCCTTCTATTTCATGCAATCGGCGATTAGGCCGGTCAGGTTGAGTGTAGCACGAAACATTTCTGTTTGGCTTTCACCAGCTTGCCTATCTTTTCGCTAGCGAACCCAAATCAGCGTCAAACCCAAGTGGTGAAACACGCGCAGGCAATCCAACAGCGCGCGAAGCTGTCCATTGATGTCCACCCGGTCGCCGTCGCAGCGAGGTTGCGTGGCGCATCAAAACAGCAGCAGTCGTCCTGGTTTCGGGGTAGCAAAACTCGTCAAGAGTTTCGTCCGGTATCGTGAATCGCCGAAAGTCTTGGCGACTTCCGCTACAACTGAAACCAAAGTTTTTACGGATTTTGGCTAACATTTTTGACCCTGAGTCGTACTACACAATGCGCCATTCTCGCGTCCTGAGGTTTGTCTGACATTTCGCTGTGAATCATCCAAAAAGCGATCTTACAGCCAAAGTGTTTGCTCCTTTCTCGCGAAATCGGAGTGTAAACTTAGACCATTCGATGGCACTCTTTTCTTGTACGACGAGCTCTTTAGCAGAGGAAGACTCATGTTGTTTTCGCGTCCAATGTTTCTACGGTCGTTTCTTGGATCAAATTCGTTAATCCAAACTGCATTTCACTGGCTGGCGGTCTTGGCGATCACCGGGGCGATCACGGCGACTTCCAGTCTCCAGGCTCAGGATCCTCCCGAGGCGGATGCGGCAACGGCAAAGTCGATCACGGGGCTTCCGGAAGTCGACCGGGCCATCCATGACGCGATGCAGTCGCGATCTTATGGGGACGCCGTCAAGCTGATCGAAACTGAACTTGGCAAAGCGGATGTGACCGCACCGGACTACCTGCGATATCTTCAAGGTGTCGCTCATACCGAAGCGGAGCAATACGACGCAGCGATCGAGGCCTTCGAGAAACTTGAGAAGGAACATGCGGATGGCCCTTGGGTGAGCCGATCGCGATTTGGCCGCGCCCATGTCTACGTTTTAAAAAGACAGTACATCGATGCGGGTGCAATCTATCAAAGCGAAGCAGAACGTTTGCTTTCGCGCGGGCGGAAAGACGACCTTGCCAAGATCTATCTCGAATTTGCGGATCGCTACTTCGACGGAATCCCCGCGGCCGATCCAGCTCAAGTGAAAAAGCCCGATTACAAACAGGCGCTGACCTATTACAGCGAAGCGGTGAAACTGGGACCGACGGTTCCGCTGAGGCAAAAAATTGATTTCCGGATTGCTCGTTGCCAAGACGAATTGAGACAACACGATCTAGCCATCGCGGCTTACAAAAAGTTCTTGGAGCAGTACGGAGGCGAGTCGCCTAAGTCGGGGACAAATGCCTCCGATTTGATGCAGGTCGAATCGGGGTATCGAATGGGAGCTGTCCAGTTGAATGCTGGCCGGCGTGCCGCAGCGCGAAAAACTTGGCAAGATTTGTTGACGAAATGGGACGGGAAAGATCTCCCTGATCCGGATGATGTAGCGAAAGACGATGCAAAGGAAAAAGCAGACGACCAAACAAAAGACTCCGCGTCGTCGTTTCTGTCTCGCGCTGAATATCGCCTTTCGCACACCTATGGGTTGCCGTCACCCAATAGCATCGGTGATTTGGAACTTGGCGTCGCGGTTGCCGAGAAGTTTCTTGAGAATCATCCCGATCACGAACTGGCTCCCAAAGCAGAATTGGAAATCGCTCAGGGTTTCACACGACATGGACGACATGCCAAAGCCACCAAGAGATTGCAGTCGTTGATCGACAATCCCAACTACGCCGAATCGGATCAGATTCCGGTCGCACGACAGATGCTGGGTAAGACGCTATTAGCCCAAGGGAAGTTCGACGAAGCGATTACGGCCTGGAAAGCGTTCTTGGAAAAACACCCCACCGATCCGAAGTGGTCGACCGTTCAGAAACAGATTGTCGACAGCGAGTACGCCAAGGCACTGAACGCGAGATCGAAAGAAAAGTTTGCTGACGCAAGGACGATGTGGCAAACCTTTTTGAACAAATACCCTCTGGATTCTCGTGCCCCGAGTGTCTTGATGCAGTTTGGGCAAATGAAGTTTGCCGAAGCCGTCGGGAAACATCGTGAACGCGTTACGGTCGCTCTAGAAAAAGGCGACTCGGCTCAAAGCGTCCAAACCAACGATGAGTGCAAGCAACTATATGAAGAAGCGATCGTGGACTGGCGACGCGTCGTCGCCAAGTATCCGAGTTCAAACGAAGCATCGCACGCTTCATACATGATCGGTATCACCCTGGAAGACAAACTTGGGAAACTGAAAGAGGCTCTCGATTCCTACAAAAATGTGAAAGGCCAATTTGCCAGTAAAGCATCCCAACGAACAAAACGCTTGACTTCGCCGCAGTTGATCGTGATGACGGAGCGAAAATTCCGCAGCAACGAAAAACCTCGCATCAAACTGACAACGCGAAACCTAAAGAACGTCACTGTCAAAGCGTATCGTGTCGACATGATCGACTACTTTCGCAAAATGCACTTGGCCAGTGGTGTCGAGACGCTGGACATTGCACTAATTGATCCGGACGAACAGTTTGTGCACGAAGTGAAAGAGTACGGGGAGTATCTGCGGATCGACGATGACATCGAATTGCCGATCAACGAACCTGGCGTGACCGCAGTGACGGTGACGAGTGACAAACTGGAAGCTACCACGATGGTGGTGGTCAGTGATTTAGACATGGTCGTCAAATCGTCTCGCAACGAAATGTTCTTGTTCGTCGAAAACATGTTGACTGGTAAACCCGTTCCGGGCGCGAGCGTTTTGATCAGTGACGGTAGCGAAGTATTCGCAGAAGAGATCACCGGCGAAAACGGGGTTCTGCAAAAGAACTTTGACGAGTTGAAATCAGTCCGCGATCTGCGAGTGTTTGCTGTTCAGCAAGGCCACATGGCGTCGACGGTCAACAATCTAAACGGCCTGGGTTTTGCCGTGGGGTTAACTCCGCGAGGGTATCTTTACACCGATCGACCGGCGTATCGCAAAGGCCAGTTAGTCAACATCAAGGGCATCGTGCGGTGGGTCGATCAAGATCGATTCACGTTCAAGGATGGCGAAAAGTTCAAGCTGGATGTCTACGATGCTCGTGGTCGTCAGTTGCAAAGCAAAGAGGTCGCGTTGAACGCATTCGGAACGGTCAACAGCAATCTCATTTTGCCAGAATCGGCGCCGCAAGGAGATTACCGCATCCATTTGCATCGGGCATCATCGGGGGAATCAGATGCTGTGGGCGCATTGTCGTTCGAGACGCGTTTCAAGGTCACCGAGTACAAGCTGGAACCGGTTCAGATAAAAATCGATCTGGATAAACGGGTTTATTTTCGCGGCGACAAAATCAAAGCGACTGTCGCGCTGCAGTATTACTACGGGACGCCACTGGCGGACGAAACGATCCAATACAAGTTTGCGTCCGATGGCGAAACCATCAAAGCACAGACAGATGGCGAAGGAAAGGTGCACCTTGAGTTCGAGACTCAACGGTTTAGCGAAGCACAACCGTTGACACTGTCGGTTAGCTATCCCGATCGAGGAGTCAATGCGAGCGAGACTGCGTATTTGGCTACCCGCGGTTTTGCGGTCAGCGCATCGACGATGCGAAACGTGTTTATCAACGGAGAATCGTTCGAGACAGAATTTGGCGTGGCAGATCCGGCGGGAAAACCCATTGAAACCAAATTGAAAGTGGAAGTGTTTAAGCAAACGGTCGTGCGTAGAACGGTCGGTGAAAAGCTTGTTCAATCGCACGAAGTGACCACGGACAAAGAACTTGGCAAAGCCCAGCAGGTTTTGACTCTGGATGAAGCCGGTGTTTACTTTGTTCGCGCGACAGGTGAAGACCAATTTGGAAACGAAGTAAGCGGCCAGACAGTCGTTCGCATTTCCGGTGACAAGGATGCGACACGGCTGCGTATTCTTGCGGACCAGTTTTCATATAAAGTTGGGGATGATGCAAAAGTCAAATTGCACTGGCGAGAAAAACCGGCCCTTGCATTGGTGACTTTCGAGGGCGCGTCGGTACTCGGTTACAAACTGGTGGAACTGAAAGAGGGTTTGAACGAACTTGATTTGCCCATGGAGTCCGCGTTCGCTCCCAATTTCTTTTTGTCCGTTGCGGTCATGCATCGCAATAAGATTCACAACGCACAAACCGAGTTTCGGGTTGCCCGGCAGTTAAACGTCGCACTGAAAGTGAACCAGAACGAATTGAAACCTGGTGACGATCTTTCGGTGGAGATCCAAGTCACGGACCCGCAAGGCAACCCGGTCAAAGCGGAAGTCTCGTTGGCTTTGATCCAAACCAATCTGCTAAACATGTTTGCGGATGTTCAAGGAGCCGTGAACACGTTCTTTGGCACGGGCAACCGGACCACTTCGGTACGGCAGAGCACCAGTTGCACATTCAGCTACAAGCCGAAGACGCGCGGTGTCAGCCAGTTTCTGTTGGCCGAAGCCGACCGGCGAGCAACATTGGAACGAGAAGTTCGCGCTTTGGCTGGCGCAAACGGCCCGGTCGCTATCCCGGCAGCACCCGTTGAAGAGTTTTTCGCGGATGACTCTGCGGAGCTCGAACGATATGCCAACATGCAACCCGAATCGTTCAACCAGGCAATTGCGTTGGGCGGCGTCATCAGTGGTGGTTACGCAGGCCAGGGTTACGGAAACGAAGGATTTGGCGGAGCAATGGGAGGGGGCGCTCACATCAACATGGGCGATGGCGCCGTGCCCTTCATGGGACAAACCCAGCAAAACTATTCAGTGACGGTGCCTTACACAGAACAAGTTCAGCAAAGCTATACAGTGCAGGTGCCTGTGCAAAGCACTCGCACGGAGATGTACTCCGTGACGGTTCCGTACACAGAAATGCAGACTGTAATCCGTAATGGACGCGAAGTTCAAGTTGCGGTTCAACGGACACGCCAAGAGACACGCACGCGAGAAGTGCCCGTCACAACGATGACAACGCAGACCAAAACTCGGATGGTTCCCGTCCAGAAAACACGTCAAGAATATCGACAAAGAGTGGGGCAAAACTACAACGTTCAAGTACCAATAGCAGGCACGACCATTGGGCCGGTTCCGGAACTGGGACAGATCATTCTCAGAGGCAACAAGCAAGACGTTTTGCGTGTCCAGAACATGATCGACGCCGCGCAACTTGGTTTTGGTGTTGCCGGCCCAGGCCCGGGAATCGTTGCGTCCTCAAACAAACCACAGAATCAATGGCGGACACAGTGGCTGTCCAGTCGCGATCTGACCGTCAACGGCTTGAATCGCAAAGGGCAATTCTTGGTCGTCAACGGTCAAGGCAAAGAGCAAGTTCGCCAGATGATTCGTGAAGACGGATTGCAAATCTTGCCCGCTATGACTCACGCAGAAACAGCTTTCTGGGATCCCACGATCGTGACCGACGACACGGGAAAAGCACTTGTCACGATCACGATGCCCGCCAGATCGACCGCGTGGCGTTTGCGTGCCAAAGGCGTCAACGGCGAAACGCTCACTGGAGAGGACAGCGCTGATGTGGTCACCAAGAAAGACTTGTTTGGTGAAATGAAGTTGCCGATGGCGTTTACAGTTGGTGACCAAGCAGTCGTGCCAGTCGAAATACACAATTCACTTGATGGCGCGCGAAAGATTAACGTGAAATTAAAGGCCACGTTGGGCGACAAGTCGACTGAGCAGTCCAAAGACGTGGACGTTCAGGGGCCGGGCATCACTAAAGTTCAATTTCCTATCGAAATCGAATCCGCGGAACAAGCGATATTTGAACTAGCCGTTTCTGGTGGTGGTGACTTGGTAGACAACACGAACGATGCCGTGTTGGTTCGCCCGTTTGGATTCCCCGTTTATCAAACCGCCAGCGGAACTTCGTCGCAAAGCACGCTGGCCATGATTGACTTTGACGAAACAATACAAGCCAACGACCCGTCGCTGGAAATCGTGATCGGATCAAGCATGAACCGATCACTACTGGAGAGCGTTACCGGTGGTAGCAGTTTCCCCGTGTTTCGCTGCGGCCTGCCGTCATCCAATCCGATCGAACGCAGCATCTCCGACGCGATCGGAGGTGTCGGATTGCTGAAGATGATCGGTGCTGCTCGTGACACGGATGCTCCAGAAGGTCAAGCGATTGCCGGGCGAATCACTTCAGCAGTGTCACAGTTGGTATCGACCCAGATGGACAACGGCGGCTGGTCCTGGACTGGCGCCCTGAAATCCAAAAGTGCCGATCCATTCCTATCGTCCCGCGCAATGTGGGCACTGAGTGTGGCGCGTGATGCGGGATTTTCCGTGCCCGAATCGTCCTTTGCATCAGGCCAAGCGTTTATGAAAAAGTCGTTCGCGTCAGCTTCCCAAAGCGACTTGGAACGCCAGACGGTTTTACTGCACGCGATGGCTGTGTCGGGCTGTGGTGATTTTTCGTTTGCCAATCGACTCTATCGCGAACGCAATCGTTTAAGCCCATCCGGCCTGACGCACCTCGCACTGACACTCACTGCGATGAACCATAAAGAAATGGCCGCGGAGCTGATCGATTTGATCAAAGTCCCGATGGATGGCAAACCACTTTCTGCCGAAGCACGCAAGAAAATTTTGCCGTGGATGCGTAACCACGTCGAACTGCAAGCGATGTACATGCTGGCGCTACAGGAGATCGCGCCAGCACACGGCGACAACGCCAAGTTGGCGAAATCAATTTTGGCGTCACGTGTTGGTTCCCGATGGCCTGTCGAAAAATCAAATGGACCAGCGATTGCGGCGCTCGCCAGTTGGCATGCTCGTGCTCAGAACGTTTCTGAAAAATACCGTCTAACCGTTTCAGTGAACGATCAAGAAATCGAAACATTGACAATCGACCCAGCCACTGACGGCAGTCGACGTGTTGCGGTCCCAGCAGAATTATTGCGAGCCGACCGAGCCCAGCGAATTGAATTTAAATTGGATGGCCGGGCAACGTTCAGCTACAGCGCTGTGCTGACTGGATTTGTCGATGCGGACAAGATAGCTAGTACCACGGACAATTGGAAAGTAACGCGGCGTTACGAACCGGCCAAACAAGTCTTTGACGGACGTGTTGTTCCGCGTGGGTTTGTTGTGGTCAATGGCAGCTACAAAACGTTTACTAATCCGTTGACACAATTGCCCGTCGGAGAGCGCTGCGAAGTAACCGTGTCACCACGAAGGTATCGCTCGAACACTCAGATAGGTGATCAATATGATTATTTGGTGCTGACCGAACCGATCCCTGCCGGTTGCACAGTATTGGAGTCAAGTGTTTCGGGGCAGTTTGAACGATTCGAAATCGAACCTGGGCAGATCACCTTTCACATTGGCAGCCGGCGATCACCAAGCGATATTCGTTACACTTTGCTCGGGTACGTGCCGGGAACATTCCGAGCGCCGCAATCGATTTTGCGCAGTTTCTACGAGCCATCTCGGTTCACGGTCGCGAGTATCAAGGAGTTGGATGTCTTAAAAGCCGGAGAGAAATCTCAGGACGATTACCGCCTGACGCCTGACGAATTGTATTACTTGGGCACCAAGGAATTCGACAAAAAGAACTTTGACAAAGCGCACCAGCACCTGTCGCAGCTGTACGAAAAATGGCGTTTGGACAACGACGAGAACAAAAACACTGTCACGATGCTATTCTCTTCGTCACTGGCTAAGAAAAACCACGGTGATTCGGTCAAGTACTTTGAAGTGCTGAAAGAGAAATTCCCAGAAGTCGAAATCAGTTTCAACGATATCCTGAGTGTTGCGAAGTCGTACAGAGAGCTTGGCGAATACGAACGTAGCTATTTGGTTTATCGAGCAACGGTCGAAGCGAGCTTCGAGCGCGAGTCACAGGTTGCGGGATTCTTGGACGCCAGAGGAGAATTTGTTCGTAGCGTTCAAGCGATGGAGCGGTTGCTGCGTGATTATCCAGCGGAATCCTACGTCGCGACTGCCAGCTACGCGTTGGCTCAAGAAACGTTTCGACGTGCCCCCAACGCGAGTAAAGATAAAAAGTTGAAAGCTGCGGGCATCAACCGTGTGCATTTGGTCAACGGCGCGATCGAGATGCTTGATCACTTCGTCACCGGTTGGCCTGAAGATCCGTCGGATGATCAAGCCAGTTTTGCTTTGGCGACCGCATTGTTGGATTTGGAGAAGTACGATTCGGCGATTGAACGTAGCGGTAAGTACGCTGAACGATATCCTGAAAGCCGGTTGCTGGATTCGTTCTGGTACATGATTGGCTACAGCCATTTTGAACTGGAGCATCCCAAGGAAGCTTTGAAAATGTGCCAAAAGGTTGCCGATGCGACTTTCCCATCCGAATCAGGTGGCACTCGACCGGCGGACAATCGCTGGGAAGCGATCTACATCATGGGACAGGTTTATCACTCGCTGGGCCAAGCTGGCAAAGCGATTGCGGAATATGCCAGAGTCAAAGAACGTTTCGCGGACGCAACCGAAGCGATTAATTTCTTTAGTCGCAAAGAGATTGCTCTGGACGAAGTCACCACGATTAAACCGGCCGACGCCAAAAAAGTGGAACTGCGTTTCCGCAATGTCAAAGAAACGGCAATCAAGGTGTATCGCATCGACTTAATGAAATTCGGTTTGATGCAACGCAACTTGGACCGGATCACTGCGATCAATTTGGCAGGGATCAAACCGTATCACGAAGAAACGGTTGCCTTGGGAGACGGCAAGGATTTCCGAGACCGCGAAAAAGACATGACGTTACCCTTGAAAGAGGAAGGCGCTTACCTAATCGTCTGTCGCAGTGAAAATCTTTATGCATCCGGATTGGCATTGGTCAGTCCTTTGGATTTGTTGGTTCAAGAAGACGTGAAATCGGGACGAGTGCGTGTGAGTGTCAAGGAGACGACAAAAGACAAGTTCGTTGGTGACGTTCATGTGAAAGTCATCGGGTCGGCAAACAACGATTTCGAGTCCGGTGAAACGGATTTGCGAGGCCTGTTTATTGCCGACAATGTCAAAGGCACTAGCACGGTGATCGCTGTGGCAGGCGATGATCGCTACGCGTTTTACCGTGGCAAAACTTCACTGCAAAATGCACGGACACCAGCGCCCAACGCTGCACCGTCGGATCGGTTTGGCGCGCCCGCGGCGCAAGAAGCAGATGCATTCAGTGGTCAAGGAGCAGTTAAAGGAGGCAAAGGAGCGCTGCGGGACAATTTGTTCAACCAAAACGGCATTTTCCAAATGGAACAAAAAGGAAACTATGACGGGTTGATGAACAATAAGCGCGAAGGTGTAAAGTCCAAGGAAGCGTATTAGGAGATGGAGACTTGAGGGATCAGGCGATAGAATCTAGGATCCAAACAGAATCTTGCCCATCGTGCCCCTAGTCTTGCTCCTAAAATGACCGACGCGAAACATCACGCAGACTTGGTTGATCCGTCAGCTTTCATTGCCGACAACGCGACCGTGTTGGGGGATGTTACGATTGGCGAACGATCAAGCGTTTGGTTTGGCGCAGTCGTTCGCGGTGACACGGAAGCCGTCCGGATTGGCCAGCGGACGAATATCCAGGACCTTTGCGTTTTACATGCCGACCCGGGATTTCCTTGTGAAATCGGCGATGACGTCACCATCGGTCATTCGGCCGTTGTTCATGGGGCCACGATCGAAGACGGCGCGCTGATCGGTATTCGCGCTGTCGTACTGAACGGGGCCAAAGTTTGCGAAGGAGCGTTGGTGGGCGCTGGCGCGATCGTCACCGAAGGAGCTGTGATTCCGGCGGGCCATCTTGCCGTAGGCGTGCCAGCAAAAGTAGTCCGCGAACTATCCGCCGAACAAATTGAACGCATGAAGCATGGAGCGAAACACTACGCCAGCGCGATCGATGCGTATCGTGCAGCGCCTGAGTCATAGTGGAGATGGCTTTTGAGTCACGATTATTCAAGACAATCGGACACTCCTCGGTGAACACCACCACTTTGAATCGTCGAACTCGATTTCAGTAGAGGTAAAGACGGACTAAAAGAACCGCGAATAAACGCCAATGGACGCGAATGAAAACCTGAATTTGCATTCGCGTGTATTTGCGTCCATTCGCGGTTGAAAATTTAACAGTCAAAAGTTCTCGCTTGGTTCGGTAATAAAAAATGGTGGCGTTCAGCGAGAAGTCTCGACAATCGGGTCGTTAGACCGTTGGCGTGTTTTGCTACTTTGTCACGTTACCTAAATAGCCAAGGTTGTTTACCGAACATGGCAACGGGATTCTTCAATGCAAGCAACAGCAATAAATACTTGATTGGTCTAAAACCCGCTGTCAGCTGTTGCTACTCTTGCGGTCTATCAGATTCAAGCTGACCCAAATTTGTAAACCCTTGAAGACGGAGAGTCCACGGATGGGACCTTTTTCATCAGATAAGCAACTGTCATCGATCAAGTCGATGTTGAACGAAGTCGCCGGTCCATTGGACCTGAACGTTTCCTTGAAACTGTGGAACGGAGACGTGGTTCCGTTGGGCAATAATGTGGACGGCAAGTACACGATTTCTTTGTCTGGTCCCGGCGTGATTGGCAGCATGCTGAGGTGGCCAACGCTTGAGACACTCATGCGTCTCTACGCGACCGGACATATCAATTTTGAAGGCGGTGATTTGATCGATTTCACCGAGGCGATGCAGGCAACACGCAGCGCCAGCAGCCGCGCGAAACTGAAATCAATCAGTAAAGTGATGTTGGCCAAGAGTACATTCCCGTTTTTGTTTTCAAAAACAGAAGCCAAAGTTGAAGCTGGTTTTGGTGACGACATTGTTGGGCGTACCGAAAATCGACGCAACAATACGGACTACATCCGGTTTCACTACGACGTGAGCAACGAGTTCTACAAGCTGTTTCTAGACAAAGAGATGCAGTACACGTGTGCGTATTTCACCGACTGGAACAATACGCTGGACCAAGCTCAACAAGACAAGATGGAAATGATCTGTCGTAAACTGCGGCTGCAACCTGGTGATCGCATGTTGGACATCGGTTGTGGATGGGGCGGACTGATTTGCTATGCCGCCAAAAACTATGGCGTCATCGCGAAAGGCATCACGCTTTCCAAAGAACAGCATGACTACGCAAAGGCGCGCATCGAGCGGATGGGCTTAACCGACCAAGCCAGCGTGGATATTTGCGATTACGCCGACCACCAAGGTAGTTATGACAAAGTTGTCAGCGTGGGCATGTCCGAACACATCGGCGTGAAAAACTACCCGCGATACTTTGACAAAATCAATTCGCTGCTTCGAGATCGCGGCGTTGTGCTAAACCATGCGATCGCGAGACGTTCCAAGAAATCAAAACGGCATGCGGCAAAGATTCGTCCCGAACGCAAGTTCTTGCTGAAGTACATTTTTCCCGGGTCTGAATTGACACCCGTTGGAATGACGACGGACTTTATGGAGCAGTCTGGTTTTGAAGTGCACGATGTTGAATCGTGGCGCGAGCACTATGCGTTGACCACTAAGTACTGGTGCAAGAATCTTTCGGCCAACGAAGACAAGGCGATCGAACTGGTCGGCCGCGAGCGATATCGAATGTGGGTCGCTTATTTGGCTGGAGCTGCTGGCGGATTCACCAACGGATCGATCAAGCTGTACCAAGTGTTGGGCACCAAGCGCGCCAGCAAAGGGGTGTCGGGTATGCCCCCAACACGAGCGGACCTTTATCGTGCCGCCTAAAAGAAGAGTGCTTTATCAGCAATAAGATCGGTACCCGAGCGTCAAATGACGCCCAGGACCGACAAGGCGCCTAATGGCGACCTTGTTACTTTGACAACAGCGAAACTCTGGGGCTTCGCTGAATCTACTTACGCTTCTGCGTCAGCCGGAGTGACGTTTTCTGCGCGAGGACCCTTCGGTCCCTGACCTTCATTGAACGTGACGCGTTGTCCCTCTCTCAAATCATCGAAGCGACAAACTTCAACGTTTGAACAGTGGAAAAACAGATCTTTCTCTCCGCCGGTGTCAATGAAACCGAACCCCTTGTCGGTTAACCGCTTGATAGTGCCTTCAGCCATCTAACTCAAATCCAAAAAAACGAGATCACGTGGTTTTGCCGCTGCAAAGTGCATCCGGACCATCCACCACGCGACCAAAAGTGTAACATTGCTAGGGCGTACATCAAACTTTCTCATTTGGGAAACATGTGGTCTACAACTGATAAACGGGCCTAGTGGTTGTAAATTTCACCGTAAAAAGCGGGGCAATCGTTGTTATTTTTTGCAAATGCAAAGTTCAAAAAGGCGAAATTTTTTTTTCGCATCGGCTGAACATCGTCTCGATTAACTGCGTAGTCGGCCGATTTTGCCTCGAATCTTTCCCAAATGAGATTCCATGGATATTCAACGAGAAGATCAAATCGCGGGCTGTTTGCTGGGCACGGCGATTGGCGACACGATTGGTTTGCCGCTGGAGAACCTGTCTCGCCGCCGCATTGATGCTTGGCTTGGTGACGGAAAACTAGGTCATCGATTTTTGTTTGGCAAAGGCATGGTGTCCGACGACACCGAACATTCATGTTTGGTTGGACAAAGCTTGGCGCTGTTTGCGCATGACAGCGAACGATTCGGCAAAGATCTTGCACGTCGTTTGAGGTGGTGGTTCGCGGGAGGTCCAGCGGGTAGCGGACGCGCTACCTTGCGTTCTTGCACGAAACTATGGCTGGGATTCGGCTACAAGAAAAGCGGCGTCTGGTCTGCTGGGAACGGACCCGCCATGCGCGCTGCGATCATCGGTGTCGCAATCGCCGATCGCAATCGCGCAACGGAACTGGTTGAAATCTGTTCTCGAATCACGCACAGCGATCCCAAAGCTGTTTACGGTGGGTTGGCCGTCGCTGCGTTAGCACATCACTTTGCTTTTGGTGATAAGAATGATGTGTCGCCGGAAACGCTGCTGTTGGTTTGTCGACAATGGGTTTGCCCTAGCGATGAATCGACTGACGACGCTGCTGATGAATTCATAAAACTATTGACGACTGCCGCCAAGAGCGCGTCAGCCGGTCAATCGACTTTACAGTTTGCCGAATCGATGGGTTGGGAAAAGGGTGTCAGTGGATACACGTATCACACAGTGCCAGCTGCCATTCACGCGGTGATGCGATACACCGATGACTATCGGTTGGCGATTGAACAACTGATACGTTGCGGTGGTGATGTCGATTCGACCGCTGCGATCGCGGGCGGCATCTTGGGAGTTCGCTTGGGACCGAATGCTCTACCAAACGATTGGTTGAACGGGATCATCGAGTGGCCGCGCACGAAAAGTTGGATGTGTCAATTGGCTGGTGCGATGGCCATATCACCCGCGTGTGTTGACCCGCCCGCGTCTTTGGTCAACCATCCGGTAGATCGGATCCCTACCGTCAACGTATTTGCACAATACATCCGCAACGGGTTCTTTTCGATTGTGGTGTTGGTCCACGCATTGCGTCGGCTGCTGCCACCGTATTAGCATTGTCGCTATGACAGCGATACTAGGACTTTCTGCCTTCTACCACGATTCGGCGGCCACATTGGTGGTGGATGGCAAGATCGTTGCTGCAGCTCAAGAAGAACGCTTTACTCGCATCAAACACGACAAAGCGTTTCCTGAGAACGCGATCGCTTACTGTTTGTCGGAGGCAAATCTAAGTCCAGCCGATTTGTCTTACGTTGGTTTCTACGAAAAACCGCTTCAGAAGTTTGATCGATTGCTGGAATCCTACTTGAGCTATGCGCCACGCGGATTCGGATCGTTCTTGAAAGCGATTCCGCAGTGGGCGGGGCAAAAACTGCATCTGCGTCGCGAGATTTCTCGAGGTTTGAACACGGCAAGCCAGAGTCCCTACCAAGGCCGCGTTTGTTTTTGTGAACACCATGAGTCGCACGCGGCAAGCGCCTTTTATCCGTCGCCGTTCGACGAAGCCGCCATTTTGACGATGGATGGAGTCGGCGAATGGGCGACCACGACGTTGGGTGTCGGCCGCGGAAACGAAATCGAATTGACCAACGAAATTCGTTTTCCCCACTCGCTGGGTTTGTTGTACTCCGCGTTCACCTATTACTGTGGATTTCGAGTCAATTCGGGCGAGTACAAGTTGATGGGACTGGCCCCCTATGGTGAACCGAAATATGCGGATTTGATTCGCCAGCACTTGATTGAAGTTCGCGACGACGGCTCGTTTCGTTTGGACATGGATTTTTTCAATTATGGTGTGGGCCTGACAATGACCGGTCCGCGTTTTCATCAATTGTTCGGTCGTGAACCACGCAAAGCCGAAACATCGATCGAACCGTTGGACATGGATTTGGCTGCGTCGATCCAAGCGGTCACCGAAGAAGTCGTTTTGAAGACTGCAAAACATTTGCACCAAACCACCGGCCAGAGAAATTTGTGCATGGCGGGCGGTGTCGCGTTGAACTGTGTCGCCAACGGCATCTTGGTCCGCGAAAGCCCGTTTGAAAACGTTTGGATTCAACCAGCATCGGGAGACGCAGGCGGCGCGTTGGGAGTCGCGATGTTGATATGGCATCAGTTGTTGGACTCACCGCGCAAGACGGCCAGCACTCAAA
>CAZZDZ010000027.1:17705-28378 GCA_964652675.1 uncultured Pirellulaceae bacterium
GGCCAGCACTCAAAAAGATTCTCAGCAAGGTAGTTTGCTGGGGCCGGAATTTACTGAGTCAGAAATTCGCGACCAGTTGGATCAACTGGGTGGCGAGTACGAAATTGTGTCCGATGAAACTGCCCTGGCCCAACGTATTGCGGGTCACCTCAGCGATGGCTTGGTCGTCGGTTGGATGCAAGGGCGAATGGAGTTTGGCCCACGCGCGTTGGGCAATCGCAGTATTCTTGGTGACCCGAGATGCACGAAGATGCAATCGACGATGAACCTCAAAATCAAGTTCCGAGAATCGTTTCGGCCGTTTGCACCGATTGTTTTAAAGGAACACGCGGCGGACTACTTTCAAATTCCTGACGGTGTGGATAGTCCTTATATGATGCTGGTGTTCGACGTCAACGAAAACCGGCGACTGCCTGTTGAGCAAACAGCGGATGAACCGCTGGGCGTCGCACGAGTCAACGCACCGAGAAGCGATGTGCCAGCGGTGACTCACGTTGACTATTCGGCCAGAATTCAAACCGTTGATGCAACAACGAATCCGAGGCTGGAAAAACTGATGCGTGCGTTTCATGACGCGACCGAATGTCCGGTGTTGATCAACACCAGTTTTAACATTCGCGGCGAACCGATCGTGTGTACTCCTTCGGACGCGTTTCGTTGTTTCATGGCGACAAACATGGACGTGTTGGTGATTAACGATTTTGTTTTGTTAAAACAGAACCAAGGTGGGGCCAAGACACACGCGACCGACGAACACTTAGCACAATTCCAACTGGATTGATTTCTGTCCATGCTGCCAAAGCGAAAACTCACCGATCGACAACTCCTGTATTTTGGTGCTTCACTAACGCTAATGCTGTTGTTCGTTGCTGGGATTGCCTATTTCCGATTTGACAGCAGTCCGATTGCCACAGTGATTGCGTTGTTTGGCATCGTCGTCGGCGTCGTATTTTTCGCCGCACCAACCTGGCGAAATCGGATACACGACACGTTTCAGGCGATTGCGCGACCGATCCAATGGCTGGTCACCGTACTGTTGCTTGCGATCGTTTACTTTGCAGTCGTTACGCCAATCGGTTTACTTTTGCGGCTACGTGGCTACGATCCTTTAGCGCGAAAGTCGCCGTCCGAGAGTGGCGATCAAGAAAGATCCAGTCTATGGCAGTCACGTCAAAAAACTGCGTCCAAGAAACAATATTTCAAAACCTACTAGTGCATTTTCTGAAGCACAAAAGAGAACAAATCGATCGCTATGAACGATTCCGAGCACGAATCCGAGCACAACAAGAACGAATTCGAGCAGTTGGCCCAGGAGGATGATCCGGGCATCGTGCGCGAATTCGTTGATTTCCTGCGATACAACAAAAAGTGGTGGATGACACCGATTGTTGTGATCACGTTATTGCTCAGTCTGCTAGCGTTCTTGGCCGCCACTCCGGCAGCGCCATTTATCTATTCGTTCTTTTAGTCCAAACTCCTTGTTGCAACACGCGGCTCACGAACTGGAATTTTGGAAAACGAATGACGGAAATCGAACTCTACGACTACGACTTGCCGCGCGAGCGGATTGCTCAAGAACCGATGCGCGTCCGTAGTGACGCGAGGTTGATGTTGGTGGATCGTTCCAGTGGCAACATCGATCATTACCACGTTCGCGATCTTCCGGATCTCTTGCGTCCCAACGACATAATGGTGATGAACAACTCACGCGTCATCCCGGCGCGGCTGATCGGCTACCGCACCGAAACAAAAGGACGTTGGCAGGGATTGTTCTTGCAAGCCGATCCGGAATCGGGTGTCTGGGAAGTCCTGACGAAAACACGTGGCACATTAAAAGCAGGTGAAACGATCACCGTGCAAGACCGCGATGGCCGTGAAGGCATGTTGTTAAACATTGTCGCGCGAACCGACAACGGCAACTTGTTGGTGACGCCATCGTTGCCGTCTAAGTACGACGAGCCGGAGAAGTACAGTGATGTGACGGATTGGCTAGACGCGTTTGGTCGCATTCCGATTCCACCTTACATTCGCGACGGGCACATGGTGGACGCGGATGTTGAAAACTACCAAACGGTTTATGCGCAAGAATCAGGCAGTGTGGCTGCCCCCACTGCGGGACTTCATTTTACGGATCAATTGCTGGGCAACATTCGCGCCAAAGGAACGTTCACCGCAGAAGTCACCTTGCATGTTGGCATTGGTACGTTTCGACCGATCGCGACTGAAAAACTGGCTGACCACAACATGCATTCTGAACGAGGGCAGATTGATGCGGCGACTTGCGAAACGATTTGCCGTCAGCAAGTTTCGGGCGGCCGCTGCATCGCCATCGGAACAACCAGTGTCCGTGTATTGGAAAGTGCGGCTGCCGCCAACGGTGGCTCTCTGGCGCCGTGGTCTGGGGAAACGAATCTGTTCATCAAACCGCCGTACAAGTTTGCTGCGATCGATGCTTTGATGACGAATTTTCATCTTCCGCGCAGTTCGCTCTTGGTTCTTGTCAGCGCTTTTGCGGGCCGTGAACTGGCGATGAAGGCCTATCAAACCGCGATCGCCGAAGAATACCGCTTTTATAGCTACGGCGACGCAATGTTGATTGTCTGACCACTGTTGCGTCCAGGTTGCCAATCACCCACACTGATTCTCTCTGAATCAATAAAAAACCTGGGAGTGGCCTTCGATGCGGCATCTCGCGAAACTCTTTTTTTACTCGCTTGTCACGGTTGGACTGGTCGGGTGTGGTCCCGAGGCTGCAACGACATCAAAATCGACGGCAACGAAGTCTTCACCGACCGAAACTGATTCGCAATCCAGCGACCAAAGCGAATCCAGTGACCAAGGCGAATCGACAAGCTCGCAGCCGATGGCCGAAAAACCCGTTGAGGAAACGGTCGCTGTCGCCGCCACTGGTGACGGTGAAGGTGGCAACCTTACTGGACGCATCACTCTGAAGGGCGATATTCCTCCGCCAAGAAAACTGTCGATTACCAAAGACGCAGAGACTTGTGGCAGGGCTGACACGATCGTCGACATCGAAGGCACCGATGGCGGTGTAAAGAACGTTGTGATCGAAATCCGAGGAGTCAAAGGCGAAGACTGGAAATTCAAAGACCCCAAAGACGGATACGTGCTGCGTCAAAAAGATTGCCAGTTCAAACCGAATATGGTCGTCGTCCCGGTCGGCAAGAATATTTCGGTTTACAACGATGACCCGATTGGACATAACGTCAACACTGGCGACTGGAATCAAATGCAGCCCGCTGGCCCCGATCCAATCGTCAAACCATTTGACAGTCGAGCACCAACGAAGATCGGTTGCAACATCCACAGTTGGATGGAAGCTTGGCTTTATCCGGTACAGAATCCGTATTTCGCCGTGACCGACGCCAAAGGCAATTTCAAAATTGAGGGCATCCCAGCGGGAAAGTATCGCATCAACATCTGGCACGCCGCTCTTGGAAAAAAAACGGCCAGACTGACGATCGAAGCAGGCAAGGCCGCGACACTTGATCACGAGTTCCAAGTGAAATGAGTGCTGGAATCAAAATACCTATTCGCGTTTTCTTGCTGTTGGTCATTTCACTTTGGGCCAGCAAGGTTGCCGCTCAAGATCTGGCTGTGTTGCCCGAACCAAAAAGCTCTGCGTCCGACGAGTTGATTGAACTTGGCAAGTTGCTTTTCTTTGACGGACGACTTAGCGGCGACGCGACTATTAGCTGCGCGAGTTGTCATGCTCCCACGCATGCGTTTACAGATAAGCTCGCGCTATCGGGGGGCTATCCCGGCGCCAGGTACTTTCGCAACACTCCGACACTGATCAACGCGGCTGGCCAAGACTATTTTTATTGGGATGGTCGAATGTCAGGCGACGATTTGCCATCGTTGATTCGTGATCACATCGCCGAAGCCCACTTTATGCAAGCGGATGGCCGATTGGTGATCGAACGTCTGCGCCAGATTCCTGCCTACGAAAAAGGGTTCAAGAAAGTCCTTGGTGGCGAGCCGTCTTACGGAAAGATTCTCAATGCCATTGCAGCGTTTGTTGAATCTCTTAGAAGTAAAAATGCGCCGATCGACAAGTATCTCGGTGGCGACAAATCGGCAATGCCCGAATCAGCCGTTCGCGGCATGGAGCTTTTCAAGGGCAAAGCAAACTGCATCGAATGTCATAACGGCCCGCTGCTAAGCGACGGTAAAATCCACGTGACAGGGGTTCCAGAAAATTCAGATGTGTTCGGCGATCCGCAACGGCACATTACGTTTCGTCGTTTCATGCGAACGATCGGAATTGGAAATTGTGCGACTCTACGTCAAGACATCGGACACGGTTGCGTGACCAAAAACGAATCGGACAACGGAGCTTTTCGCACACCATCGCTTCGTGAAGTCAGCCGAACATCACCGTACATGCACAACGGTTCGCTTGAGTCGCTTGAGGATGTGGTCGCGTTTTACAACCAAGGTGGCGGGGAGTCGGCAAATCGATCGGCCAAACTGAAACGGTTGGATCTGTCGGATAAAGAGCAAGCGGACTTGGTGGAGTTTTTGAAACAACTCTCCGGTCAAGAGATCAAAATCGAAGCCCCCGAGTTGCCAAAGTACGAGCTTCGAGAGCTGGGACAGTTTTAAAATGAACCTCAATAACTCCTTGTCGTTGACCTCGCTGGTTGCTGCGGTATTCCTTTTATTGGCGATTGGCTGTGGCAAACCAGTCACTGAGCAGACTGCTGCCGAGAAAACTGCTGCCAAGCAGCCTGATGCGACGGCGTCATCGGAAACACAATCGTCTGCAAAACAGGCAACTGATAAACAGACCACCGACGTCGTAGCGACCACGCCTGCAGAAAAAACAGCGGAGCCAAAACAAGCAACGACCGCAGCAACAACACTCGTCGGGAACTTCCCGCCGCTCGCACCGCTTCCTTCGATGCCGGTCCCTGCCGACAATCCGATCTCTGATGCCAAAGTCGCACTTGGCAAGCTACTGTTTTTTGATGATCGATTGTCTGGGGATGTTGGCACGAGCTGCGCGTCGTGTCACGACCCGCGCCTTGGTTGGGGTGACGGAAATGCTCTTTCGCGCGGTTACGCGGGAACACAGCACTGGCGCAATTCGCAGACCACGATCAACACCGCGTATCTATCGAAACTCTTTTGGGCGGGCGAAGCGCCCAGCTTGGAAGCTCAAGCCCATAGCGCGATCTCGGGCAACCTGGCCGGCAACGGCGACCCGGTCATGATCGAAGAACGACTCGCCCAAGTCCCGCAGTACGTGGAGATGTTCGAGGAAGCGTTTGGTGGCGATCAACGTCCGCTTTACGATCACGTCCTGAAAGCGATCGCGACGTTCGAACGCGTTGCGCTGAATTCGGCCGACAGCCCGTTTGACGCGTACATGGCGGGCGACAAAGAAGCGCTCAGCGAAGAAGCCGTTCGCGGAAAGGCACTGTTTGAAGGAAAAGCGGGCTGCATTCAATGCCACAACGGAGCGTTGATGACCGACGAAAAATTCCACTCGTTGGCGCTCCCCGAGAATCCGTTGTTCACCAAAGACCCATTGCGTCAAGTTGCGCTACGATACCAGCACTACATTCGCGGCGTTCCCGAGGAAGTTTATCGCGGGGCGACGACGGACATGGGTTTGTACTACACGACCAAACGCAAAGCGGACATTGGCAAATTCCGAACGCCACCACTGCGTTACATTTCTCATACCGCTCCGTATATGCACAACGGCGTACTGGAAACACTCGAAGACGTCATCACGTTCTACAACGATGGCGGCGGAAAGGGAGAAGGGAAAAGCCCGTTGCTGAAACCACTCGGCCTGACCGAAGACGAACAATGGGATCTGCTGGAGTTTCTGGAGTCACTCAGCGGCGAAGAAATCCGGATGACTCCACCAGAGCTGCCGAAATATCAAGTCGCCGACAAAACCGTCGCATCCAAATAGATGCAAACGCCCTCAGGCAATCTAAATGCGTGATCAAAAAGAACCCTGCGAAGCGAGCTGTTTGAAGCGGCGAGCTTTTATGAAGACGACAGCCACTGGTGTCGCAACGATGATGCTGGCCGATGTCTTTCCCGGTCGTGTGTTTGCACAAGACGCGGACACAAAAGTCCAGGTTACTTCGTTTCCACGTGTTGCCATTGGTAAAGTGTCCGAGTTAACTGCCGACAAACCGATTGAATTCAACTATCCGGTCGATGCACTTCACACGACTTGTTTGCTGATCAAACTCGGACGTCAAGCCGGTGGTGGTGTTGGAGACGATCAAGACATCGTGGCGTTCAGCGCACGTTGCACGCACATGGGCGGCAATATGACAGGTGGCTATGTGGGCGAGCACAAGTTGATCGGATGTAGCGAACACCTGACAACATTTGATTTGACTCGACATGGCATCATGGTCGCGGGGCACGCTACGGATCGATTGCCTCAAATTGTTTTGGAAGTTGACGACGACCAGATTTTTGCAACCGGCATTATCGGACTGCTGTACGGCTACAACGCAAATCCAACTGCGGAGACCAAGTAATGCCCGATGACAAAAACGATCAAAACAACAACGTCACCGTTCCGCTGCCACCAGCGGATGCCAAAGTTCACACCACCGCTTGTGATTACTGCATCGTCGGATGCGGCTACAAAGTCTACACGTGGCCTCATGGAACACAGGGTGGAGTGACCGCCAAAGAAAACGCACTGGGCGTCGATTTCCCCACCGACGAACTTTCCGGTCAATGGCTCAGCCCCAACGCCCATAGCGATTGCGTTGTCGATGGTCGAAAACACCATGTCGCTATCATTGCTGACGCGGACATGAGCGTGGTGAATAAGAACGGCAACCACAGCGTGCGTGGCGGTTGCTTGAGCAAAAAGGTGTATTCGCCCGACGGTCCGACTTCGGATCGTTTGCAAAAACCGATGATGCGAATCGGCGGCAAACTGCAACCGGTCTCGTGGGACTTGGCAATCGAAGTGATGGCCGAAGTCAGCCAGTACATTTTGAAAAAGTACGGTGCTGCCGCTTGGGGAATGAAAACGTTCTCGTATCAATACTTTGAAAACACCTACGCGATTTCCAAGTTGGCTTTTGAGTCGATCAAGACGCCAGCGTACGCACCGCACGACAAACCGGGACCTGGAAATGACACAGCTGGGATCGACGACACCGGGTTCAACCCGTTTAGCGCTTCGTACGACGATTGGGGCAAAGCCGATGTGATCTTTATCTCCGGCAGCGATCCTTACGAATCCAAAACCATCGTGTTTACCGATTGGATGATGAAGGGCGATAAGAAAATCATCATGGTCATGCCGCGAAAGACCACCGGTGCGGCTTGGGCGGAGAAAAACGGCGGGCTGTTCTTGCCAATCATTCCCGGCACCGACACGGTGTTGCACTTGGCGCTGGCGCGTTTGATTTTAGAAAACGGTTGGCAAGACCAAGAGTTTGTCGAGAACTATATCGCGAACCGTTGGGAGATCGATTCGGGGTTTGGACGTGGTACGCGCAATACACCGTGGCAATGGCGAACGACTTGGGGAAAACTTGGTGCGTCGTTTGATCAGTACAAAGAATGGTTGATGTCGCAGGAGATCGCCGAATTGGACAAAGCGGCTGAGATCACAGGCATCGATGCTGACTTGATCCGCCAAGCGGCCGAGATGATTGCCAAACCCGTCGATGGCAAGCAACCCAAGACCTCGTTTGCTTTGGAAAAGGGAAACTACTGGTCCAACAATTACATGAACACCGCTTCGTATGGCACGTTGGCGGCGATCTGTGGTGCGGGCAATCGCGAAGGCCGAGTGGTGTCGCGACTTGGCGGACACCAACGCGGTTGGATGGGCGCGGCCAGTTATCCAAGAATCTATTCGCCCGAAAAAGGTCCTGGTCGACGCAAAAAAGAAATCGATCTGGACCGCTGGGTCGAATCCGGCAACCTACGATTTGCTTGGGTGATCGGAACGACCTGGTGCCAAGCGATGGCGGCCAGCCAAGAGTTGATGGCCAGTTTCAAAAAGATGACCAGCGAGAGTCCGCATCAAATCGAACAAGCGGACAAAGATCACGCGGTCGAAGTGTTAAAGAAACGCGTTGATGAACAGGGCATGTTTGTTGTTCATCAAGACATCTATCTGCGCGGGCCGATGGGCAGCGACTTTGCCGACATCGTGTTGCCGGCGGCGACTTGGGGTGAAGAAGACTTCACGCGATGCAACGGCGAACGACGTTTGCGGCTGTACAGCAAATTTTGTGACGCACCGGGCGAAGCGAAACCTGATTGGTGGATCATCGCGCAGTTTGCCAAAAAAATGGGCTTCAAAGACTACGACTGGAAAGACTCCAACGACGTTTTCGAGCAAGCCGCTCGCTTTGGACGCAAAGGCGTTTTGAATTACCAGCCGTTAGTCTACTACGCTCAAAAGATGGGCAAACGCGGCCACGAACTGCTTCGTGAACTGGGCACGCACGGCATTCAGACTCCGGTTCGTTATCGCGAAACGCTGACCGAACCTGACGAATACAAAGAATACGTCGGGCATTACGACGATCCCAACACGGCCGGTGCAATCATTGGTACGAAACGGTTGCATGATCCACAGATGGACATCGGTGTTCCCGAAGGCCCGACGTTGCACATGAAATGGATGTCGGCGTTTGGTTCTCACAGCGGCAAAGCGATCTTGCACAAGACGCCGTGGGATTTGTTTGGCGATTTTTACGATCGGATCAAACCAGGCAAAGACGAATTGTGGGTGACGTGTGGTCGGATCAACGAAATCTGGCAGACGATGTTTGACGATTCACGCCGTGATTACATCCAACAACGTTGGCCAGAACAATGCATCGAAATCCATCCCGACGACGCCAAAAAGTACGGAATCGAATCCGGTGACGAAGTCTTGGTGACAAACGACGACGTGCTGATCCAGACAAGCGGTTTTATCGCCGTACACAGCGACGAAAGCAGCTTTACCAGCCTCAATGAAAACGGTCACATTCGAATCGGACGCGGCGAAATGAAAGCGGTGGCGATTGTCACTGATGCCGTGCGTCCCGGCGTGATGTGGACAAACGCGTTGATGCCCGGTAGCCCCGCGAACAGCTTGGTCCACCGCGTGCCTGATCCAATCACCAATCGATATCGATTCAAGCTTGGTAAAGGCAAGATCAAGAAGACCGGTGAATCGCCTTACAAGAAAGAGTTCACCAGGCTGACGTTCGCCCCCAGAACGGTTGTTGTATAGCAGTGCAGTCAACTGCTGCAAACGCACAGAAATCAAAATGGATCGGTTATCTGTGCGCGATCGGAGCCCAGGTTTGGTGGGGCTGTTTTTCGATCTACATCGATTTGCTTAGCGATGATGTTCAGTCATTCGAACTGGTGGGGCATCGTGCGCTATGGTCCTTTGTGTGCCTGTTTGGCTTGGCCATCGCCTGTGGTAATAAAAGCGTCTGTGGTAGTCGAAGCATCCCGGGGGTTTCCAATGCTGGGGAACTTAAGCGAATCGCAACGCAAAGCGGCGTTGTCAAATCTTGTGCGATCGCTGCGTTGTTGGTCGCGATCAACTGGGTCACCTTTGTGTGGGCCGTCAGTAACGGACACGCGTTGGATGCAAGTCTCGGCTACTACATTTGTCCCCAAGTGGTTGTCTTGCTGGCCGTGATTTTTCTTGGCGAACGCCTGCGCCCGTTACAGTGGATTGCTGTCATCGTTGCAGCTTGCGGCGTCGTCTACATGACCCAATCCAAAGTCGGTGCACTCTGGATTAGCTTGGTCGTCGCCGTTTCGTTTGGGTTTTATGGTTTCGCTAAAAAGAAGACTTCGCTTACAGCGTTTGATGGATTGACGATCGAAACGGGAATCATGTTCGTGCCAGCGTTGGCTTTCTTGGTTTTCCGAGCTTCAAGTGGAGTTGCCTGTTTCGCGTCGACGTGGTGGCAAAATGTTTTGATCGTTGGCATCGGGGTCGCGACGATCGTCCCACTGTTGCTGTATGCCGAAGCGATGAAGCGGATTCCAATGTCCACGGTCGGCGTGCTGCAGTTTATCGGGCCAACGATTCAGTTTGTGATTGGCGTTTTCTACTTTCGCGAGCAGCTGGATTTCTCACGTGTGGTTGGGTTCGTGATTGTATGGATTGGAGTAGTGCTTTTTCTGCTTGCTCGTCCAAGGCAGGTTGCAAAAACTGGTTGAGAAAGAGCCAAAACAATGGTTCTTTGCTTTCCAGGTTGCTTCTTACAGCAGCCTTTTGCACCTGCAATCGTTACGACCGGTACAACCCCAACACTTTGCCTAAGAAGTCAACTCAATTACTCGGTTGCCTTCAGGAAACTCTCTTGAAAGTGGCGGATCGGAACTACTGTTAGTTGTGTAGCGGGGACGCATCAGCTGCACGAGACACAACGAGATATTAAGCGTCCCCCCGTGCGAGGCGGAGTCGGTTCTTCGGGATCGGCTTCGCCTTTTTTCGTGCGCGAACCGAAGCCTTCTCGCTTTTGGCTCTGGTTCTTTCTTGCCGCGCGTTTTCTGGCTGTTTCAAGCCCAAGTCTATTCGGGAATCTTGCTCTCTTCCCACCAATCTTCATCAGAAACCTTTAAGCTGATTGCTTCTGCCAACTTGTTCTCAGGAGCTGCTAGCTTTTGGCACGAAACTAGCT
>CAZZDZ010000028.1:0-20779 GCA_964652675.1 uncultured Pirellulaceae bacterium
AACTTGTGTTGTTCAAATTTGTCTCTTCCGCTTATAATCTTTGAACCTTTTCATCGCTTATGACAGGAGAGAAGTCATGCAAGCCAATACGGATCGTTCGCCCGAAGAAACCGCAGAAATTGAGCGGCACAAGTATTTCATGAGCGAGGAAGCTGGTCACGATGTCGGCTGGGAGCGCGCCGAAAAGGACTGGGAAGAAAATCATGCGCAGGAGTACCGCGTGATGATGGGAACGACCACCCGCGCCGGCGTTGGCGGCATGATCAAAAAGTTCTTTGGCAAGTCGTAGCGACTTGCTTTAAAAAGCAGACCTAAAATAAGCTCGAAAGGTTCGAGTCGATCTTTTGTGATTGGTGCATCAACGCGGCATTCATCACTTCGATCGCCACTCGCGATTCCAAGGTCACGCCCGCTCGCACACCCACGCACGGATCGTGCCGACCTTTCTCTAGCTCGAAATCGATCTCTTGCAAGTTCTTGCGCACCGATTTCTGTTTCTTGTTGATCGTTGAAGTGGGTTTAAACCCTACTCGAAAAACCAATGGCATTCCGGTGGTGATTCCGCCCAGCAATCCACCATGGCTGTTGGCAGTGTAACCATCACTGCGAATGGGATCGTTGTTCTCGCTGCCCAGCCGCTCAATGACTTCGATACCATCACCAGCTTCGCAAGACTGCACGGCGTTGAGTCCCCCCAGTGCGCCCATGATTCGAACCTTCAAACTTTGGTAAAGCGGTTCGCCCAATAGCGGCGGCACATTGAGCGCAACGACTTCTACCGCCGCTCCCAGCGAATCACCTTGCTTGCGAGTCTCTTTGATCAATTCACCTGCTGCGTTTGCAAACTCAGTGTCAATCGAATGAATCTCGGCCTTCATCATCGAATCGCTAGCGGCTTGGATCTTTGCCTCGTCTACTCGCAAGCTACCCGTTTCGCTGATCACCCGCTGGAAATGATCGGCAAGAGTCGTCGTGCATTTCAGCGGACCAACCTGGGAGATCGACGAGAGGAACACCGTGCCGAACTTGTCTTTCAAAAACGCGCGCGCCACCGACCCGCCGATCACATCACTAATCGTGCTTCGATAGCTACTGCGTCCACCACCGCGGATATCCACAAAGCCCTGGGACTTGTGAAATTTAACCAAGTCAGTGTGTCCCGGCCTCACCTCGCCTTGTTCACCAGTGAATTGCGTGTAGTCGCCTGATTTCTTTGACGTCGACAGCACCATTGCGGCGATTGGTTCGCCCGTCGTGAACCCTTCTTCGTAGCCTTCGGTTTCAAAGGTCGCGCCGTCAACGATCACTGACAGTTTGCTGTCGCCAAGTAGTTTGTTGACGTCGTCTTGATAGATCCCCGAGAGAAACACAACTTTGTCTTTCTCGTTGCGCGGTGTCCCATGCTTATTGCCACCGGGGCGGCGGCGGTCCAAGAATTCCTGGACGTCTTTTCGACGGATGTATTGACCGGGCGGGCAGCCGAAAATGATCGCCGATACCGCTGGGCCATGAGATTCACCGGCACCCGCGACCCCGTAAAGTGGCCCACCAAGTATTTCCATCAGACAGTCTTTCCTCTCGCTCAATCATGACAAAACTCGCACGCCTTCTGCGAGAGACAGGGTGCTAAAATCGGATATTGCATCCGGTAGGTGCAGGGTCACCGCTACAGAGTCACCGCCAACTATATTCGCTCTTGAAACAAAATCTGTCGACTCCCGTACGGCCAGAATCGAAAAATAGGAGCGAAATTGCCACAGCCAAAACGGACTTTTGCACTCAGGCTATCGCTTCGAATCCGCGTTGGCTGCTACCAGAGCATCTCTGAACTCTTTGGATTTTTTGTCACACCCAGAATCCTCGTTCGCTCTGTTGGCATGCTCAACCGCTGAATCGATGCTGCCATATTGCACGTCCAGGACGGCCATGTTGTGGTTGGCAGCAGAGTCTCCGTACAGATCTTTAAAGGTCTGCATGGCTTTATCTCGCTGACCTTGACGATAGAACACAACCGCTTGTAGCCCTCTTAGGCGTTCGCTGTTGGGAGTCTTCTCTAAACCGCGATGAATGACCACACTTGCTTCGTCCAGCTTTTCAGATTCGGCGAGCGTCCATGCCAAGTTGTTGAAGACATCTTCGCTATCTTTGCCATCGGCGATCGCGTTTTCGTAGCGAAGGATTGATCTCTCGCTATCGCCAGTTTGTGCATAAAGTGGCGCCAGTTCCAAATCCAAACGTGAAGCACTCGGTGCAAGCGATTCCGCTTTTTCGTAAAGCTGAATGGCCTCACTTGCGTGGCCTTGCTGGGCGAGTGTCTTTGCTGTTTCAAGACAAAGCTTGCGCTCCGTTCGCTGTGGCAAACCAGAAAGTTGTTTTGAACCGGGAATTTGTAGAGGCGCAATGAAGCCGCCTTCGTCAGTCGTGCCATGACGTCCAACGTTTTCGCTAATCAGTCTACATCCACCACAGATTGCCAAGCCAATTGCAAAGACAGATATCGCAGCAAGGTTGAAAAAGGGATTACCTAGTCGGTTCAATTGAATGTACCCCCCGTGAATCCAATGCCATTTCCCACGCCGCCATTTGTCAAGGCACCGCCGTTCGCATTGCCTTGACCTGCGTTTGAGCTGTTTACACCTACGGCGCCAGCAACCCGTTCAGCTTGCGGACCCGAAAGACCGATTGCTGCTGGGGTGGCTAGCGTGACATTCACGGGTGGAAAGCCATGACTTTCAAGCTGGAATGCAACGTTGTCCAAGCGGGCTTGATCCAAGCTTGGGTCGCCGGTTGGTTCGACGATCCAAGGCAGCGATGAGGTCTCGTTTTCTGTGTAACGTGCTAGGCGACCGATGCGTTCGGTCGCAGACGGTGACAGTTCGACAGTGTCTCCGATAAAATCACTTCGGTAGAAAGCGAGTTGATCAGCGAGCGCACTGACGGCTTGTGCGGTTTCCCAATTGCAGAGTTTGTTTCCGGCTGGTTCGGGGATGGCACCGCTCTGGACGGTTGCACACTGATCGACTCCAAAGATTCCGTTGGAAGCGCAACCAACCAGCGTGAATAGGCATGCGCTGGCAACCGTAACAATGGCACAACATGTTCGGATCATCGTGTTGCTCCATGTGTATTGAAGTTGTGAGTCGGCAAAGTGTTCACCTGTTGTTGTCTTGGAATGGCTACATGCGGTTTGCCAGTCTCTGGTGGCACGCAGCGATCTGTGGGGCCAATATTTCCCAGCATAAATCGTTCGGAGCAACAGTTTTCGGCCTGTTGAAGTCGCGCGTAGTCGGTGCGAACCGAACTTCGGAAATCGCGTCCTCGGCGGCTCTCTAGACGATTGGCAATAAAAAATTCAACGTCGGTGGGTTCATGCACATCGCTGCCCGGCAACGCGGGACTTGCACTTGAGTCGATGGGTGCGACCAGATGCGGAGTCACCAAGATCACCAGTTCTTGTTCGCCGCTGCTGTTTCGATTCACTCCTCCGGTCGTGCCGATGATTGGTAAATCGCCCCAAAATGGGATGCGGTCCGTGCTTGTGCCAAAGTTGGATTGGATCAAACCTGCAACGGCGATCGTTTGTCCGCTGCGCAGTTGGACGGTGGTGTCAAAGTTTCGACTGTTCAATCCGGATACTTGAGTGCCGCCCCCGCCACCACCGATCGAGGTTCCGACTGATTCATCTCGCGTGCTGACGTCTGCGCTGATTTGCAAACGTATGACGTCACGATCTTGAATGGTCGGCGTGAATTGTAACTGCACGCCGAACGGAACAAAGGAAACACCTTGCAGGTTTCCGCCTCCGCCTCCACCATTGTTGCCCGACGCGATGATGGGAACCGGGAAGCTACCGCCTGCTTGAAAATCTGCCGATTCCCCGTTCATCGCAATCAGGTTTGGCTCGGCAAGCGTACGTGAAAGATTCATCGTTCGCAGTGCATCGATTGCCAAACTGACTTGTCCCATGTCCAGCGAAGCCAAAACGGCTGCACCCGATTGACCTGTACCTCCGGCAGCGCCGCTTAGACCGCCGGTCAGCGTCTGAAATACGTTGAAGCCCTCGTCGTTGTTGATTCCAAAATCCAATCCAATGCTACGCGCGGCGCTGCGATTGACTTCGGCCACGGTGACTTTCAACATGACTTGTTGTTCACCGACGATTTTCATCTGGTTAATGATCCCGGCTTGCGCCAGTGCAATCGGGTCAATCAATCGACGTCGCTGTGCTGCGGCTTCTTCGGCAGCCAGTGTGTCGATCGAGTCTCGAAAATTGAACGTGCTGCCAACCGTCCCATCGCCTGATTGCAAATTTGTGCCGGGGCGTACTAATCCAGCACGCACGCCTCGCGATCCAACCAGGATCTGTAAGATCTGCCCCAATTCGATCACGTCTGGAGTTTGACCGCGAACGATCAACCGGTCTTCGATCTGGTCCAGGTCTATGTAGCTGTCGGGGAATTTTTCGTTCAGGTCGCGTTCGAGTGATTCAATCGGTCGAGCAAGGATTGGATCCGAGAAAACTCGTACCAAATAGCTGACAGCGGATTGCCCGTTTGGGCTGTCTGGATCTTCAAACCACAAGATCAACGAAGTGGATCCGGTTTGTAGACCAGTGATGGCGATTTCTTTCCCGCTCTCACGATCGATGACTTCGGTGCGAATGGTTTGTTCATCAGGGACGTAGATGCGCTTGGGAACTGCCGCCAGTTGCAAAACTTTGGGGCGACCAATCACCAAGTTCAAAGGCAACTCTGGTTCGATAGTCCCCTGTATAAATCGATTCTCACGCTGCACAGCTTGATTGCTGGGCGGAGGCAGGATCAGTTCGGGCGGAAAGTTACTTTGTATCCGCGAAGTATCCCGATTCGGTGCCTGTACTGCTGTAGAGGCTCCCACTTGAGGGAGAACCTGGGCCGGCGGACGAACCAATTCTGGCCGCTCCGGAATGGGATCCTGGCCGTACGAAACAAGTTGCATCATGCCTGTAAGGCAAACGCAAATCAACATTCGTCGACGGTTGGGTAGGTTGAGTTTCACGGTCTTGGCGGCCAATTGATATTCTTTAGTGCCTGAGTTTCACAAAGGTATCGCGCACTGATAGGATGCAACGGCGCGATCCTGGCGCCTTGGTCCGACCAACGGAACTATCGTTATAATCGTCAAAGATTACCAACCGCTTGAGGGCAAACAGAGTCTTTCAAAGACTAATCGGCAATCAAAATGCCAATCGCTGTGATGAAAGCAAAGTGGTTTTCCGCAGAAAAACCAGCAGATCAAGGCATCGATCGCACTAGCGCAGGCACTCTTTCCAGATCGCCCGTTTGATCCAAACGATCGGTCTCCTGGAGAATGAGGTCTCGGACAGAAGCGTCCAAATTGGAAAACGCTTCCCAGGCATCGGAGAGCCTTGATGATCCGTTGGGCAAGCGGTCTCCGGTAGCAGCGTTGACTAGACGAAAGCCCACCACGCGGTCATTACCTGAAATCTCTGCAATCACTGCCGCGTAGCCCACTTCCGTGATAGCAGACAGCAAAACCGGATCAATGTCGGGGTCGCTTGGATCGGAATCCAATCGCGTGGCGACATCTCCAACGCTATCCTGAGGGGCGTCTATCTCGTACCACTCATCTTCGCTGGCTAGGTACGCGTACTCGATAGCGGAAAACAAGTCTGCGTGATCAGACAATCCAACACGCACAATGGGCTTGCCGGTGGCGATCGATGTTGCGCGGATGGTCACGCCGTCACGCCGGATGTCGTATTGATTTGGAGGTTCGGCTCGAAAAAACGCGAGGTGACCGATCAGCAGTGGCGAACCTAACCCGCTGGAACTGACGCCCGGGACACGATCCAAGTCATTCCGGATATTTTCTCGGCCAGATGTTCGCCGAAGCCTAGCCAGAAACGAATCCCCGTTGGGATCGAACTCAAAATCATTGCGAACGTAGGACGAAGTCTCTTGATGATCTTGATTGGGGATGTAATTGCCAACGCCCAAGTCGCCGTGATCCAGATTGGGTTCATTCAACTGGGGTACCGGACGGTACATAAAGCTCGCACGGTCATCAAAAACATCGCCTAATCCAGTGCCATCGCCCAGAATCGGTCGGTCGTTGGTATCGCGTCCAACTAACGACTGCTGGACACCAGCGCCCAACGTGGTTGGATTTGCCGTGGGGTCCAAGTCATCATCGAAAATGTTTTGGACAAGCCGGCTGGCATTCAGCCGCCCCTGGCCGCCCACATTGCGTGCTCCTTCTAAAGCAGCCGAATCAACAGCCGTCTGCATGCTGCGGCGCGAAAGCAAGACAAACCCGAAGTCGATCGTCAGGGCCATCACACCGGCCAGCGCAAGGATTACCAGCAGCAACAAAAGCAGACTTTGTCCACGGCGCCGTGTAGGTTTTTGATTCATTCGTCGAGGCTCCCTTAACGAAACACTTCGCGGCGATAAATGGCTTGGAAAGACATCACCCGTCGAAAGGGACGCACGATTCGCGTCAACGCTTCTAATTCACCCAAACCGAATTCGCCCGCATGCGCGTTGGATCCTGGCTCGCCGCTGGCTTGTGAAATCCTTGCCGTCGGAGCGGCGATTGTGTAGCAATCTGTAAAGCTGTTGTTTGCGTTGACCGTCGTGTTACCCGCCAGCACAACCGTGCCTTCGGAGGTTCGGTTCAACAACGTCGCCGATTGGGCTGGGTAATTGATACGAAGAGCGACCATGCCGAAAGTAAAGCTTGTCAGCGTCGCATCAGGTTCACCATCTCGCTGCAGTGCAAACGGGCCTCGCCGAAGCGTCGTAGAGTCAGTGTCATGGTCGACTTGGATTTCTTCGACGGGAGCAACCCACTGCACGATCGTTACAGCGCCCGCGCGGATGGTCTCAGGAACGCCACCGACGGAGGTTGAATTTCCAGCTTGTGAATACTCCACCAGCGGAATCAAAACCGTTTCTTCGCCATCCGCGTTGGTCACCAGTGTGCCAGGGTAGCGTGTCATATCGTTGTCACGAACCATCACAGGAACCAGCAAACGATTCAGCAGCGGCAGCTCATCAACAAACTCTTGAAAGGGTCTGCCCGCCCATTCGCTATCGCGAATCACCAGAAACTGCTCATCGTAAATTTGCTCTTTGAAATCCGTTTCGTTTGCCGCAAGCCCAGACTGAGTGCAACGTTCAAAGTCTCCCAGACCCAATTCTTGTTCGGGGTCCAGCGGCATTCGGGCGATCTCTTGTGCGGCGATATCGACAGCTTGCTGTAGCGAGTTGCCTTGGAAAAAGAACAGTCCCAGGCTGAGCGTGCCGCCGATCAAAATGATCAAGACCGGAATCAAAAACGCAAACTCCAGCAGCGCTTGTCCTCTGCGTGATGCAGCGGTCTTGGCTAGTCGGCGGCTCTTATACGCATACCCGGCTGCAGCGTGTCCAGTCCCTCGGGGACTTCCAACACACTTTGGCAGCGCTGTTTGGGGATGATGAATTTCCATGGCTTTACCTGTCGGTGAACTTCCAGCACGGTGCCATCGGCATCTAGAAAAAAGATATCGATCGACACACGCATCCACATTGTATGAAGACTGCTGCACGGTTGAATCCATATTCCATAGCTGGGCGGAAAATGCTTTCTTAGCATCAGCCCGCGAAATCGTTTCCAAAATGTTTGGGCGATTTCGACATCGCTTAGCAGTGTTGATTCGTTTTGGCAGTCGATGATTTGCATGGGTCATTGCCCTGTTACTCCGCGTACGGTTTGTCCGAATGCGCCCAAAGTTTGATACAGCATCGGGCCAATCAAGACAACAAAAATTCCAGGCAGAAAACCGACGACCATTGGTAGCACCAACAATGTTGGTACGGACATGATTGCAGCCGACGCTTTTTCGCGTCGGCGGGCACGCATTTCCTTTGCCTGAGTTTTCAAAGTATCACCGATGCCGGCACCGACTTGTTCGGCTTGAACAATCGCGGAAATGAAGGTGGAAAACATCGGTACATTCACGCGGCGCATCAAACGACGCAGCGAATCAACACGCGAGCGGCCGGCAAGATTGTCCACTTGAAATAGCCTGAATTCTTTGGAAAGCACCCGATCCGGAGATTGAGCATTCAAAATCTGCTCCAGCGCCGAATCGAAGCCAACGCCAGCGTGCGAAAGTGTGTTTAACAAATCCAACATCAACGGCAAATCTCGCTCCAACTCTTGCACGCGCCGACGACGTATCGAACGAACCAGTAATGTTGGCATCAACGTCAAAAAAACGATAAAAAACCATGGCAAAGCTAGCAGGAACGGCACCATCACATTACCAACGCCGCCCGGGATATCTGTAACGAAGTCCGTCGCCAAATCAATCACCCCAGTCCGGTTAAGCTGAAACCAAGTCAATAGACCTGCTGAAAAGCAAAGCAGAGTTGCCACCCAAAAGAAGACTTCGGCGCTGCGTTGCCGGAACCCAGCGCGGTATAGCCAACCGGCCACGCCACGAAAACGTTCTTCGCCAAAAGCAGTGTCAGTAGCTTGCGAATCGTCAGCAGAACCCAATGACTGTAAACGATCCTCCACCAACCACTTCGTTGACAGTTGGTAGTACAGCACGATGCCCGCGACGGGGATCAAAAGGGCGAGCGCGACAATCATATTTTTGGCCTGCTAAGTCGTGACACCAATGCAATGCCGATGCCTTCAAGAAACAGGCTGGCCGCAACTACCCACGAACCAACGGTACTAAACAAAAAGGAAAGAAAACGTGGCGGATCGGCTTGCCACATCATTGCCGCCATGAACCAAGTCACCCCCAGCACTGCCAACGTGGTCAGCGTGCCTTGCGTGCTAAGCGTACGCAGTTGCCGAGCGATTGCTAGGCGGCCACGAATCGTGCTGCCGATCGCCGCAAGTGTTTCCGACAATTCGCCACCGACCTGCCAATTCACCGTCAGCGTGGTGGAAAACAAACGAAAGGTTTCCGTAGGAACTCGCTGCTGCAGCAGACCAAAAACATCCGGCGGCGAATCCCCCAAACGCAGTCGAGCGACGATTTCCGCCAGTTCGGTTCGTAGCGGTAGTGGACTGAATTCGGAAGCTTGAAGCAACGAAGCTTGCAGCGACGAACCGGCGCCGACGCTGGCGACCAGAACATCGATGGCTTCGGCCAATTGAGCTTCGATGCGACTGAGTCGCCACTGGTAAAACCAAGCATCGATTTCCATTCCGACCAGCCCCAAAACAAATCCCACACCGATCGCTAGGTTCCAAGGGCAAGTCCAGTACCAGTTCAGCATCAGGACGACCGGAATCACCAGGATCCACGGCATCCACCACCAACGTGATGCAAAAGGCAGCTCGCTCGTTTCTCCAACGTCCGCCTCGGATTCAACTTTGCTTAGTCGGCCCAGTACTTCTTGTCGCTGGGCGGCGCGATACCAAAACAAAATCACACCGATGATTGCCACGATCAGAACGAACGCCGAAAACCAAAAGTCAATCATGCCGATGGTCTCGCAAACCAGGATTGCTGGATTCCCGTTACCCCGCGAGATCTTAGTTCATCCATGACGCGTGGGACCACGCCGGTTGGCTGAAACTGTCCCACGATCCGGTCTTCAGAGCGACCAGTGGGTTGAAAGACAAAGATGTCTTGTAGCTGCGGTGTCTTGCCCTCGATACCGACGACTTCGGCAATCCGTTGGACGCGGCGAACACCGTCTTCGTAACGCCGCACGTGAACGATGTAATCGATCGCAGAAACGGCGTGTTCGCGAATCGCTTGCGAAGGCAATTCCATACCGGCCATCATCACCATGGTTTCCAAACGAGCAAACGCATCACGGGGACTGTTGGCGTGAATCGTGGTCAAACTACCGTCGTGACCCGTGTTCATCGCTTGTAACATATCAAGCGCCTCGCCTGAGCGGACTTCGCCCATCACAATCCGGTCGGGCCGCATCCGCAGGGCGTTAACGACCAAATCCCTCTGGGAGATCACACCTTTTCCCTCGGTATTCGCGGCTCGCGTCTCCATTCGGATCACGTGCTCCTGGCTCAACATCAATTCGGCCGCGTCTTCGATGGTGATGATGCGTTCGGTATCCGGGATCGATTCGGCGATCGCCCCCAGAAGTGTTGATTTGCCGCTACCAGTACCACCCGTCACGATAACACTTTTTCGATACTGGACGACGGCCTGTAGGAATTGATCCATGATGCTGGAAAACATTTCCAGCCGAACCAGGTCTTCACGGCGCAAACGCCGGCGGCCGAAACGACGAATCGACAAAGTGGGGCCGTCGATGGTGGCAGGGGGCAACGTCGCGTTGACGCGGCTTCCATCCGGTAATCGTGCGTCGACCATCGGCGATGAAGTATCGATGCGGCGGCCAACTCTGGCGGCGATCCGGCCGATGATACGCACCAAGTGTTCCTCGTCGCGAAATCGAACGTCGGTCGGCTCCAACATCCCAAATCGTTCAACGTACACACGATCATATCGATTGACCAAGATATCGGTTACCGCAGGATCGCCCATCAGAGGCGCCAACGGTCCAGTGCCGAGGGTTTCTTCTAATAGGTCTTCGGGAAGCTTGGCCCGCTCGGATTCATTTAGCGGTAAATCTTCCGATTCCAACACCTCCGCCACGAACTGATCGATAAACTCTTTCAGATCGGCGTCATCTTGGGTCAGCAAGCCTTGTTGATTCAAGTCGTCGATCAAACGCTCGTGCAATTCGCCTTTGATCGCCTGATACTCAACCTTGCGATTGACGCGTCGGGGCGCGGTGGTCGCCCGTTCGGGGGTGGCAACCTCCGATTGTCGGACACGGATCCGATCGCGCGGGACTTCAATCGACTTGCGCTGTAGCACTTCGCGCAGCGATTTGCGATCGCTCATAACGAATCACCTCCGCCATCGGTAGCCAAACGCGATGGGGCGGCCGCGAAGGGTGGATTGGAATGACTCGGATCGGCTTGGCGCTGCTGGCTGTTATTTTGGTTTGGCTGTGAGGCTGCTTCCGCCATCGACTCGATGTCATCGGCCATCATACGAATCGACGCCGAAGCCTTGCCCCAACGAACGGGGTTCATGATAAATGGTTTGCCGGTATTCGCTGCCAAGACAACTTTTCGGTCAAAGGGAATCACATAGTCGGCGTCTCGTCCTAAGTATCGCGAGACTTCGTCAGTGGACGGCCCACCAGCGCGGGTGGAATACCGATTTAACAATACCCGTTGACGTTGCTCGGGAAATTCAACTTCCGCCAGCAAGTCAAAGAAACCACGTACGGTTTGCAGTGTCGGCACAACGTTTTCCACGACGACAAATGCGATATCGCATAAATCCAAAATCGCCATGATCGTTCGATCAAACAGCGGAAACGTGTCCACCACAACGTAATCGTAAGTTCGCCTAGCCATCAGCAAGATGCGAGACAGAAACGCGTCATCAATCTCGGCTGCTTCGATCGCGTTTAACGGTGCTGCCAATAAATGCAATCCAGATTCGTGAACCGTCATCAACTGAGACAGCAATTGCTGGTCCAGCCGATCTCGCTGCTGCCAAGCATCGACCAAGGTGGCATCGGGGCGCATGTTCAATTGTGTCGCACAGACGCCCATCTGCAGCGAACCATCGATCAACGCAACGCGCTGCGGATAACGCGATGCAAGTTCTACTGCCAAGTTAACTGCTGACGTGCTCTTGCCGACACCACCTTTGTTGCTGACAAACGTCACCAACTGTCCCGAATTGGCTCGCTGCTTGCGACGTGGTGCTAAACGCTGATCCAGAACCTGTGCCAAGTCTGCGTTAGCAATCGGTCGCCGCAAAAAATCTTCGACCCCCAAACGCAACGCACGCATCATCGTCGTGCTTTCGTTCATGCCGGTTGGCAAGCGGTCCGCGTTATACATTCCCACAAAGGAGATGTCGGGGACGATCAACTGCAATTCTTCGATCAGCGTCCGCAGTGTCTCGAAATCTTCACCAATCTCCAGCATGGCGACGGCTGGTTGAAAATCGTTCGCTGCCGCAATCGTGCTACGCAGTTCGCTACCAAAATGCAGGACAGGATTCCAGCGACTCAGCGCCGTGACGGCCTGGCGCAGTTCGTTGTCAACGCTAGTATCAACGCGGTGGACCAGGATCTGAGGGTTACTCATTGTTGTCCTCCGTTTGGTAGAAACACCGGTGGCTTGTTCACGCTGCGTTTGTATGCATTCACGCTGCGCCGACCACCAATCAGCGTTTCGGTAATCGAAATTTGCCCCAGCGGACTTGGATCCGAAACTAAATCGGTGGTGGCACTCGCAGGCACGTTTGTTGGCGCGGGCGGACCCGACGCAGCGGAACGTGCGACGCTAAAAACGTTGACTCCTTGCGTGACCGCTCTCGCGATCTCCGAGACTTCGTTGGGTTTCATCGCCAGCACAGATTGATCGCCTCGCTGCTGAATCACGATCACGTCTTTGGCCAGCACGCGGTTGACTGCTTGAGATTGCAATTGAGCTTGCAGATTTGGCGCGATCTGGACACCCGCCAATGTGCTATCGGCATCGAACGACCTGGAGGCAAGCAAATCACAATGCTGCGCCCGCTGCAGTTGCCCGATGCCAGCGATACTATCTTGATCAACCGTCAATGCCATCCGACCAGTCGGAATCGCGGCGGCGAATCCTGCGGCTGAACCCGGCGGCAACAAGTCGTCTTCGCTAACCTTTGTTCCTGGTTGCAAGTCTCTGGCGACAACACGGCCGACCAATGATGACTGCGCTCTTTCGGCCAAGACGTTGGCGGTCAAAACCTGATAGGCCTCGACGGCCTCAGTCACGCTGCCGGGCTGCAACAGTTCGCTTTCGGTGACCGGCGAACCCGCAGTCAGATCGCGCGAAACGACACGTCCCACCAGTGGCGAAGCCAGACCGTCCACAATGTCGCCGGCTTGGATCGACTGAAACGCTTTGACATCAGCAATCAAGCTGTTGGCAGTCAAAAAATCGCCTTCGGTAAAAATGTAACCCGGTTCGATTGCCCGTTTGACGACCCGGCCAACCAATTGTTCCGGACGTGCGATCCAGTCATCGCGTACGTCTTCGGGTTTGAAAAAGTACTGTCTCAGTTCACCGGTTGCCGGTTCGGAAAGGTCGCTGGCTTTGATGGGTTTGTACGGTTCAATGGATACGCCTGTCGCGGCGATTCCAATACGCCCTTTCAGAACATCGGTGACGGCGGCAGACTCTGACTCCTGCCCGCTTCGCGTGACCATGTAGACGTTCACTTTGTCGCCAAGAGCCTGAGTTAGTGGCACGGCTTCGGTTGGGTCGATAGCGATGGCGACGCGTTCGTTTTTTTCATTGGCAAGTGATCGACCACGCTCGTCCGCTTTCGCAAGCTCCAGACCTCCTTGGGTCGTCATGCGTCCGCTGGTCGTAATCGCGATCATCTCCGCGTCTTGCGCAAGAATCCGCACGCCGCTGAGCGGAATCGGTTTGCCACCGCGCGCCTTGATGCCGCCCAATAGCAAGCCGTACTCGGATCCTGCGGTTTCGGTTTCCTCGGCCGTACTGGCAAGCAGGTCGAAGCGATCACCCGATTTCAAGAAACGCAGACCCGGAATTTTTTCGGCATCCAAAAAGAAACCCTGTTTGCCAGCAGGGATGCCCCCAGCAATTCCACTGCGGCTGCCTTTGGGCAGAAAGTCATTTTCGGTAAAGACAAAATCGATGCGTTTGTCTTTCGACATCACGCGGCCGATAATGTCGTCAACTCGAGTGATCCACTGCGGGTTGTTTTCGACCCGGGACTTTGGCATCCAAAAGTAACTGTCGTCGCCAATCGTACGATCGTAGATATCCTCGCGTTTGACAACATCATAGGCGTTAAGGGTTACCAGTGATTTTGGGACCTTTACCATGCCCACGCGCGAGCGGTTGTTTGACGCTGTGTTATCGCCGCCGATCCAGCCCGCAGCACGACCGACGCCGTAAGTAAGTAGAACGCCAGCGCAAATGACGCCTGCAATCGTCAGGTAACGAGGGATGGAACTGCGGGTTTGGCGTTTTCGTGTGGCCATGATGCTCTTTAGATGTTTCTGGCTCGGCTCCCTCCCTGTTGCGATTCATTTTATTTATTGGACGACTGGTTCGTCGCCCGATAGCGTTTTGCAGCTCCCTCTGTTTCAACACCAGATCAGAGTTGAGATGTGATTCAAGTTCAGATTTCTAGTCCAGGGGACGCGCCTTCAAAAGCGTTAGTCGGTTTAGGCCGGTAAGGGTTGCAACGCAAACAAAACCGACCATCAACCTTTCGTCTTTGTCCTCAAGCCTCGCCCTCCCCAAAGCGGAGAGGGCGAAGTGAGGAAGTACTATCGCTGGGGCTTACTATTCGGCAACGAATGCATCGCCGTCGGCGACACCCGTTACTCCAACGTTGTTGATCAATTCGCCAGTGGTAGTGTCAGCACCGGTGAGACCACCCCAGGAAACAATACCTGTACCGCTTTGTGAGACACCGTCGTCGGTCGTCTCCAGGAATGAAAGACCAGAAACCGGAAGGTTATCTTCGGCGTGTGCACCAGGCAGCAAACCAGCGCTAATTGCGTACTGGTCGGACACTTTGTGACCGAAGATCGAAACAGCAAGCAGCGCGACGAACGCTACGCCTGCGACGATGAAGATGTACTCGACCAAACCTTGGCCGCGACGATTCTTTCGGGGAGTCATTTTCTTAGACATTTGTTTTCTCCAATGTGGAAAAAAGTAGGGTAAAAAAGTTTATGTCGCCTGACCAAGGCATCGCGCGGCAGCGACGAAGTAGACCGCGTGACGTCGAAATTCTTCCAAAGCAAACCAAGGTGACCAAACTTGGGTTTGCTTAAAACAAGCAAATTCGAAGTGTATTTTCTGAGATCGAAACTGGTAAATGCACAAATCGATAGGAGCCCCACCGCGCGGGAACAGCCAATCAGGTTTGGTCGGACCATTGACCAACCGAACCGCGCACGGCGGAACGTGTTGATGCAAGTAAAAGTCTGCTGGGCCGTCAGCGATTCACGCCTTAGACCGCAGTCGATCAGTGGGCTCTACGCAAACGTAGGCGGTCCGCGAGGTTGCGGAATCGATTGGAAATTCGATTGAATTTCAAGAATGTTTTGAATCTGCGCTAACTCAAATAGCGACTCCGATGTCAAATCGGATTCAACTTGCCAGATCACCCCCGATGGAGCTGTCATGGATTGGCAAATCACGCACGACTCATGGTCGTGTTCTGGGAGACTGTCGCCTTCGGAATCCGGTTCCGGATCCGAATGATGCTGACAGCAACAAGTGTCGTGAGCCAGCACCGAGTCTTTTTGGGCGGCTACTTTCTGGATTCCCTTTTGAGTTCCGTGATCACAATTAGCCAAATGCAACCAAGCGGGAGCATGGCCTAAGGTGGCCATCCCGCAAAGCAGACTTGCGATAATTGTTCGGTAAAAGGGGAGCATCAACTTATGTTGAACGTTAGGTGGTTGACCTTATCGGTACGTCCACGATGTCCGATACGGATCGAAGAGTCAAGTGAAAGAAACCTATTTATAGGCAGATTTGCAAAATTGGTGAGCAGGACACTCTTGGAGATTTGGGTGGGTTTTTTGCACTGTGGTTGGCTTCCGGGTTGGCTTTGTGTTGCAGTCAATTGGAACGTTGAATCAATGCAATGGAGTAAATTTAGCCAGAAGCACTTTACTAGCTCGGAAAGGGGCAACCGAAACCAGTTCATGCGGAACTAGTATGATTGGGGTTGCCACTTCGCATTCAACCAAGACAAGCAGAGCATAGATGAATTTCCAAAGAAGATTAAGTTTGTTCGCCGTACTGATTTTGATTGCCGGTTGTCAGAACTCAGTCGAAACGACCAAGAGCGAGAACGCTGCCACCGAACCAACCTCACACGCCCATGGGACTGGTGATGAATTGGTTTGGGAAGCCAAAGAAAGTCTTGGGGAGAGTGGTGTTGAAATTTGGCTTGGTCACCACGGTTCCCATTTTCATGCGGGTGACACGATCGAGCCTTCGGTTGCGATCATGAAAGACGGCAAGGCGTTTGCTGACGCCAAGGTGTTCAACCAGTTGGTCGATCCCAAGGATGCAAACAAAACGATTACCGAAGAAATCGCAACGGTATACGAACCGGAAACGGACGAAGAGATAGCACACTACGCCCAGGGCGATCTTGTGATTCCCACAGGCAGCAATGCATGCTTGATCCGTTTTCGGATCGAGATTCCAGAAATGGAATCTTTGACTCGCGACACGAAGGTCAAGATCGGACACTAAATCGCCGAAAGTCTTGACGACTTCCGCAACGCGACTACTTTTTTGCACGCTTCTTTTGCTTCGCTGGTGCTTGAATTTTCAAAGCATGGTTTAGCAACTTGCCGACGTACTTGCCCAGTCGAACGGGTGGTTTTTTCGCTTGGCGTGGAAGCTGTTTTAATGCGTCAGTTGTCGTCTCATCCAACTGAACGTTCATGTCCAAGACGTTCAGCGCGTTGACTGCGGCGAAGTGGCCGACGGTGTCGACATTTGCCAACTCCACCAGACGCGCTTTGGCTGTTTTACGATGAGCCGCGTTTTCGCTCAGCAGTAGACCATCACACGCGGCAATCGCAACATTGGAAGATGAATCGGCGGTCGCTTTCACCAGTGCATTATCAATTTCAGCATTCTTGCCTGCTCGGATAGACAAACCCCGCGCGGCCCAAAATCGCATGCAACTGTCTTCGTCTGATAAAGCCGCTATCAGATCAGTTTCCGACGCCAGAGATTTGTCCATGGCTGACATTGCGAACGGCACGGCTTTGTCAAAATCCAATTTGCCGCTTGCTGCAAACTCTCGCGGCGACAGTTCACCAGAACGTCGGTGCATTTCGTCTTCGGGTAGCAGCCCGATGTCTTTGGTGTCAATCATCCACCGCATCAACGCGGTACGCATTTCGTTGACGCGATGAACGTGGACAGGATCTGTCGCCAAATTGACGGTCTCGTCGGGATCACTTTGCAAATCAAAGAGTTCCTGGACCGGTTTGTCCTGCCACACTTTCGCTTGAACGTCATTCAGCTTCCCAGCGTCAAACATCTCTTTCCAAACACGCGTGGTTGTCGTTGAGAACATGAATTCGACATGCTTCAAGTAGGGGCGATCGGGATAGAAATGTCTCATGTACACGTAGCGACCATCCGTCACACTGCGGACCATATCGACGCGTTCGTCCATTCGCCCACGGTAACCGAACAAGTATTTTTTAGATTCGCCGTTGAACTTGCCGGCAAACGGGACGCCTTGCATGTTCTGGGGTGGTTTGACGCCAGCCAGACTGATTGCAGTAGGTCCCATGTCGACAAATGCAGTCAAGCGATCAGAAATGCCGCCGGCTTTGTAGTCTGCTGGCGCCAGGTCTTTGAACTTTGCTGGAACGTGCAGCAGCAACGGCACTTGGAGACCACTATTGAATGGCCAACGTTTGCTGCGCGGCATTCCGCTGCCGTGATCACCGTAGTAGAAAATGATGGTGGAATCGACCAAGCCATCTTTTTCAAGTTGCGCTAATAGCCCGCCGACTTGAGTGTCCATCTCGGTCATCTTGTCGTAATACTGCGCCCAATCACGACGGACTTCGGGGGCATCTGGTTGATAAGCGGGCACGCGAGCTTTAGCGGGATCGTGTTTCAACGTGTGCGGCGTGGAGCGGATTTTGCTCTCGTGGCTGACAGTGAAATTGAAAACCGAAAAGAACGGTGTGTCTTTGCTTGGGCGATTTCGCCAGTGTGATTTGCTGCTGCTGTCGTCCCAGCCGCCGTCTTCTCCTGCGAAGTTGTAGTCCTTCTTGGTTTTGTTGGTGCAGTAATATCCGGCGGCCTTCAATACCTCGGGATACATTTTGATATTTTCAGGCAGCTTGACGCCACTGCGCATGTGATGCCCACCCAGGCTGGTCGCGTACATCCCTGAGATCAATGTAGTCCGAGCCGGCGCACACACTGGCGCGTTGGACCAGCACATCTTGTAACGCAACGACTTTTCGGCCAAAGCATCCAGATTCGGAGTGTCAGCGTATTGGTCGCCATAGCAACCCAGTTGCGGCCCGTTGTCTTCGCTGGTGATCCACAAGATGTTCGGTTGGTCAGCAGCAGTCGCCAGCGACGAACAAACAAAAAGAAAACAGCACAGACGCAAAAACGGTTTCATATCCAGCACTCTCAAGACAGGCGTACAGACCAGTAAGGCCCATAGAATAACTGCTGGAGGCGACGGATGCAGGAGAGGCCAAGCTACTCTCGCACTTTGAGCGTTCAATCCTGCGGTTTCTGAAACATTGGCAGAATGGTTGCTTTGGTGTTTTTGACCGAATCCGGTAACGCCACAGGGGCATCTTTTTCTTTCCGAGCTGCTTCGATCCAACTGGTCAACTGTTGAATATCAGTTCGCTGCTGATGCGCACAATGTGTCGAGACGCCACCAATGACAAGAATCGTGTCCTGCGGCTTTGCTTCGCTGACCGCCCACTCAATGGCACGTTGGTGATCAGCTACCAAACGCATTGCTGCACAACGCTCCACTCCGTCCAACAAATAGTGCGATGACTTTAGGTAGCTTTCTTTCATCGATCGCTGACAAGTCACGACTGTTTTGTTTGAAAAACGTTCCACATGCGTGCCATACTGAGTCAGATACTCGGGGCAATCGTTGTCGTTGATCGCCAAAACGCACCAAAGTTGGCCGCCGCCTTTCATCGAACGCGCCATTCGCATGCTGGATTCGACTCGTTCTGGCGAGCCACCCGCATCAAGGATGACATCGGCATTTTCAAAATCGGATAACCGTTGCCCACGAGCGGGAACCGATCGCAGACGCGAAAGTGTTTCTGTGATTTCAGTAAGCGGCTGGTTGATCAAGACTCCAACGACCGCTGCGGCCAAATGGTTTTGGGCCATCGCCGAACCGCACAGTGCGGTTTCCATCATCACACTGGTGTCGTCTTGAGTGATCATCAAAGTCGACATTCCGTCGGATTGATCGATGATCTTGGCCGACAGGTCTGCTTGGCTTCGCAATCCGTAGGTTGTCAATCGTGAACCGCTGTCACGAATCACCCGAATGGCTTTCGGGTCGTCATTGGATGCAACCACGACGCCAGTGGGTTTCAATTGATCCAGTAGACACTGCAAAGGCGATTGGCCAAAGTCACTGGAAAGACTGGCTGATCCCGTCACGACCAAAATATCGAATTCGATCGAGTCATAAAGTCCGTGTCGTGCGTCGTCGGCCGATAGTTCGATCACGGCGGCTTGGCATTGTCCGTCGTTGGCTTCGCTCAACCAATGAATCAACGATTCGCCCGAAGGCACGCCGGTCGATGGTGTTGACTGGACGATCCCATCACACTCGCCCAAATCAGTTTGGTATGCAGTTCGAGTACCCGCGTCGCGCAACAACGAAGAAATCAAAAGCGACGTGGTGGTTTTACCAGACGAACCGACGACACCGATTGTCAACATCGCGCGATCGGGATGTTCCAACGTGTGAGCGGCCACTTCCGCCATCGCCAGTTCGACGTCGCCGACGATGCACTGTGGCAGGGGGCACGGAAGCAACTGTTCGGTCAAGATGCCCGCGGCGCCACGTGCCATCGCGTTGGCTACTAATTCGCTCGGGTCATCGTCACCGATGCGATAAACGACCAAGTCACCAACATTGGCTTTGTCTGCTGTCGCGGCGATCGCGTCAAACAGGATATCGTCACCGCAGAAATACTCTGCTTGCTCCAGGATTTGACACATCGAGAACTCGCCGTCGTTTTCCCCGAAGTGACTGGGGGCTTGGCCAAAGTGATCAGACGATTTGTCAGCGACTTGATCGTCAAAATCAAGCTCTTGTTTTGATCCAGAAGAGATCTTGGTAGACGAAGCGAACTTCAAAAAATCGATTGCATGACGCATGTGATGGGCCTCCCTGCTCATCGTCGTTAATTGATGCCGGCAACTCCTTTGCCGATCCAGTGATGCATCCTCGCTTCACCGTTGGAAGATTGTTCCCATCGAAAAAATATGGTCAAGAGGAAAACCGAATTCAATTCGAAAATCCAATTGCATGCAACACAATCCACGCGGCAATCTTTGGCGATTAAAGCAACCCTGCGTCGCGTAACATCAACTGCAAGTCCTGCCAGGCAGCCTTTTTAGCCGCAGGGTTTCGCAACAAATAAGCTGGGTGATAAGTCACCAGCACTTTGCTGTCAAAGTAACGATGAAACTTTCCACGCAGGCGTCCGACAGATAATTTAGAGTTCAGCAAAGTCTGGCTGCTGACGGCGCCCAAGCAAACAATGTATTGGGGCTGCAAGATTTGAATCTGTTTTTCGAAGTACTCGCGGCAGTTGCTTAGTTCGTCTGGTTCGGGATTACGGTTACCCGGTGGTCGACATTTAACCGAGTTCAGAATGTAGACGTCTTCGCGTTGGAACTTGCACGCTTCGATCATCTTTGTCAGCAGTTGGCCTGCGCGGCCAACGAACGGTCGACCGGTGCGATCTTCGTCCGCACCAGGGCCTTCGCCAAAGAAAACGATGCGCGGTGTCACGCTGCCTTCTCCGAACACGGTGTTCGTCCGACAACTAGCAAGCTTTTCGCAACGCGTACAAGCCGCGACCTGCTGCGAGAGCAGTTGCAGTTGCGACGTTCGTTCGGTCTCGTCCAACGACGCACCTTGATAGGAGACTTCGACGGCGTCGGCGACGATCTT
>CAZZDZ010000028.1:20879-25111 GCA_964652675.1 uncultured Pirellulaceae bacterium
GCGCTGCTTTCGGCACACTTGGCTCCGGTTGGGCAGACTTGAATCGCGGAGCCAACGATGCCGTATTGGCTTCGTTGGCCGCTGGCAGAAACGCGACTCCGCTGCTTTGCAAATGGTGAGCGAGCGCGGCCGCTTGCGCCAGGATTTCGCTGGGATCAAGCTGCGGCTGGACGGGGGCTGTGTCGATATCTGTGTCGGTCTGGTCAGAGTCAGTCATGTTGAAATCATATCCCTTGGGCGACTTTGTCTGCAATCAACGGTGTTTCTGGCCATTTGTCACCCTGTCGGCGCCAGGGCATGAAATAGCCGTCACATTGGCAAAGAAGCCCCTATTTCCTTGGTCGCTCTCGACGTACGATTGAGGCTTGAACCACTATTTTTATTTGAATCAAGTTTGATGCCCGTTCCGCAAGTCGCAATCGTCGGCCGACCCAATGTCGGCAAAAGCAGTATCTTTAATTGGCTTGCGCGCCGCCGTTTGGCCATTGTGGACAACTTCGAAGGCGTGACTCGCGATCGGATGACCACGCTGATCGAAGCCGACGAGCGGTTCTTTGAGCTGATCGACACCGGCGGAATGGGAATCGAAGACCCTGACGACCTGACCGCCGATGTGCGTCACCAGATCGAATTGGCAATCAACGCAGCCGATGTGATCATCCTGGTTGTCGACATCCAAACCGGATTGATGCCGCTGGATGAACTGGTGGTCGAACGCTTGCGCGGCGTCGAGCGCCCTGTGATTTTGGTCGCCAACAAAGCCGATCAAGAGCACCAGGACATTCATGCCGAGGAATTCCAACGCCTGGGACGCGGCCGACTGGTGACGGTCAGCACGACACAAAACCGAAACCGCGACGATTTAATGCAGTTGATTGTCGATCGATTGCCCGAACCGCAAGCCGAAAATCAAGGCGAAGCGGAGATGAAAGTTACGATCGTTGGACGGCGAAACGTGGGCAAGAGCACTTTCGTCAACACGCTTAGCGAAGCGGACCGAATGATCGTCAGCGAAGTGCCCGGGACGACTCGCGACAGTGTCGACGTTCGCTTTGAAATCGACGGCCAAACATTCATGGCGATCGATACACCGGGGCTGCGCAAACGCAAAAGCCAACGAACGGACTTAGAGTATTACGGGATGCACCGCGCCCAACGTAGTATTCGACGTGCCGACGTCGTGCTGATGTTTTTTGATGCTTCAGAAAAAACCAGCAAAGTTGACAAGCAATTGGTCGGTTACGTGCTGGAGCACTACAAGCCTGTGATCTTTGTAATCAACAAATGGGATCTGCTACACGGCACGGTTCCAACCGATCGCTGGGTCCGGTATTTGCGCAGCCAGTTTCCGACGTTGAGCTACGCGCCGATCGCGTTTATTACTGGTCAGACAGGCAAGAATGTCAAAGCATTGCTGAACCACGCAACGATGTTGTTCAAACAAGCAACGGGGCGAGTGACAACCGGCCAATTGAATCGGTTGATTCGCGCAGCCGTAGAAGCTCACCAGCCGCCGCTGTATCAGAACCGCCGCCCCAAGATCTTTTACGCAACTCAAGTCGCCAGTGAGCCACCGACAATCGTACTGATGTGCAGTGAACCAAAAGGAATCGGGAAAGATTACCAGCGATACTTGTTGGGCGTGCTGCGTGACCACCTGAGTTTTGGCGAAGTGCCAATCAAGTTGTATCTGCAAAAACGCAGTCGCAACGACACAGGCCCAGCCGAACTGAAGGATGACGCAACGATGGTCGACCCAGGCTAATGGTCAGGTCAATGCTTGCTAGTACTGCATCAAGCTTTGATATTAGCGTCGTCGGAGTCGTCAGACTCTGGGCCTACGGTTACGCATCATCTGAGCTCTGGCCGGACTACTTGTCCAAATTCTCGACGGTTGTTTTGAACGTAAAGTAGTTTTTTGGCCAGGGCGCGAACGCGGGCAGGTTCAATGTCAGACAGTGCAATGAACCTTGCAGTGTTTTCATGCTGGACATGTTGATCGTCTTGACTTGGTGATTGGGCAGCAGTCGGCGGTACGTTGCTACTGCGTTTGCAATGATGTTTTTGTCGTCACTATCAAACGTCGGCATCAAAACCAAATTGTTGGCAATCACGATGTTTGTCAGCGGGCTCCAGTAGGTGCCTTCGCGCGGTGGAATTCGAATCCGATGCACTTCCAAAGGCTTGCCGTCTACTTTTACGTTGCGCAATTTGGCTGCATTTCGATCCAAGATGGATGCGTTCAAGCTGTCTCGCACAGGATCCAACTGAGCCACCAGCACTCGGTGCTGATCCAAGAACGTGACGAACATGTCGACGTGCTTGGTAGCCTCTTGCTGCAACGGATCCAAGATTACCAATTGGTTCAGATTCAAGCTGCGTTTTAAATCTTTGGTAACCATATTGCGTGCTTCGGCCACCACATTCATCCCCGGTGACGGCCGAGGGAACTGAACGTTGTTGTCCTGGAAAATGCGTTCACTGGTGACGCCAAGCCCCGCGCCATTGGTCAACATGTTTCCGCCTTGGAGTGTCCATTGGACTGTTCGCAAGCGAGTGCCCGATGCGGTTGCCCAGGTCCGCGGAAGTTTGTCGTCGCGCGGCCTGCTGCCTTCGTAGAAGAAATCGACCGAGATCGTACCGTCTTCTGTTTTGGCCAATCGGGGACCAAAGTCACGCAGCCAAATCGTATCCAAATCCAGCGGCACAAAGAAAACATGCGAGTATGACTTGCCAGATTTGGCGAGCATCGTAGCGACGTCGCGAAGTTGCTTGGCTTCGTTGTACATGATGATCACATTCACATGCTCTTTTGTTGCTTCAACGATCTGACTGAGCACAAAGAAGTGATGTGGCTGCCAGTCGCTTACGCTTAGCATGATCGCACGCTGCTGCTCGAATTCGCCCGGCACTCGGATCGTCGCAAGCGTCTTGGCTCGCTGGCTGACCGGAGGGGGCTGGGGGATCGGCGCCAGCTTTGCAGATTGCGACTGTGTTGAGCGGGGCTGCGTTGAATGAGTTGATATGACCTGGGGTTGGGCTATCTGAGGCTGCGGAATTTGCGATGGGTAGCCTTGCGCTGGATACCCTTGCGTGGGAAGCGCGACCGCGGGATTCGGATTCACAATTGTCACGTTGGGAGGATACGCGACAGGATTCGGACTCAAGTAGGTGCCGGGAGGATAAGTGCCAGGACGGTAGGTGCCAGGAGGATAAGTATTGGGACGATAGGTATTGGGGCGATAAGTGCCAGGACGATAAGTATTGGGACGATAAGTGTTGGGGGGAAAAGTATTCGAGCGATACACGTAGCCTGGCGTGACAGGCGAGCGCTGTATGTAAACACCGCTGCCGCCAAACGGAAATTGCGCCAAGCCCGTGCCAGTGTCCAACGCGAAAATCGCGGTCGCAATCAGCATGGAGAACAACAATCGAATCATCGTGCTTCTACGTCTCTGTGGGGTCTGGCAGAACGATCGATCAACAAATCGACTCATGTAGGAACTCTAGTTGCGTTTCTGACGCGGCGAACCTCTCCATGAAAGGTTCTCGATGTCAGAAAATCATTGGGTCACGTCGTACCCATTATGCGGACCATAGTGCCCGTAAAACTAGCCCCATGCCGTGTCCTGCTGCGATTGGTAAACGGCAGCACGACTGAAATGCGGCCAGCGGCGATACGACCAAACGGGCTATTCTACCTTGGCCTTCCTTTTCAGTTGCCGCAGGAGCTTTGGTCCACCACGATTGATATCGATCACGAACTTGGCCAAATCCAGAAAACCGTCTCGGCTGCCACACAAGTTGGCGAGCCCCTCTGGCATCGTCGATTTCTCAAGCTCCTTGACCCCTACGACATCATCCATCGAGATCTTTCTTGGCTTGCCGGCATCGGTTGCGATACTGATCGTGATTTCGTCATCGTTTTGTTCGACCAAGTAACCGGATAGCAATCCGTCGTCGGTAAGAACGTTGACACTCTGATAGCCTTTCAAAATCTTTTGAGACGGTTTCAAAATCGATTCAATAATGAACTCCGGCGTCGTTTCCTTTCGGCTTGCTGTAAGCTCTGGACCGATCTGATACGAGTTCTTGACGTCGTGACAACTCGCACACGCGGTTTTCTTGCCATAAAACAATTTGGCTCCACGCAACGCGTCTCCTTTTTCCATTGCCGCCTTTGCCAATTCCGCGAGCGGTTCAGCCAAAAGATCTTTTTCCAATTGCGTGTC
>CAZZDZ010000028.1:25211-28143 GCA_964652675.1 uncultured Pirellulaceae bacterium
GCGCGAACACGATGATCTTTGGCTGCCATGCAGCGATTGATCAGATCAACCGATGGAGCTTGCTGGCCCCAAGTCGCCCAGAGGGCTTCCAAGACAAGTCGTTCGTCATCGGCGTTTGCGTCGGCAAATTTATGGGCCGCCGCGATGACCGCTTCCTTGTCACGACCACGCAATTCGCGGTGTGAACGCTTACGAGCATTCATCTCTGGCAGCTTCATGTTGCCAAACAGAACCTCCAGGCTTTCTCCAGCGATCTTTGGTGGCGTTACCAGAGACCGCGACGGATAAGTCACTCGGTAGATACGTCCGTATTCTGAATTTCGCAGCGGGTCACGCGCACTGTGCTGCATGTGCCCGATCAAGGTGTTGTGCCAATCGACGAAATACAAACTACCGTCCGGAGCAACCTCCAAGTCACAAGGTCGGAAGTTTCCGTCGCTCGAAACGATCAGGTCTTGGCGATGTTTGCCTTTCAGTTCCGTTTCGTCTTCGATTGTCTGAAGCTGCTTGATTCCCAGAAACCCAATCGAGTTCGTGTAGATGTAGTCACCTTGGACTTCGTCGGGGAAATGGCTGGAGTGGATAAACTCGGCACCAGAAGTTGGTCGGCTATGGTGTTCATAGTTGAACTTGCTGACCCTTGGGACTTCTTTACCGTGCGGTATGTTCATCGAGTAACCGAGCATCCAGAGGTGAGTTCCTCCCGAAGCGTCGTTGACGATCGTTTGTCCGTATTCATCGTGAGCGACACCCCAAGGGTTGGAGACGTCTGTCTGCATCACGCGTTCGACTTTCCATGATGCGGGGTCAAATCGCCACGTCCCACCGTCGGTCATCCGCTGCGGTCCCCACGGCGTTTCGACTTGCGAGTGCAGAAAGCGACCTTCGCACATAAAAATTCCATTACCGTGATCGACATCGAATGCCGAAATGGCGTGGTGCGTATCGTGTGGGTCAAACCCGTCCAGCAAGTATTCCGTTTTGTCGGCTTGGTCGTCGCCGTCGGTGTCTTTGAGCAACAGTAGGAACGGTTCTTGCGACAAGTAAACTCCTTCGGGAGCCAAATCGAATCCGATCGGCATGTGCAGCCCTTGAGCGAAAACGGTTTCCTTGTCAGCCCGTCCATCGCCATCGGTGTCTTCGTAAATCAACAGCATGTCGTTGGGTTTCGGGTCACCCGGCTTGTAGTGCGGGTAACTCGCTAGCGTTGAAACCCACAAGCGACCTTTGTTGTCAAATCGCATTTGGCACGGATTGCCAAGATTCGGGAACTGCTGCTCCGAAGCGAACAGGGACACGTCGTATCCCTCAGGCAGCGTGAATTTCTCCTTCGCTTCTTTTTCTGTTTTCAGGAAGTTCGTGGTGCCGTTCTTTGCACTGACCTGATAGTTCGTCGTGACCGGCGAAAGCGGACGAGTGATCGAGTCGTCGACTTTCAACGTGTTTGATTTTCCCTGCGCGATCGCCCAAACGTTTCGGTCACGCAGTACCGTCATCTGGCGGATCTTTTCGATCTCTTGGGGGTAGTTAAAGTTTCCGTAGGGAGCCCAGCGGCGTCCATAAGCGTGGACACCGTTTAGCATTCGGTAGTCGTTGCGCCAGAACCAAGCTTTGTCAACGAGCGATTGACGGATCAGGCTTTCTGAATCAGCCGCTGGCACGCCTTTGCCGAATAGCCCTTGCATGATGACGGGTGCCAATTTTTCGTAACCATCAGCCGACAAATGAACGCCGTTGATCGTTAACGATTCCGACGAATCGGCATACCATTGCTTGGTCGGGGTGAAAAGATCAAGGAACCCAACTTGTTTTTCGCCAGCGACTTCGCCAACCGCATCGGCATAGGCTTGCAAAATTTCGTTGCGCTCATCCGCATCTGGCAAAAAGTATTTTTTGTGTTGCTCCATCGCGATCGGGGATGCAAGAATCAAGCGTGGAGCTTTGTTATCGCCATGTGCATACGAACGCGATAACGTGTGATCGACAAAGGCGCGTAGTTCATTTTTGAAATTGCCTACCGCTTTGAGTCCGTCATAGGATTCATTGAAACCAAAGAACGCAACGATCGTGTTGGCCTTGATGATGGTCAGCCATTCATCAGGCGACGGATAGTGGCCTTGTCCATAGTGTGTTTTGAGTTCGGGATGAAACTTTTCGGCGCCAGGAAATGCCCAGGGATTCCCGTTACCCGCCTCGGGGCGAAACGCTGGCGTGTGACCAGGGAACCCCATGTTGCGAAACGTGATTTCTTTATCAGCAAACGTCTGATGCAGCGACGACTCAAAAAAGTTGTGATGGTCCATGCGTTCCGCGAGCGAATTTCCGATAAAGACAATCGTCTCTCCTTGCCGCGGCTCGATGGGCAACGAAGTTACCGGGGGTTTACCATCAATTGGTTTTGGCTGGAGATATTTTGGGCGTTGCTTATCACGCTGCTGCGCTTGCTCGTCAGTCAGAGTCGTGATTACCTCAGGCGCCGAATTGGCGTCACGATCCTCTGCAAACGCTTGGCGTGAGTGCTGAAAGCAGAAGACGCTAACAGCACCGAAGAGCAAAAGACCAATAGCCGAAATGACTTTTTTCATCCGTCAGATTTCTCGATTGAGCAAAAGGGGTGGGGCCGAATGTGGCGGGACATCTAATCATATTCAATACTCGGCATACCGCCATGCGACACAATGTGATTCCACAAAACTACGTGACCCTAGCTCCAAAAATATCGGTAAAACAGAGGCGTAACCATTCGGAAACTCGTAAACGCGGGACAAGTGCGCGGCATCCAATCATGCTGCACGGCTTCAAAAATCAGTTTGCCAATGGAATCAGAGCAAATCATTGTTTGAAGCTAGAGGGTTTACTAGCGCGCAGAGGCTGTGAGTTTTAGGCCGGAGGCCGACACAACCCTAGCCCATGGCGTCAGCCATGGGGACGT
>CAZZDZ010000029.1:0-6368 GCA_964652675.1 uncultured Pirellulaceae bacterium
CGATATCGTGGACACGGCCGTCGCTGCTGGAAAATTCAAGACGCTAGCCGCCGCAATCCTTCCACGTTGAGGAACTTCGCCCGTCGGTTTTAGTGTTTTGGTTCCCGAGAAGCTTGGTGATCCTGCGAACGTTCCATCAGGCAAAAGTTGGTTACTCTAATACCATGATCTTCATGTCGTCGATCAAAAGGGTGTCGCCGCCTTGGTAGCTGTCCGGGCCGCCGGTTTGACTCCAGGCCAGTTTGTACGTTGGATCTGAAAGCGCGTTAACGACTTTCAAAAACTCTACCTTGTTGGTTCCTTTGTCTAGAGTGATCGAAAACGTCTGCCACTTGCCTGTTGATTTCAAGTGCCCAAAGTCGACTCGGCTGGCGTAAGGATCGTCCACGGTGCATTCGATGCGAGCGCTGACAGTCAAGCCGACGTGTTCTGGGTTCTTGTTGACCGCCTTGTGCTTAAATGAAACCTGGATTTTATCGAGCGTTTCTTCTGTTACTTTGCCCTTTAGTGGTATCTTGATTGGATCGTCGGTGCGGCCTTGGTAAGTAAAGCCACAGTAATCGCAGCTATTGGCGACTCGCTCAAATGCGAACGCCAATACACCAGGTTTGCCGTCGGCTCCTTTGGTCTTTGCGTCTTCGCGAACGCTGATCTGCATGTCACCAGTCACAGAGTCGCTCATGTAAGAGTGAATTTCTCGAGAACGTTCTTGATCGTCTACGTATGATCCGTTCGTGTTGGTGCTATAGAATCCGTTCACGTTATGAAAATCATCGGCAAATGCTGAATCGTCGGCGACCGATCGATTTGAAAATAAAACGGAGGTCACAGAAGCAACGAGCAAAAAGAATACGGTGGTTTTCATAAAAGGGACTCTTGGTGGTGGCGGGATTGGCTGATGCCTTGACGTTCGGTATCTGCCTTTGTTGTCTTTTTACTTTATCACGAATCAGATCACTAAATGCGTAACAGCAGTCGCCCAGACTTTCGGTTTTAGGTGGCAGAGCTTCAGTGGTTTGCCGAAAGTATTGAGGGTTTGTTGATTTATTGTGGCCGCTGCGCTCCGCGGTCGGAGCACAGAGAACCGACCGCGGAGCGTTCGACCACATTCGATCCGCCGAATCAGGGCTGCCGAAAGTTTTGGCGACTTCCGCTTCCGCCTTTCAATCAAAGGCAACTATCGTCTGCAGGTCTCGTTTGGCGCGGCGACACCACATTGGGCATTTTGTGACCTCGATTTGCCACGTTTTGATCACCGTTTTTAACCTGCGGAGCATTTGTGGCGACTGCGAGGGTTGTGAATTGCGTATATTGGTTGGCGTTTTGAACGCGGTTGCTCCCAAACCGCACAACGCCCCTTTCTCCACGATTTGCTTGATTCACATGACGTCGCAGATGCCAACTCGCCGCAATTTGTCCGCAGCATTTTTGAATACCGTGTTTTCTTTTATTGCTGTCGCTTGCTTTGCGCCGGTGACGGTGATCGCGCAAGAAGCCATTATCCAAGACACGATTCAGGACAGTCGCGTCGAGGTGGTCGAGCGTCCTTTGGGCCGAGTGGTTTTTGACGCATCCGATTTTGAGTTGGAGGCAATGCCGTTGCGATCGAGTTTCTTGGCCACGACGTTTGGGCGTGACCTAGATAAAATGCGTCAAACGACCGTTTTTAAAGCAGCGAAAAACTTCGGAGTCGATTTACCGGATGATTTGAATGACGTATTGATCCACCGCCAACGCGGGTCAAACCATTTTTATCTATTCCACAACACGCTGCGAACAGAGATTCCTTGCGCCTACTTTGTCCAACGGATTCACAAGCGAATCTCCAACTACACGGCCGCAGACGACGAACCAGAAGTCACTGACCACTACTTAGTCGAAGCTATCAAGAGCTCCGGCGGGCAATTGAAAAAACCAGATCAGCATTACGCAAGCTATTCACTTAAAAAGTTTAAACGGCGTGTGATCGAAAAAACGCTCGAAATCGGCGAAGTTGTCAATGAAAAAGATGCTTCTCTCACCGCCCCTTGGCCGTACGCTACCAACAAGTTGTCCGAAATCATCCAGGACTATGGTTCGAGCCGAGAAAAGTATGACACCGTCAATTTCAAGCGTGCCATCAGATGGACGATCCGAGTTGAGATGAACGACGAAGGAGCGTTTTCGTTACAGGTTCCTAAACTTGGTATCAATATCCAACGTCAAACTCCCGTCATGGCGAACGGCGCCCAACTACTGGATCAACGTCCCGAGCGTGTTGAATTGATCGCTGGCGAGGGCTTGAATATCGTGCGGCTTGGAAGCAGCGAAGAACTTGTCAATGATCTTTTGGGTGCTGCGTTGCGAGTCGACGCGACCGAGACGGTTCGCACATTGACATACGACCCAGGGATTCGGATGCAGTTCTTTCGCGATCGTCTGGTCAGCATTAGCGTTTTAGGTGATTTCCCAGGCAAAACATGTGAAGGAATCAAGCTGGGTGACAGCAAGCAAGACATTGGCGACCTGTTTGGCGAAGCGATCAAGTCGACCGACGAAACAGATGTCTTCGACGGCATCGGTTTCCAATACAAGGACGGTCTGATCGTCGCGATCACAACAGTAAAACGTAGGCCGCAGCCAAAAGTAGAAGTAGAGCCCAAACAAGAAGCGCAGCCGGTTGGCGAAGCAAAGTGAGCCGTTGAAAAGCGTCACTTATCCAATTCAGCAGCTAACTGTTCTCGGAATATTTTGCTGTTGTGTCGGATATCGGTCGGCAGCTTTTGATCGCGAATAATGACCTCTTGGATTCGGCGCGTCAGCGGGTTTCGCGCCGCCAGATCCAACAGTTCGTCACGGAGCTTCTCTTTTTCCGCTGCTGAGCTTGGTTGATACTCGGCGTGGGTTTCGATCAAAACCACTGGCGTCTGATTGGGACGTTGGCCGCGCGGAACCAATGCACTGCGGTAGACGGCTGGATGCGCGTTGAAGATTGCTTCGCAGGGAACGGTGAACAACATTCGATCACCATCGACCACGCGATGCGCCTTGCGACCGCAAAACCAAAAGCGGTCTCGATCATCCAAGTAGCCGACGTCACCCATGCGGTGCCACACTCGATCACCATCGGCGACTTTGTGCTTTGAATTTTGATCCTCGCGAACGACATATTTCTTGGTGACCATCGGACCGGTCACCATCAGTTCGCCAATCTTGCCGCGTGGCAACTCGGTGGTTTCATTGATGTCACTGATCGGATCGTCACTGATTTCGATAATGCGCCATTGAACATCTTCAAACCGTGTCCCCACGCAAGTACCTTTGCCTTTGGCCGCTGCGGGGCCCGTCTGCGAAATCACTTCGCGCGATTCAATCGAAGCGATTGGGAGGGCTTCGGTTGCTCCGTACGGTGTCACGATTTCTGCATCCTCGTGAATCAGCGAACGGAGTTGCTGCAGTGTGGCGGCCGGTACGGGCGCTCCCGCGGACAAAACACGTTTAAGAGTTGGAAACGGCTGCTGCAAATTGTTTTGATCGCACCAACGAACCACCGTGTTCCAAAGTGCGGGTGAACCAAACGCCTGGTCGACTTCCCATTGTGCGGCCGCTTCGATCAACCGTTGCGGATTCACGTCGGCGGGGCGCGTTGGATCCATGTCCGGGATGATCGTCGTCACGCCCATCACGGCATCGAACAGACCAAATAGCGGAAAACATGCCAAGTCGCGTGATCCGCGGTGAATGTCATAGCGTTCTCGGATTCGATCAATCTGAGCGTGGAACGTGCCGTGCGTGTACAAGACACCTTTGGGAGGTCCCGTGCTGCCGGTCGTAAAGATAACGGCGGCAGGATCTGTGCGTTGAATCGTGGGTAGAGAGTTGGACGTTTCGTTCGATCCGTTTTCTTCGCCCAGCTTGATAATCTGATCGAGCGTTTTGCCGCCCCAAAAATATCTGCGACCGACGGTGATGTTCCACTTGGCTTGCGGGAATTTACCACGCAACAAAGTGCGAATCGCTTGAGCCTTGGGGATGCCCATGAATCCATCCGGCTTCGCATCACTCAAACACTGAATCAAGTGCTTGCGGTTCATACCCGGGTCGATCAACACAACCACAACGCCTGATTTCAACAGCGCAAACGCAAGTTCAATGAACTGAGCGCTGAATGGGACCAGCATGACGATCCGCATGCCAGGGCGTAATCCCCATTTCGCCAAACCACGCGCGATTGATTCGCTGCGATCGTTCAGGCCTTGGAAAGTTGTCAGGCGATAGTTCCGCTGACCATCAGGTGCTGGTGGACCGGCGGGTTGAGCGATCGCGATTGCACCGGGAGCGATCGCGGTGACGATTCTCAATCGCGATGCGACGTTGCCATCGATGTTTTGCTGCGTCACGACACACCCCGATGGTTTGACGATGTGGATGCAGAAGTGTTTTGCAGCAAAGTGATGATGTGGTCGGCGATGATGGTATCGGCGACTTTCTGGGCACCACGCCATCCGGGAACCGCGTTGACTTCCAAAACGCGTGGGCAATCGTCATCGGAATCGATAATGTCAACGGAGGCGAACGAAACACCAATTGAATCAACGATCTTCCGCGCCATTTCAACTTGTTCATTCGCCGGTGAAATCTGTCGGCACGTCGCGCCACCGATCACGTTGGTGCGAAAATCGTCCTCGGACTCTCGTCTGAGTCCGATTACTTTGTCTCCGATCAGCAGAATCCGAGTATCACGGCCACCTGGGCGCACAAACTTCTGAACGTAAAAAACCGCGCCCAACTGATCCAATGATGCGAAACTGTACCAAGCCAATTCGGGGTCTCGTATCCGCATCACCCCGCGGCCTTCACCACCAAACAACGGCTTCACGACACAATCGCCGCCCAATTCGTTATACGCGTCCATCGCTTCACTGCGACTTTGGACGACGCGGGTTTGTGGAACGCGAAAGCCGAGGTTTGCGACACGCTGCAAAGTGGCGAATTTATCGATCGCGATTTCCAAGCCGCGCGGCGAATTAACCACGGGCAATCCTTGATCAACGCAAGCGTGCAAAATCGCCAATCGAAACGTGATTTTCTCCAGCGATCCCGGTGGCATCGTTCGCGTCAAAATCGCATCGAACTCGTTCAGCGACCCAGCACTACAGTACAGACTGGCGTCACCGTCACCGGCATCACCATCAGATGATACGTTTGCGGCCAGCGTCTCGTAGGGAGCAAACGCCAGTTCGCAGTTGGCTTTTGCCGCGGCCGTTTTCAATTGGTTTGCGTGCCAGCCGTCACCACCACCGAGAACAAGGAATCGTCCACCGCGCAGAGCAGACGATTGCTGCAGGTTTTTCTTTGCCGAATTGGAGCCAAAGTCGACACTCATTTCAGGAACGACGCCTTCATCACATCGGTTGCGATCGTTCCCCGATTCCAAGTCCGACCACTGCGCAAGTTGTGAAACGTGACGACGGCCGGACTGAACAACATCGGGTCGACTTTGTAAAAATCGTAGTCGTATTGTTTAAAGATTGTCGCGAATGGTTGGCCATGGTCTTTAGATGAACCGCTGGGGACTTGGTCAGCCACCGCGTCGATTTTGTCGTCATCACAATCCACCCACAGCGTCACGCGCGCCCCGTAAAGGATTGCGTCATTCGTTCGACCGATTCCACCGACGGTGTCACCGGGTTTGGCGGGCGGAGGCAACGGGGCGACACCGGCACCAGAAACGATCGATGAAACATCAAATTTCAATGCATGCAATTTATGCATTGCCGTTTCAATACTGCGAGCGACCACTTGAACACTGCCTGCGATCGATGTGCTAGGTGCGATCGCCAGATGAACGCCGCTTGGCTGGACGCCGCACTGCTGGGCAATCAGCTCGATCGCTGACGGCGTCGGTGGTTTGTCGGATTCGAGTACGCCGACGACGTGATCGCCGTCTTCGCTGAGCTTCAATTCTTCTAACACGTCTTCTTTGCCGCGGAACAATCGCATCGGACCACTGCCCATCGCAAAAAAATCATCGGTTTGCACTGGCCACCCCGCGTATTGACTGCCGAGACAAGAATTGATCGGATCGTCGGTGCGGACCGAGACGGCATGATCGACCACGTATTGTGTTGAATCCGTTGGCACGATTGCGATCTGTGCACGATCGGCCATGCAAAGTTCTGCCAGCAAGATGCCAGCGGCCAGCGAACCGCGCGTTTGGATCCCAGCGTCGATGATTTCTGCACCCGAAATCGAAGACATGATCGTGTGATCAGCCCCGGTTTCGGCCTTGGCCCGTTGAAATCTCAGCAACGTCTTTTCGTTTATCATGCGGTAAATCGTCCTGCAAATTGCAAAAACTGTCCACCCGGTACAGCACCAGCAATCCG
>CAZZDZ010000029.1:6468-8669 GCA_964652675.1 uncultured Pirellulaceae bacterium
TCCGTACAGCGCCAGCACACAGCCTACTTGGTGACAAACTCCCCAGGCGGACCCACCCTGCACAAGAACGCGACGATCGATCATCCTAACGACAGACGATGTTCTCGAACTGGACAGAAACCGAAATGCAACTGAGTATCATCCACTATCCACATCCAACGCTTCGCTTTAAGAGCCTGCCGATTCGGCGAGTCGATGCGGAATTGCGCGATATGGCGGATCAAATGGTTGAATTGATGTACGAGTACAACGGAGTCGGGTTGGCTGCGAATCAAGTCGATTTGCCGCTGCGAATGTTTGTCGTTAACGCGTCGGGCAAAAGAGGCGAAGGGGAGGAGATGATTTTGATCAATCCAGAAATCCAACGCCCCAAAGGAAATGAGACCGCACAAGAAGGCTGCTTAAGTTTGCCAGGTGTTTTTGGTCAAGTGAAACGCCCAAAGAAAATTCGCATCAGCGCGTATGACATTACGGGCAATCCGATCGAAGCGGAGGTGGATGGATTTTTGGCCCGAGTGTTGCAACATGAAAATGACCATTTGGATGGCCTCATGTTCTTTGACCGGATGAGCGAAGGAGCCAAAAAAGAATTGGAAGATCAGTTGGACGTCTTCGAAACTGATTTTCGGTCACAACAGTCTACCGGCGCGATTCCTAGTGATGATGAACTGATCAAACGGTTGTCGCATTGGACCGAAAAATACGCTTAGCTTGCAAAACAAGGATCGGTTGAAATGCGATTGGTTTTAATGGGGACTGGCCCGTTCGCGGTTCCGTCTTTTGACGCGCTGTTAAAAGCCGGACATGAAATTCTGTTGGTAGTAACCAAGCCGCAGCCTCCTGTGAAGAGTCGCAAGGGGCCACCGCCGTCACCCGTGCGAACTTGGGCAGAAGAAAACGGGCTGCCGATTTTCGATCCCAAAAGCATCAACGAACCTGATGCGGTCGTGCGAGTTCACGAAACAGACGCGGAACTTATGGTTGTCTGTGATTATGGACACATCCTGAAACCCGATGCGTTGGCGGCTGCAAAACTTGGGGGGATTAACTTGCACGGTTCGCTGCTGCCCGCCTATCGCGGTGCCGCTCCCGTGCAGAGGGCGCTTCTGAGTGGCGATCGAGTGACGGGTGTGAGCGTCATTCACATGACGCCCAAGTTGGATGGCGGCCCGATTCTATGCACTCGCGAAACCGAGATTACGGATACGGAAACGGCGGGTGAGCTTGAAGAGCGTCTGTCGGCGATTGGCGTGGAGGCGACGATCGAAGCGATAGGGATGCTGAGTGATTGGGATGGCGAATCGTCTATCGGCCAGCAGCAGGATGCGTCGAAAGTTAGCAAGGCGGCGCGTTTGAGCAAGGCGGAGGCTGCAATCGATTGGAATCAAACCGTGCGCGCGATCGATTGTCATGTCCGCGGAATGCAGCCTTGGCCGATCGCGTTTACTCATCTGCAAATGGATGAGTCGAAACCGGCGATACGACTGGCGGTCAAAGAAGTTTCGGCATCCGACGTCCCAGCTGGCCAGCGGCAGTGTGGCGAGATTGTTGCCGGTGACGGATTTTTGGTCGCTGTGGCAGATGGCGTGATCGAAATTGTGCGACTGCAACCAGCAGGTAAACGCGAGATGCCAGCCGCAGATTTCTTGCGCGGTCATCAGCCAAAACCAGGCACGAAACTGCAGTAAGCAGTTTGACCTTGGCTAAATGGCCGTAGCGAAAGTCTTGACGACTTTCGCTACGTGCAGTGCGATTAGAACTGCGAAGTTGGGCGGCGCCAGCGTAGGTCGTTGCTTTGGCTGCTTGAACCAGAGTTTGTCGGATCCGTCGATGGTCTGTTGCTTTGAGACGCTGTGTTCTGTGGAGCTGTGCCGAATGGGACCGTTGCGATCTGTGCACCTTGGCTGTTACCAGCAGCGGCAACGGGCGAATTGAAGCTGGTCGATGCGACATTGCGATCCACAAAACCGCCTGTGTTTGTAAAACCGCCTTGCGATTGAAAACCAGCCGTCTGATTGCCCGCGAATTGGTTTAGTTGAAATTGGCTGGCTGGATTCTGAGGAGTGTACCCCGGAGGCGGCGGAGCCTGTGTTAAGTCGATTACACGCATTCCATCTAGCTGCGGACGCAACGTGTTTGTAGTGCTGGCCAACTGTTGACCGTCGGCTGGCAATGATTGCAATGAACGAGTCTGGGAACCA
>CAZZDZ010000029.1:8769-20905 GCA_964652675.1 uncultured Pirellulaceae bacterium
TTGCAATGAACGAGTCTGGGAACCAACGCTTGGCGAAGCATTGCCGAACGCGTTGCCAAAGGATTGTGGCTGTGCCGTCCCGCTTTCGACCCATCCGCTTTGATTAATGTTGGATTGAAGCGGAGCGTTGTTTGCAAAACCATTGGCGGGCTGGACGGTCGACGCGGATCCAATCGGAGCCGTTCCACCCATGTAGTTATTCGGAACCGAATAAGAATTGGTTCCAGGAGGTGGAACGCGAACGGATCCGCCCAACGGACCGATTGCGGACGTACGCTGAATGGGTGCTAGTTGACTGCTTGCCGAAAACGGACTGGCAGGTGTGAGCGGCGAAGTGATCGGAGCATTCGTCTGTTGGCAACCGATTGCCAACGGCATGAGCGAAATGAGCAGGAAAGCTCCGAGAAATTGAAGACGCATTGCTAAAGGCCCTGTCGGCAAGAACGAGTGTTGATCTCACCTTTAGCAAAAACAGAGATTTTCACGAAAGAGCAGAAAAAGGCCTGTCGATCGAATCCAACGCTGGTGATCCGAGCCTGACCTCGCGCCAGTCATGCCGCTTGAGAAGAACGTTCCCATCATTTTGACTGTAGCGGATGTGCTGGCTGGGACGATGAAACCGGTTGAATGGGGAGAAGCGCCCGTATTGCCCATTCAATTCCCGTTGATCCCGCGATAGGAAAGGTGGTCGTCCCGTGCGCCGCTTGATTACTTGTCTGCTCTCCGCAGGAGCTTTTTTCTCCTGTGCTCAGCAACTTCCCGCCCAGTTCGATTCGCCCCTACCCGGCCAGAGCCAAGCAGCCGCACCGTTGAAAGGTGCTGTGGATTCACCACAACTGCGAAAACTCTCCGTGCCAGCATCGCAAACGCGATCCCTGGCCAATGCGCTCAGCATGCGGTACCAGAATTCGCCTGGCGTCGTCATCTCGCCGGATCCCAAAAATCAACATTTGGTTGTGATGGCTCCGGAACAAACGCAAAACAAAATCGCTGCAGAAGTACGCAATCTGCTCGCTAACGGTGGTATACAAACTACTTCTGCAACAACGCAAGGCCCATTGCACGTCGCTTTGGCACACATCGATTGGCGTACCTTCGAGAGCCATCTTGCCACGGCTGCTGGCGGACATTTGCCCGTCACGACAAGCCGCGATGGAAAAACGGCGTCCTATCAATTGAGTGCAGCGCCATTCCAAGGCACGGTCGTCCAAGTGAATCGACAGAATAACTCTGTTGAAGTCCGATCGCCCAATGAAAGCAAGGCCAGCTGGCGGAAACTCATCGCGGGGCTTGATGCCGAATCGCTCAACGATGGACGCATCTCGGCTTTGGTGCGTGTAGAGAACGCGGAACCAGCGCCGATTCAACGCGCCGTCACTTTGCTACGACGTCTAACACCGCAAGGCAGCGCGCAGCCAACCAAGCCGAAACGCAAATCGATCTTCCGCAACGCCGTATTCCAGCAACCTGCTGGCGGTGATGACACCGGCCCGGCTCCCAAAGACGACGGCGAAGGCGCTGGCCAGGGAATCATTGGTGAAGCAGACATTCAGTTCATTCCCGAACTCGGGCAGATCATCATCAAAGGTACCGGTCGCGATGTGGCTCGTATCAAAGAGATCATCGCCGATATCGAAAAAGCCAGCGCGGTTACAAAACCCGAAGTAAAAGTAGTTCAACTGAATCACGCCGATTGCAACGCGGTCGAAGCCTTGTTGACGCAGCTTTACGAAGACGTTTTGTCGGCTAGGCAAGGTCAAGTCAGCATCACATCGCTGGACAGCCCCAATGCTTTGTTGTTGATCGGTCGCGCCGAAGCAATCGGGTCGGTAGAAGACCTGATCGCCAAGATTGACTTGCCTGTCGAGCCAACAAGTCGCCTGCGAGTATTCCGGCTGCAAAACGCATCCGCAGTGGACGCTCAAGAGACAATCAACAACTTTTTCACCAACCAGCCCGGCGGCGACGGTGAAGCTCGCCCAGGTTTGGGGCCACGCGTCCGCGTGCTCGCCGATTTTCGCACCAATTCATTAGTTGTCAGTGCGGCACCACGCGATATGACCGAAGTCACGCGGCTGATCAACGATTTAGATGTGATTGAAATCACAGCGAGTAATGAAATCAGGGTTTTCCCACTCAGTAACGCCGGCGCCGAAACGCTTGCCGAAACATTGCAGGCCGCGATCACAGGCGAAGGCGACGGGAACGACAACGTCACTGCCGCGTCGACGTCGCTAAGAATGGTGGCAGTTGATGGCGAAGGAAACCAAATCATCGACTCGGGCATCTTGTCCGGAGCCACCGTCACGGCCGACACAGGCGTCAACGCCGTCGTCGTTCGTGCCCCATCCAGCAGCATGCCGCTGATCAGCGAGCTGATTCGCCAGCTGGACAAGGCTCCCGGAATCGATTCGCTAGTCAAAGTTTTCACCATCGAAAACGGTGATGCAACTCAACTGACAACCGCTTTGGAAACACTCTTTGGCGACACCACTTCTGGCACGACCATCGGCGCTGGCAACGTTGCCGCTTTGCCAAGTGCCAGTGCATCGGGCGACAGCACGCTGATTCCATTGCGTTTCAGCACAGACATTCGGACCAACAGTATCGTTGCAAGCGGTTCGGCCGCGGACCTGGAAGTCGTCGAGAGTATTTTACTGCGACTTGATAGCGAAGGGTTTGCCGAACGGATCACCGAGGTGATTTGGTTGCAACAGAATGACGCTGTTTTGGTTGCCACCGCCGTCACCAACTATATCAACGCGCGGCAGGCTGGTTCCAACAACATCAACCAATTTCAGCAAGGCCTAGGGCCATTCGATTTGCTTGATCGTGACGTGATTGCGATTGCAGAAGAACAGACCAATAGTTTGCTGCTGAGTGTGTCGCCGCGTTTGTACGAAGAAATTCGGCGATTGATCGACCGTTTGGATCGTCGTCGCCCCATGGTGATGATCAAAGTCCTGATGGCCGAAGTCACTTTGGATGATACTTTCGAGATCGGTGGCGAACTGGGCCTGCAAGATTCGCTGGTTTTCAATCGCGGACTGGCGGTTGGGTCCATTCCCGGGGCAACTGCTCCAGGAGTGCCCGGCTTTGATTTTAATGGTGCAGGCGTTACCAACGTTAACTCGTCCGCTCGTGACGCGTTCGCGGCCGGAGGCGTGTCGACGTTTGGGTTGGGTACAACGAATCCTAGCATCGGCTATGGCGGTTTTGTACTCAATGCGGCTAGCGAGTCCGTCAGTTTGCTAATGCGAACATTGCAAGAGGCCAATCGTTTACAAGTCCTCAGTCGTCCACAAATGATGACGATGGACAACAACGAATCGATCTTGCGTGTCGGTCGACAAGTGGCACGAGTGAGAGACATTGCCAACACGAACACGGGTGTGACGGTTTCGACCGAAGACATCGATGTCGGAATGATTCTAAGAATCTTGCCGCGTGTGGGTGCCGACGGATTGATCCGCATGAACGTCGATGTAACCAGTTCGGCGCGTGACCCAGCCAGTGGCACGCTTGTGCCCACCGGAGCCGGCGGAACCGTCTTTATCGATGACATTATCGACACGACGGCTCAATCGACTTTGTCTGTCTATTCTGGCCAAACCGTTGTCTTCGGGGGCCTGATTCAAAAAACACGTGGCAACATCAGTCGTCGCGTACCGATTGTGGCCGACATACCGTTGCTAGGCAACTTGTTCAAATACGACACCGAAACAGAGACTCGTAGCGAATTGCTATTGGTCATGACACCCTTGATCGTCGACGGCGAACAGGATTTGAACTATGTCAAAGAAACCGAATCGCGACGTATGAGCTGGTGTTTGGCCGATGTGGTCGAAGCACACGGGGACGTTGGCCTTAGCGGTGGATACGGTTTGTGGGGCCCCGCAGTCGGAAACACGATCTATCCCGATATCCACCCGACGGTTGAAAACGAAGTCATCGTTAGTGATGAAGCAATTGGTGCTCCAGCACACGCACCGCACACAGTTGATCAGCCGCACCATCAGTCGATGCACCATCAGCCGATGACACAGTCGCGTGCCACGCCGCCCGCCAATAGTGGGAGTACGACCAGAAGTGTTCAAGGAAACACATCGGTGCCATCGTATCAGCAACCCATCGTTGTTGAACAACCTACCAGTCAACAGCGCTTACCGGCTCCCTTGATCGAAGCGGTGCCCAGTGAACTGCCCGGTGGTGATCGTTTTGTGCCATCGCCAAATGATGGGTCCAGCAACGCCACGGGTGCTGCCAAGCCGCAGATAGGACAATCAGCGGCATCACCGTCATCTGTTCGCCAGTCGATTTATGCCGGGGCGGTGAAAACCGAGTCTGCCAAACCCGCTTCGATGACCATGCCTGTCAACTGGCAAACACCGATTGCAAAGCCGAGGAAATCCCGTGCGACCGGTTTGACTCCGACACGAATCGGTGCCAGCACAATAGCGGCTCCTAGCACCGAATCCGGCAACCGCGCCAATGGTGCAACACAGGGTTCATTGCCGCAATCCAATCAACAAAAGTCAGCTGGTTTCAGCATGCCCGCAACGGCTCAAACCAATGACGTCTTGCCAACCATTTCTCCTCGTTCATGGATCCGATGATGCGAGCCACAAACCGAATCGCGATGTTCACCATCGCACTGACGATGCTTGGTGCTGTTGGCTGTGCCACTGTGCCAGATAAAAACCAAAGTTCCAATCGGTCGTTGATGCAACGATTGCCTTGGGTCGACGATGCTGACGAAGAAGAAGAGCCATACCCGGAACCGATGAAGTTGGCTGCGACGTGGACACCAGACACTTTGATCCAAACTGGCCGAACTCCGACACGTGGATTTGGCGGTAGAATCTATTTCTACGATCAAAAATCACGCCCCGTCCCGGTAGAAGGAACGTTGATCGTTCACGGATTTGACGAAACGCCAAAGGACAAAAAAGGCGGTGTGAAGCGGTTCGAATTTACACCTGAACAGTTCACCAAGCATTTCAGCAAAGGTGACTTGGGTGCTTCGTACAGTGTTTGGATTCCATGGGACGCCGTGGGTGGAAATCGCAAACGAATTTCTTTGGTCGCATCATTCAACACAACCGACGGAAAAACCGTTCAAGGCCTACCGGCTGTTGTGATGCTGCCCGGAGCAGAACCCGTGAAAAAAGAACAAGCGTTGATGGCAAAACTATCGCCGCAGTATCAAAACTACAAAAATGCTTTGGCGTCACGAACCAGCAAGGCATCCGGTTTGACCACCACTACGATCAAGCGACGTCAATACTCACCAACGTCCGAACAACCAGGCATCAGCGTTCCGAATCTGCCAATCAGAGGCAAGAGCGTTGAAGAGCAGGACACGATGTTGGCTCAGAAAAGCCCGACGCCATCGATCGAAATATCGATGAATCCGCGCCTTCAAACGCCAGACATCAGGCCTGCTAGTGCAGAGCTGCCGATTGAGCCGAATGCTGTACAAACGAAAGCCGACAAGAAGTGGCCAGCCAAAATCCACTTCCCATCGCTCCGCAATTAGCAGCTTCTTGGCTTCGGCTAGAATCCTATAGAATTGCAGCTGTTGGCTGATAAGCGTGCTTCGCCAGCAGTTGTGTACCTCAACAAAAACCAACGGCCAATCTGGGATCTTTATCCCCGATTGGCTTTCGGTTTGTAATGTCAATGAATCCATCCAGCAAATCTGACGATTTAAACGTCGCCACAAAACGTCGCCGCGAAACGCAACGTCCCGAAGGCGACGGATGGCGTGCGCAGCTGTACGACATCATCTTCGAAGCCGACACGCGAGCCGGTTGGTTGTTCGATGTTGGATTGCTGATTGCCATTTTGGTCAGCATCGCGATTATCGCGTTGGAAACGGTTCCCCGCTATGGCGACAGCGAAACCTACAAGACAACGTTTTTGGCAGCAGAGTGGATCCTGACGATCCTGTTTACGGTCGAGTACGTCTTGCGTTTGATTTGTGTTCGCAGTCCGCTGCGTTACGCGATCAGTTTTTGGGGCATCATCGACTTGCTCAGCATCCTGCCGACGTACTTAGGGTTGTTCGTCACCAGCGGCACCGTGCGATCGTTTGTTATCCTCCGCAGCGTCCGTCTGCTCCGCGCGTTTCGCGTTCTGAAACTTTGGCGGATGATGAATGATGCAGACGAACTTTCCGAAGCGATTTGGAATGCGCGAAACAAGATCATTGTGTTCTTGGCCGTCGTGTTGGTAGCGATCACCATTAGCGGCACGCTGATGTACTACATCGAAAATGTTGTCCCGGAGATCCGTTGGGAAAGTGAACATGGTGAAACCTACCGAGCGTTAACCCAGGCTCAGCAGGCTAACTACGAAACGCCTATGCCGGTCAGCAAATTTTCGTCGATTCCAACGTCGATGTATTGGGCAACAGTGACGATGACCACGGTGGGCTACGGCGACATCACACCCACAACAACCATCGGGAAAGTCATCTCGGCGATTCTTATTTTGCTTGGTTACAGCTTGATCATTGTGCCAAGTGGATTCGTGACAGCTGAACTGACGTCAACCGATCGCGGTGTGGGAGACCCAGATGTCGAAGCACCTTGTGGGCGTTGCGATGCCGCCGGCCAACGCGCTGATGCTGTGTATTGTTACCGATGCGGGCATCGTTTAGATGGCGGAGCTCGTTAATCGCTTTGTAAATCCTGATCCCCAATTTGAGTGGTTGAATCTGAACTGGTATATTTAAGTGGTGTGATTCAAAGCCCTTTCCACGATTGGTTGGCCGATGTATTTAACAACCTTGAAGGCGATTGTGATCGCGATTGCCGTTGTATTGGCACCACAGATGATGTGGGCTCAAGGTCTAGGTGTCCCGGGGCGGTTAACCGTGTATGCCGATGGCAGCCGTGGCTTGTTGGTTGACGCTGTCATTCAAGGCGGCATTGCAGACCGATTGGGTATTCGTGCGGGTGACGTTATTAAGAGCATTCACGGGTTGGCTGTTGGTGACGCCAACACCAATTCCAGATCGATTCAGCTTGGCAACCCAAATAGCGGCATTGTTGTCCTCCGCAACGGTCGCCAATTGGTTTTTTACCTCAATCAAAACCAACGCGCTGTAAAAAAGTTTCCGGTTGTTGGAAACTCTGGCGTTTATAACTCCGGCCCCTTCAATTCTGTTCCTGGCCGGATTGTGCCCGGCAGCACCGGCCCCAACCTTAATGTCGACTTAGAGAACTTTGTTTTCGATGGCTCCGGAGCAACAAGAGTCATTGTCAACGCGGTCGGAAACGGCCTCGGTTTGCAACTTGGTTTTCGGCGCGGTGACATCATTCGAAGCGTCAACAACACGAACGTTCGGACGGTCGCAATGGTAAACCGACTGTATGTCTTCAATAACCAAAAAGAAATCGTGATCGGTGTTGTTCGCAACGGGACACCGGGAAAGATCGTGATCGACGCCCTCAAACTCTACGGATCAAACGGGCCAAGAGGAAATCGCCCCGGCAATGGCGCTGGTGGTGTACCCGCGCCAGTGCCAATCACAACACCACTGGAGTTGGCCGGTTTTTGGGATCAAAACCGTCAAGTCGCTGTGCGCAGCGGAACGCCCGGAGGGCTGGGCACAAAACTGGGACTTGCCGCACGCGGCACCCGGATTGTCGAAATCAATGGGAAAGCAATTCGGTCACCCGCCGATTTGCAGACAGTGGACTCCATGATCCAGCAGGGCAAGGTGACTCGGCTGCAAATCAAAGCGATCAAGCCTGATGGTACATCAGGCGTAATCGTGTACCCAAATTAGTCTTGCGCCAAAAAACGCTACGGCGTTTCAACCAAGGTTAACTATCGTCTGCGGCACGACGTTCGTAAATGTTACGTATTTCGGTGGGCAATTTTCCACATGGCCGCTCAAATCAGTAGAATAGCCGGTGGAAAGATCGTCCGCTGCGACATGCGAGCGATTTGAAAAGTTTGATTTCGCAAGACGCGAGCACTCGTGAAGACTCCATCTGCCCAGCCGGTTCTCCGAAGTAGACTGCTGCCGCGAATCTCATTCAAAATGATGTTCGCACTGACGACATTGTCCGCGATCTTGGCTGCGATCGCTCGTGCCGCCGGCAACGGAGGCGAATTTGCCTCGGCCGCGGTTGCGATGGGTGGTTTTCTGATCTTCTGTTTTACCGTTTTTGTCTTGCTGTTTTTAGTGTCGTGGATGGCGGCTTCGTTCCGTACGGCGACCGGATTGGCGATGATCGTGATGGCAATCGCGCTGGTGGCGATGGAACTACTTGGCTTTGGGCTGGCCAACGTCAGCAACTGGCCCCTGGCCGTCTTCTTTCTGATTGCAGGAGCACTGCTCTTGGTCATACCTGCACCAAAAGTCAAAGCGCAAAACCCGTTTGCTCAAGGGCAACTGCCACCTCAGATTTTGCCACCACGCGAGGGGCCACAATGAATCTCAAGATGCAATGGGCAGGGCGTCAGTGGATGACTTGTGTATTACTGTTGGTATGCATGAGTGCGCCGCTGAACCTGGTGACAGCGCAAACAAAACGCAACACGCTGAGCATACCGACCAATCCCGCAAACACGGGCGCGTTTACCGCCACCATCAGCTTGGTCGACTCAGAAGGCCCAGGTTACATTCAAGTTAAGATCGATGTGAAATCGACCAGCGTGTTTACTGCGGACAAACAATTGATGTTTCGTCTGCAACCTCTCGAAGGCGGCCATTCACCACCGCAAAACGGAATCGCCGTCGAAATCCCTGTCACAGTAGAGCAAAATTCAGCGCAAAAGACGGTCACAAAAATGTTGCCGAAGTGGTCGGTTGGATCGCAATACAGGTTAGACGTTTATGACGATGGCAACCGCATGGAGTACTACAGTGGCATCGTTGGCAGAGGAGTAGTCAGTAATTGGTACGCACCACCGATCAATTTTCTACAAGACGAATACCGATTGAACCTCTCCGTCATTGCCGACCCGGTTACCGAAAAGTCAGACGCTGCAGTCAAATCCCTGTTGGTTGCCGCGATCACTTCTCAAGCAAATGACCAGTCAGCCAATTACATGGCGCAGTATGCAAACGTCAACTACGGTCAGATGGTCTCGTCGCCCGAGTCCGAAAGCTCTTTCTCCAACGCATTAGTGCTTCCGATTCGGCCCACGCAATTGGAAACCGACTGGCGCGTGTATCAATCGACAGATGCGATCTTGATATCGGTCAGCCAATTAGCGAGTGTGAAAAAGTCGCAGCCAGAACAGTTTCAAGCGATTCGCAATTGGGTGTTATGCGGTGGCACGATCGTTGTGTTGAACGTCGATGAAATGCAACAGGCAGCCGATACCTTTGGCGTAAAGCTTCAGGTAGATAAAGCGGCTGCAGAGAAAATACGTTTCTCCTTGAATCAAGAAAGATCGTGGCGCCATACATCTTTGACCAGCCTGAAACAATATCTTGGTACAGTCGAAAAAACCAAAAACTATCTAAAACAACTACAAAAACAGGCGATCGACGACCGAAAGGCAGCCGAGAAAAAAGCGGCAGCTAAAACAAACAAGGATTCGGCTAAACAAGCGAACGCACAGCCCGATCCATCCGCAGGCACCGATGCGATTGGTTCGATCGATGACGCTGGCGTTGACATCGTCAACGAACAGTACCTCGAACTGGCGTTTCAAGCGAACTTGGCAAACAACAGTGTCCCCGGTGGACGATCAGGATCGATCGCAAACCTGATCAACAGTGGATACACGCTCAGGGAGTGCGAGCGCGAATTGGTTTCGCTGACGCAACGTATCGCCGAATTGGAACGCATGCCCAAGAACTCTCGAATAGCAAACGAAATCTGGGTCCAAAACGTCGGCGCGGGACGATTGATCGGCATGCACAAGGACTGCGAATATTCCAGTTTTGACTGGGAGATTCTGGCAAGAACGTTTGACTTTCGCCGTAGCCCGATAGCGCGTCGCGGCGTCGATCCGGTTCTTGGTGACCGACGAGTGTCAGATTGGTTGATCGCAGGAGTAGCCCAACCACCGGTCTATATTTTTATTGGACTGTTGGCATTGTTCATGATCCTGGTTGGACCCATTGCGTACCGTCGAACGCATCGTGCTGGTCGAGGCTATTTGATGTTTGCCATCGCTCCGGTATTGGCGTTCATCACCACGGTTGCCATGTTCACCTATGGCGTGATGGCCGACGGCTTTGGGACGGTTTCGCGAATACGCCAATTGACTTGGGTCGATGGGGTATCTGGTGACGCAGGTGAACGCGTACGGGCAACTTATTTTGCCGGTGTGCGACCCTCCGCTGGCCTCAGCTTTGCACCCGACGCAGAAGTCTGCGGGTACCCCAACCACAACGGACTCAGTTGGGAAGAACTCAACACACGCGACTTTTCTTTAATGGGAACGGTTGAGATCAAGGACGACCGACAGCAGTTCGACAACTCTTTTATCCCATCAAGAGCGCAAAAGCAGTTCGTCGTTCATCAACCACGCAAGAATATCGGGCGACTGACGTTAACGCCCGGAGCCGGCGCCGGCGAAGCACCCACTGTCACCAGTACATTTGATTTTGAACTTCGTCATGTGACTTTATTTGACAAGCATTCGGTTGCTTGGATCATCGACAAAATTCCCGCCAACGCACAGGATGTTACCTGCGGCAGAATCAAGCAAGACAAGTATGAAAAACGCTTGGCCGATCTCTACAATTACTACCGCCCTTTAGGCAGAGTGCGATATTCTAGGTCCAGTCGTCGGTCGAGTAACTACAACTACGGATCCGATACGACGGATTTGGTCAGCATCGTAAACCAGAAAGGCAGATTCTATTCGGCTGTGAAATCCGGTGCGTTTGAAACCTACCTCGAAAAAACGATGAAGTTTTCGGAGTCCCCTCACACCGATATATTTTTTGGTGTAGCCGACGTCAGCAAAGACGCGGTGGCGATCGAAGGGGCAGAGCTTTCGGACAGTGTTCGTTTCGTCTACGGGACACTGCCATGAATTTTGAACAACACTCCGATGACAATGACGGACAAACGAACACGGAAACCGACAACGTAGCAACGACACAGTCGGTTGACGCATCGGATGCGACTGATTTTGCGCCGGCGGTCCACACCGGTGACAATGTATGTATCGAATTGCGGCGCTTGCATCGTTTTTTTGGCGACACGCGCGCTGTCAACGATATCTCGTTTACCGTCGCCCGCGGTCACGTGTTTGGCTATATCGGCCCCAACGGTGCCGGCAAGACCACGTCAATGCGGATTCTCGCGACACTTGATTTGCCAAGCTACGGAGACGCATTTGTTGACGGCCTTTCGGTAGTCAACGATCCCGAATTAGTACGCCGACGCCTGGGCTTCATGCCCGATGCGTTCGGGACCTATCGTGATGTGAATTGCGCGGAGTACTTGGATTTTTATGCACGCGCTTACGGCTTAAAAGGAAAAGTCAGAAACGATCGTTTGAAATGGGTCCTTGGGTTCACCGGAACGCACGGAATGGCCAACAAACCGATTCGCGGTTTAAGCAAAGGCATGAAACAGCGTTTGTGCTTGGGGCGTTCGTTGATCCATGATCCATCCGTGATCATTTTGGACGAACCCGCAGCCGGTCTCGACCCACGAGCTCGAATCGAACTGCGACGCATGATTCGCGAACTAGCCGAACAAGGCAAAACGATCTTGATCAGCAGCCATATCTTGACGGAACTCGCAGAGATATGTGATTCGGTCGGGATCATCGAACAGGGTGAATTGCTGGCGACCGGGAGCGTCGAAGAAATCCAGCGACAAAGGTCCAATCAAAGCGAATTGGTCGTACGAATTCTTGAACGAGCACAAGAAGCAGCAGACGCTTTGAAATCGAAAGATGGAATCGGGGAACCATTGGTAGACGGAGAATTAGTGCGTTTTGAATTTTTCGGTGATCCACGCGAACAGGCACAGTTGATCGCATGGCTTGTGGAAAAACAGTTTCTGGTCGTCGAAGTCACTTCGCACCGAAAGAGCTTGGAAGACGTGTTCCTGCAAGTCACAGAAGGCTTAGTGCAGTAATGAAACCAGTGCAGTAATGAAACCAGTGCAGTAATGAAACCAGTGCAGTAATGAAACCAGTG
>CAZZDZ010000029.1:21005-28032 GCA_964652675.1 uncultured Pirellulaceae bacterium
CAGTAAAGAAAAAATCTGTGCAGTAAAGAGAATTCGTGAATTAACTAGATTTGCTCAGCAGTGAGATCCATGGCAACAGCAGCCGCACCCAACGAAACCACGACAACTACGACCGAGCAAACCGGTCCGTGGATGTGCTGGGTTGATGACTGGAGTGAACGCATTGGTGACCGGCTGAATCCGATCCTGGTCAAGGAAACTCGTCAGGCGCTAAAAAGCAGACAGTTTGTGATCACGTTTGGTGTTTTGCTTGTTGCCGCATTGGGCTGGACGGTGATCGGTAGCTTGATGCTGATGCCGCAGATTTACACGCAGCCGTCGGCGCAGCGAATGCTAACCGGCTATTACATCACGCTGGCGATTCCAATGTTGTTGGTGGTTCCGCTGGCAGCGTACCGATCACTAGAAGGCGAAATTGACGATGGTACTTTAGAGTTACTTTCGATCACCTCGCTGGGGCCTTGGCAGATCGTGCTAGGAAAACTGGCCAGTGCGTCGCTGCAAATGGTTCTCTATTTGGTAACGCTGTTCCCGTGCGTCGCGTACGCATACACCCTGCGTGGTGTCGACCTACCAACGACGTTTCTGATTGTCGCAATGCTGATTGTGGGCGCGCTGCTGCTGACGGTCGTCGCGTTGTTCTTTGCACCACTGGCGCGCAGCCGGACAGGACGCATCGCAACGTTGCTGATGGTAATGCTGATATTGCTTTTTGCTCAGTATTTTGTAGGCGCCGGCGTTATCGGCCTGATCTGGTACGGCAATCCAATGGAGACACAGTGGATGGTGTACTCGATCATTGCGGTGTCCTTTCTCGCACTTTCGCTTGGGCACCTCTTGTTGACAGCGACCGCAGCACAATTAACGCCTGAAAGCGAGAATCGCTCGACGCCCCTGCGACTTTCGCTACTCGCGTTAACCGCGATCGTGGTCGGGTTAAGCTTCTACGCCATGCAGTTCGAAGGGGACCGACGCGATCCGTTTGGAGCCATTGTTTTCATGATGTCCAACTTTTCGCTGGCTGTTTTATGGACGGTCTGTGGCAGCATGATGGTGGCCGAATCACCCGTGATGACACCACGCATCCGACGTGAGCTGCCAAGTAGTTTCTTTGCGCGAATGATGCTGACGTGGGTCACGCCTGGACCAGCAACGGGACTTGTGTTCGTTGTTGCGGTGGTGATTGGACTGCTGACGTGGGCCATTTGGGGGCTGGAATACTTGATCGGAACCCAAGGAGCGATGATGGGACCAGCGGGACCAATAAGAGGACTTTACTACCCGTTTGCCATTCTATGGGCGTCGTACCTTATCGCATTCTTGGTCTGTGTGCGGGGAATCGTGGCGTTGCTGCGAATCAACAACAATCCACGCGCGGAGATCGGCGTGGCTGCCTTGATCGCGGTCGCGGTGATCTTTGCCCTCGTTCCTTACTCGATGCAACTGCACTGGAATGACTATCGGCAGTTTGATTATTCACGTTGGCAGATCACCAACTGGGCCTGGACGATGGGGGAAGTCTCCGGGAGCCGTTTCAATTCAGGAGATGAATATTGGGTGGCCGCGGTCGCAGCAACGATGTTTGCAATTTGTTTGATGACGACGCGTGTAGTGTTACCACGCAAAATCGCGACGCCAAAACGCGTCGAAGAAGAACGCGCGAAGCTGGGGAAATAGACAACGTTCCATTTACACGCTCTACCATTGTTTTTGCGTCGACGTTTATCGATCTCCCGATCAATGCTACTCGGGAAACGTTTCGTCTAGCCTCCTCTGCGGTTCATCAACCGTTTGCCCGACTGCTTCGTCTTTGGTTTCGGCAGCCGGTTTGCTTGCTCCACTGGCGGGTAACAAACCGCGTTCGTGCCGACTCCACCAACGATCTGCGTCTTCGATTGACCATTGGTTGGCTGCTTGGCATTCGCCAAGTTGAGTAGCAAGTTCAAAAATCGATTCGATCTTCGCACGATTCGACGCACGCGTTTTCTGATCAGGAATCGGCAACCGTTGGTCAGTGATCGCAACGTTGGTTTCGTCCGCTGCGCCCGGACATGAAACGAATAACAACGCGGCAACGATCAACATTAAAAACGCATAAAACAAGCTGCCTTTTAGAATAGATGAAGGGCCTGAGTATCGCTGCTTTCTCTGACGCGTTCAAGTTGCTAGTGGGCAAGTCAAGCTTTTGATTCTGGGACGCGGTCGAAATACCAGCACGCTGCGCAAGCAAGTGACTCTTCGGCGTTTACAGGGATTCACTTGCTGGCGCTGCGTGCTAGAAAACTCTCAAGACAACAGCTGAATCCCACACAATGACTCAGGCATCGCCAAAGTTAGGTGGCTTGCCGAAATGGCAAGTGGCCATAGTATTTTGGGCGATCGTCTAGACGGACGTGTAACCACGACACACCCATACCCGCTGTGCTAAGCCACACGGGTCGGTCTGACACACGTTCCGACATCGCAATCGCGACAGAACGCCATAGTGTATGCAATTGAGATTCAGGCGCGCCTCGGATGAATGACGCTAGGTGACCGTAAATCGAAGTATCGGCAATCGGGCATGGGACTACCATCACGGCATCGCCGCTGAGATTTGGAAACGTGGCAACTTCCAAGTTGGAATCAAAGTGTGAACGGAAAACGGAGGCATCGACGGGGCGAGCAAGCGCGTCGTTGCGAAGGAGCACAAATTCAAAATCGCGGTTAAGCGTCGCGGTGGTGACACCGGGTGTTTCCCATCGGTATGCGGAGAAGGGCGACGCGGAAAGGAGACCAACGAAGTAGGAACGAAACTCAGCCCCATTTTGCCAAAGCGTGAGCACGTCAGCATAAGAAAGCCGATCGCCATCTTGAGAGATTACGAAACGTTGAACATGTCCATCTTTGAGCGATTCAATCTGCGTGTCCCACATCTCTAGGCCCCTATTTCTCGACCTGTTGGAAACTTTTACGACACCGGACACCAATGGACCGGCAAGATGCCAAAACCGACTATAGCAAGTAATCACAACCGAACAAATCTCGGCCAGGATCGATCACGGTACGATCCCAGCTTGAAACTTTGACTTGCTGCGTCTGTCTCTTGCAGATTGGTTCACAGAATGTTGTTTGATCGGTACGATGGGCAGCATGAAATTCACGAAAATGCACGGCGCTGGCAATGACTATGTTTATGTCGATTGCTTTGCTCAAGAAATACCCGAAGACGTCGCCGATTTGGCGGTTGCGATTTCCCACCGACAATTTGGCGTTGGGGGAGATGGCATGATCTGCATTCGCCCGAGCGAAATCGCTGACGCTCGGATGCAGATGTTCAATCTGGATGGTAGCCAAGCTGAAATGTGCGGTAATGGTCTGCGATGTGTCGCGAAATATGTCTACGACCACGATATCGCACGCAAGAAATCGATGAAGCTGGAGACGGGCGCTGGGGTTTTGTCGGTGGAATTGGAAACCGACGAAAACGATTTGGTCAGCAGCGTGACGGTCGACATGGGACCTCCGGAACTGGAGGCTTCGAAGGTTCCGACGACGTTGATTCAATCAGGTCAAGTTGTTGGACACGAAGTTGAATTTGACGGCCAAAAATTTGACGTGACCTGTGTTTCGATGGGCAACCCGCACTGCGTGATTTTCGTTGAAAAGGCCACCGACGAATTGGTTTTGGGGCTTGGTCCAAAGATCGAGACGGATCCGCGCTTTCCCAATCGGATCAATGTTGAGTTCATCGAAGTCGTGTCGCCCACCGAAGTGCGCCAGAGAACTTGGGAGCGTGGGTCTGGTGAAACGTGGGCGTGCGGAACGGGGGCGTCAGCGGTTTGCGTTGCCGGTGTGCTGACGGGCAAAACGGAACGCAAAATTTTGAACCATCTGTTGGGCGGTGACTTGACGCTGCATTGGGACGAAGAAACCAACCATGTGATGATGACCGGTGGTGCCACGGAAGTTTTCACGGGACAATGGAACGGTTAACTGAACTTGATTAGCGGATTATGGTTTGCGTTTATCGCTCGGTTTGATGCATTCGCTTAAGGGAATGGTAGATGCAGGAAAATGTGATTTCAGTCACCGATTTGACTCTGCACGTCAAAGCGATGGTCGAAGGCCTGTTCCCTCCGATGTGGGTGTCCGGGGAAATCTCCGATTTGGTTCGCGCTCGTAGCGGGCATATCTATTTTACGCTCAAAGACGCCGAGTCGCAGATTCGCGGCGTAATGTGGCGCAGTAGCGCAGAACGGTTGAAGTTCAAATTGGATAATGGCCAAGCCGTCTTGTGCTTTGGAAATTTGGAAGTCTATGCGCCGCGAGGAACCTACCAACTTGTTGTCCGTCAAGTCGAACCGCAAGGCGTTGGCGCTCTTCAGTTGGCGTTTGAACAGTTGCAGAAAAAATTGCAAGCTGAGGGTTTGTTTGAGCCGGAACGAAAGAGGCCGCTGCCAGAGTTTCCTCGTCGGATCGGGATTGTTACGAGCCCCACTGGAGCCGCTGTGCAGGATTTTTTGCAAGCCGCATCCAACCGATGGAAAGGTGTCGAGATCGTCGTCATCCCCGCTCAAGTTCAGGGCGCTGGTGCGGCAAAAACGATCGTGAGTGGAATCAAGGCGGCTGCAAAAATCAGACCTCACCTGGATGTCCTGGTGTTGTCGCGCGGTGGCGGTAGCTTGGAAGACTTATGGTGTTTCAACGAAGAACCCGTTGTGCGGGCGATCGCCAAGAGCAAGATCCCAACGGTTTCGGCGGTCGGACACGAAGTAGATGTGACGTTGAGCGATTTGGTTGCGGATCTTCGAGCTTTGACACCAACGGACGCCGCCACGCGAGTGTTGCCTGACGCGATGGCATTGCAAAATTCATACGAGAATTTGTCAGACCGGTTGCATCGTTCGATTCGGTCGATCGTTCGTTCGCGTATGGATCGGGTGGAAGCGTTGACAAAGCGACCTATTTTGTCGAAACCTCACGAGTTCGTGAATATGATGTCACGGCGGTTAGACGAACTGGATGCGAGAGCGCGGCGGTCGATCTGGGGACGCATTCAATTGGATAAAGCTAGGCTGTCAAAGTCCGCCGCCGCCCTTTCGGCTCTTTCGCCGTTGAACGTGTTGACCCGTGGATATAGCGTTACATTTACAAGCGACGGAAAGACCATTGATGACGCCGCCACGTTGAAAGCGGGAGACACCATTCGTACTAAGTTTCATCACGGTGAAATCGAGTCGACGGTTGATCGTACCGACATCGACACTTGACAATAGCACGCTCGCAAGGGAGTCGATAAGTTCGGCATCCAGCTGTGACGTACGCTCAATACCACGAGAAAGTGATTTCTGATGACGAAGTTTTTGTTTTGTGCATTGGGGTTGTTGGCAACTGTTTTTTCTTTCGGCGGGTCTGTCGCTGCAAAAGAAGGCGAGAGTCGGCCCAACGTCATCTTGATCATGTGTGATGACATGGGCTGGTCAGATATCGGCTGCTATGGGGGCGAGGTCGAAACACCGCATCTGGATCAGCTGGCGTCCGAAGGAATGCGGTTCACGCAGTTTTACAACAACGCCAAATGCACAACGACTCGTGCTTCGATTCTTACTGGGCTGTATCCCAGACGCGGCAAAGGTGGCTTGCTGCGAAAAAGCATGGTCACGATCGGGGAAGCGATGAAGCTGGCGGGCTATCAAACGGCTTTGAGTGGCAAATGGCATCTTGGTGGCAGCAAGGAAACGCATCCGTTTCATCGAGGGTTCGACGAGTTTTATGGTTTGGTAGACGGTTGCTGCAATTTCTTTGACCCTTCGATCCCCGATCCACCTTATAAGAACGGGGCCGTTCGCTTTTTTGGTCAGAACGATCAACGGATCACATCGTTTCCGGATGATTTTTATACCACCGATGCCTTCACCGACCACGCCATCGATTGTTTGGACAAGTTCGCCAAAGACGATCGCCCTTTCTTGTTGCACCTGACTTACACGGCGCCTCATTATCCGCTGCATGCAAAACCGAAAGACATCGCCAAGTATCGAGGCAAGTATCGTGATGGAGGAGGCTGGCTGAATCTACGAGAACAACGCTGGAAGAGACATCAAGAGATGGGGCTTGCGACGGACAGTTGGCAATTGAGCGAGACGGATGCGAATGCTTACGATTGGGATTCGTCCAATCAGGACCACGAGGATTTGCGGATGTCAGTTTACGCCGCGATGATCGACTGCATGGATCAGAACATTGGACGTTTGCGAACCGCGTTGCACCAGGCTGGGGTCGCCGATAACACACTGATTCTGTTTTTGTCCGATAACGGAGGTTGTGCGGAAGAACCCGGTGGACGCAGCGCCAAAATCGTTCCTGGACCGAAAGAGTTCTATGCGACGGTGGGGCCGGCGTGGGGTTGGGCTCAAAATGCACCGTTCAAGAAACACAAGCGAAGTACTTATGAAGGCGGAATTCTGACGCCGTGTATCGCGTGGTGGCCAGGCAAGATTCCGGCAGGCGAAATCACACGCCAGCCCGCCCACATCATCGACATCATGCCGACTTTGCTGGACGTTGCCGAAGGCGAGTACCCGACGATGTACGAAGGGCAGGAGATTATCCCGATGGAAGGAAAGAGCATGCTGCCGATCTTGCACGGCAAGCAAAGACAGCCTCATCAACAGATCGTTTGGGAATGGAGTGGCAGTCGCGCGTTACGCGAAGGTGACTGGAAAGTCGTTTGGCCCAAAAAGGGTAAGAAGTGGGAACTGTATGATCTTGCCCAAGACCGTTGCGAGACAAAGGATCTTGCGGCCGACAATCCCGATCTGACCAAACGCTTAAGTGATGCGTGGTTTGAATGGGCGAGGCGAACCGGCTTGAAATAGCCGATTCATCTTCGAGTACCTGACTGATTTGAGTTTTGTCCAACACCTATGTCGGGGTTTGACGCGAAATTGGCGCGAACAAAACTGATGTTGTTCGCGGCCAATGTCTGAGTTGCATTTGGCGATACCCAGCCAGTAGAAATGAATGATATTTTTCGTTGCGGATT
>CAZZDZ010000030.1:0-27849 GCA_964652675.1 uncultured Pirellulaceae bacterium
ACTGCCTACTGCGGTGGCCGTTGTTAGCGGCAAGTACGACGACATCGAAAAGGACGATGGACATGGCGCCGATGTTCCCACACAGGTCGCCGTCAACGAAGTTGATGGTGATTTGGTCGACACCATTCGCGACGAAAGCGACGGAGAGGTGTCGCACTTTCAGGCGTTGGCGACGGCGGTCTCGGGAACCGTTGGACTTGGGAACATCGCTGGGGTTGCGGTTGCAGTGGCGATTGGCGGACCAGGCGCAACGTTTTGGATGATCGTTTGCGGATTGCTTGGCATGTCCAGCAAATTTGTCGAGTGCACATTGGGGGTGAAATACAGGGACATCGACGCGGATGGGACGGTACATGGCGGCCCGATGTATTACTTAAGAAAAGGCTTGGCCGACATTGGCATGACTGGTTTTGGCAAAGTGCTAGGTGTTTTGTTTGCGATCTTTTGTGTTGGGGGTTCGTTTGGTGGCGGCAATGCTTTTCAAGCCAACCAAGCGGCTCAGCAAATCAAATCGCTTTTTGGTTTACCCGACTCTGGTTCGGCCGGAACGATCATTGGTGTGGTGATGGCCGTGATGGTGGCGATGGTCATCATTGGCGGGATCAAGCGGATTGCGAAAGTCACCGAGAAAGTCGTTCCGATGATGGCGATCATTTACTGTCTTGCATCTCTGATCATCATCTTGATGAATGTCACGAGCGTGCCGTGGGCAATCAAGGAAATCATTGGCGGTGCGTTCACGCCTGCAGCTGGCTTAGGTGGACTGATCGGTGTGATGATTCAAGGTTTTCAGCGAGGCGCGTTTTCCAATGAGGCGGGAACGGGTTCAGCTGCGATTGCACACTCGGCCGTCAAGACAAAGTACCCGGCGTCCGAGGGGATTGTGGCGTTGCTGGAACCGTTCATCGATACAGTTGTCATTTGCACGATGACGGCCCTGGTGATCGTGATTTTCAACTCCGATGCAGCTTTTGCCTGGGGCGACGTCGAAGCAAAGAAGGTGCTGATTGATGGTGTTCGCGTCGGCGGGGTCGATTTGACGTCCCGAGCATTTGACAGTGTGCTGCCAGGTTTTCGCTACGTTTTAACGATTGCGATCATTCTGTTTGCTTTTTCGACCATGATTTCGTGGTCTTACTATGGGCTTCAGTCGTGGAAGTTCCTGTTTGGAAAGGGCCAAGCAGCGGATTTGACCTACAAAATCTTGTTTTGCGTGGTGGTCGTGATTGGATCCGCCATTTCATTGGGGTCGGTGATCGATTTTTCCGATGCGATGATTTTCGCGATGGTATTTCCCAACATGATCGGGTTGTTCCTGCTATTTCCGAAAGTTCGACAAGAACTGCGTAGATATTTGGCGGCTTGTGCCAGCAAGAATGAAGGGTAGCGAGAAGGCCAAGTGACACTTGCCACGAAATGAGGGCTCTTGCTGCCTCCTTTTCGAGAAGAAAACGAGCAAAAGGTCGTTTTTCGTGTTCGCCAATCCTGCTGATTCTCGCCTGATTCCAGGCGGGACAGATGCAAAAACCCGTTAAAACCAAGTTTTTGGCACAAGAAACCGCACGAAAAAACCAAGGTGCGTCAAATGACATCACCTTGGTTTTGAAGTGGTCAGAGGCGGGCTCGAACCGCCGACACCGGCCTTTTCAGGGCCGTGCTCTACCAACTGAGCTATCTGACCATTTGGTTTTGGACGATGGATCAAGTGGTCCATTTTCCGCAACACGAGTTAATTCTTAGCAAAAGTATCAAAACCTTGGCATAGGATCAATTCTGAGCTTGGGGATCCTAAGGTATGATGCGTAATTACGTCAATTGGTTCGATCTGCTTCACTGACTTAATCGTCGGCTTTATTTGGAGAAGTTGAAGACGAATCGACGTCGGAATTTCAGTTTTGCCTGGGATGAAAAGCCTTTTCAATGTAGTTACGCCGTCTGTGAAATACAGTCAGATATTTAAACTGCAAAATCGTAACGAGACAAAGAACCTGATTTCAACAATGGGAAAAGCGATAATGTTGACTCACACGAATCAATGCTGGGACGCAAATAGCCGGTTTGCATTGACACGGACTTTTGCTTTTGTTTTGGCGTTTGGATCCGTCTGCATGCTTGATGCGGCCAATGGAAAGGCGCAGTATTCGCCCGATCATCCAGTGGTGCAAAGAATGGTTGATCGTGGTTGTGCCTATTTGGAGGGATTGCCTCCCGAGAAAGAGAACAAGGGCGCCGCTGTTTTTCTTGCCTATGCTCATTACAAAGCCAAGCACGACGAAACGGCCCCGATTGTCGTCGCCGGAATCAAGGCGGCTAAGTCGCTTGCGAATGAGGCAAACGGTGGGCATCACTCGCACAAAATCAACTACGACAATGCCGTTGCGACGTTGCTGCTGGCGGCTGTCGATGTCAACGCAAATCGGTCCTACCTGGAAAAGCTCCAGCGTTACTTTCACGATGTGCAAAGGCCCAATGGCGGATTTACGTATGAAGATGAAAAGAAGGGCGATACATCGCAGACTCAGTATGCATTGTTGGCGATTTGGACATTAGATCGCGCCGGGCTACCGCTGGATTATTCGCGAGTTGGTAACGCGATGAAATGGTTGTTCCGTGTTCAGGATGCTTCCGGTGGATGGCCATACTTGGGTGTTGATCCTGGGCCAGGTAAATCGCTTCTAACCCAAAAGAGGGTCGACTATTCGATGGCGCTCGCAGGGGCGAGTAGTTTGTTGATTGCTGGCGATGCGTTGCGTGTTTGGGGAGATACAACCGCAGAGGAGAATGATCCAGGGATCCCCGGATTGCCCAAAGCGATTAAGTTGTACAAAGAAGACAAAAATGAGGTTCGACGCAAGCGATCAACCATTTCCAAGCAACCGATTTTTGCCTCGCTTGGGAGGATGCAAGCTTGGGTGAAAAAAAACCCTTACAAACGAAGCGGTCGACTTGATTTTTACTACTACCAGTTGTACACCCAGGAACGTTACGAGAGCTTTATCGAAATTGCCAGTGGCGCACCAAAAGCTAAGAGTCCCGCTTGGTACAACCGAGGAGTGGAAGAACTGAAAAAGTACCAGAGTGCTGAGGGAGGTTGGACGGACCGAACGCACTCGCCTCCCTCAGCCCGCACGGCTTTTGCGATCCTGTTCCTGGTACGAAGTACGCAAAAAGCAATTTTCACTGTCGCCGGTGGTGGTGCGATCGGCGGTCAAGGGTTCTCGCAAGACGTAGAACAAGCAAAGCTGGTTGGTGGCAAGTCTGTATCTCCCAAGGCTCATCAAGCGGTAGAAGATCTACTGAAACTGTTGGAAGACGACGGCGACGCGAATGGTGGTAAGTCGATCCCCGAAGCACTGCCGTTGTCCAACAACCCGAAAGAACGTTCGGCACAATTGGATCGGCTGGAGCGATTGCTGCGAGGCAGTAATTCGTGGCAAGCGCGTCGTGTTGCCGCAAAAACTCTCGGCAAGAGTGATGAAATGAGAGTTGTGCCCGCAATGATCTTTGCCCTCAGTGACCGAGACGAGCCCGTGAAGAGATACGCTCGCGATGGACTTCGATTCATCAGCCGCAAGTTCGAAGGCTTTGGCATGCCGGACAAGCCGGACGATACCGAGATACGTACTGCTCAAGAAAACTGGCGAAAATGGTATCGAACGCTGAAGCCTGGATTTGTGTTTTTGGACGAGTAGATTAGGTGGCGTTGGGCCACGAGAGATTGGTTTTTGCTGCGTTGTTCGGATTTCGACAATGCGGCATTGTTTTAGTAGATGACATCGATTCAGGATATTGAGTTCATGGCTTCGGTCGTTTCCCCCGAATCCCCCGAGACCGATTCGCAAGAAGAATTGCCGGTTCGAGATTTACGCGCCTTGGAGCGCGAGAAGCTGCGCCTGAGTCGTTTCGACATTGTCACATCCATCTTCATGGCGTTGATTTGGTTCATTGGCGCATTTGTGTTGATGTTGTTCATCATGTGGCTTTTGACCGGCGAGGCGGCTCCGCCAAAGTTGGTTCCGCTGATCGAAAACCCAGCGGGACGAGGTGAGAACCCCGAAGGGTTCGAACGTGATTTCGAACCGCCCGGTGCGGAGGAAGTCGAAGAGCTGGAAGAACCTACCTTGGCCGATACGATCGAAGCAGTCACCGACGCGGTCAGCACCGTCGCCGCTTCATTGACGACGGCCGACACCGCAGCCGTTGCGTCGACATCGGGAACCGGAGCGGGAGACAGTCGCCCACCGGGCCCACCGGGCGAAGGCGAGGACATCATTCCTCGATTCGAACGTTGGCAATTGAACTATACCGCCAGCAACAAGAACGCCTACGCAAAACAGCTCGATGCATTCGATATCGAACTTGGGGCGTTTGGTGGAGGTGCCAAGGGAATTGATACCGCATCGAACTTATCATCATCGCCTCGCAAGAAACACAATCCGGATCCTCCATCGGAAAAACGTCTTTACTTTTCTTGGAAAACATCCACGCCATTGATTCAGTACGACCGTCAGTTGCTGCAACAAGCTGGTATTGGTTTGTCCGGGCGAAATATCGTCCGTTTTATTCCACCGGACACCGAGAACCTGTTGGCCAACATCGAAAAAACCTACTGCGAGGGAAAGGGTTTTGTTTTTCCCAATCAAATTGCCAAAACGATCTTCGAATGCAAGAGCGAAGGAGCTGGCTACAAGTGGGAAGTCATCGACCAACGTTATCGAAAGGGCAAGTAGCAAAGACCAGTCCTCAAGCAGCTTTTCTTTTCTTCTCATCTACCGCGTTGCATCATGAACTTGAATTCCAAAATCGGTCTCACGAACGATTCTGTCGCCAGTAAGTGCGCCGTTTTGAGTGGTGCCGATACGCGAATTGGTGGCGCTGGACAGAGTGGGCGGCCCAGCAATCAGAAAATGAGAACCCATCTTTTCGATCAAGTCAGTTCGCTTTTGATGGCGTTGATCGTCTTAATAGGTAGCATGGTCGCGATGATGTTTGTTGCTTGGGTGCTGACCTCATCGCAGCAGATCGATCTCAAGCCGCCTGTCCGGATCACGAGCGTTACTTTTGGTTCGTCACAAAGTGTGGAGCAGGATTTCGAGGAGCCCGCAGAGAGTGAGATTGAGTCGCTGGTTGAACCGACTTTGGAGCAAACTGTCCAGCACGTGACGGACTTGCCAAGCACCGTGAGAGCTCAGTTTGCAATACAAGGTCCCAATGGGGACGGTGAATTCAAGGGAACAAAAGCCAGCGAACTTTCGGTTGGCCCTGCCGGATCGCCCGACGTCCCCAAATACCTTCGCTGGGAATTGAGATTCAATGCTCGCAGCGAAAAAGAGTTTGCTGCTCAATTGGATCAATTGAATATCGAACTGGGGGCATTCGGCGGAGGAGAGAAGGGGATTGACTACGTGGCGGCTCCTTTTGACAAATCGTCGACACGACACAGCAGTGATCCAGAGGCCGAAAAACGCTTGTATTTTTCATGGAACAAACCTACGCCGCTGCAGCGGTATGAGCAGCGATTGGTTCAACGTGCCGGGATCGCGTATTCAGGCCGCCAATTGGTGAAATTTATTCCACCAGAGCTAGAAATATCACTCGCTGACAAAGAACTAGAATATGCTCAATCTCACGGTTTCGATTCGGTCGCTGCGATTGCCAAAACCGTGTTTCAGTGTCGGGCTGTCGCTGGCAAATACGACTTTGCTGTGATCGACCAACGATACCGCTCCGATCAGCAACGATCACCACCAAAAACCCATAAATCACGTTAGCCGTTGGTGTTCATTTTGACCCAAAAACCCTAACCTTAACGTGCCCTATTGTCCCATTTCTAACCTCGGTCTTTCACAAGGACTGGTAAACCAGATGTTACTTGCTAAAGCCAATCTGTTTTCCATCATCTCCAACCTTACCTACTTTGCGCTCGCTGCGGCTGCGTTGTGGGGGTTGTACTGCATCGTTGTCGTCTGGACGCGTGTGAATCAAAAACGATTCAAGTCCGAGGAGGAGCAGGATGTTTTTATGGACGACGTAAACGTCATGATCGCCGATGCCGATTTCGAGGGAACACTGGAGTATGTCGATGGTGACCCTCGGGCGATTCCACAAATGGTCGAAATGGCGGTCAATAATCGAGACCTCGGCTACAAACGAGCTCGAGTGATGATGATGGATCGTTTCCAACGAGACGTCCTGAGTGACTTGGAGTATCGGCTCAGTTGGGTTGGAACGGTGATTAAAAGTGCACCAATGATTGGGCTGTTCGGAACTGTGTTTGGAATGATGGGTGCGTTCCAAACTTTGTCCGCTGGTGATGTGAACCCCCAAGAGTTGGCGGGCAACATTATGGTCGCGCTGATCACGACTGCCAGCGGTTTGGCGATCGCAATTCCGTTGATGATCATCGTTCAAAACGTGAACGTGAAAATGGCAAAAATGGAAGACTTGGTTGGCGCTGGACTGCAACAGTTCTTTGAAGCGTTCAAATCAGGTTTAAAGAAAGCAGGCATCAGTTAACTCCCAAGTTGTTGGGAGTCAGCAAAGTGATCAGCAAGTAACGCCATGACCAAAGTTGGGTGAAACAATGGACGACGAAGACGACGACGATTTTCAGATGCCGCGTGCTAAGCGCGACGAAGACGAGATGGACATCACACCGATGATCGATGTCGTGTTTTTGTTGCTGATCTTTTTCGTTGTTTGTTCGACGATGGATCCTGTCAAAATCGGTGAGATCCCGTTGGCAGAAAATGGGTTGCCCGTTTCAGCCAAAGAATCCGCCGTGATCTTTGTTAAAACGGCTGGCAAAGACAAAGTAACGCTGATTCGAGGCGATGGAACCGAATTCAGTAAAGACGAAGCGACGCAAGAATCCGAGATCATCGAATACGTTGGTGAAGAATTAGAGAAGTCGTTGGAAGCGAATAAGAATCAAGTCATGATCATGGGTGACTCCACTGTCAAAGTGCTGGAGATCACTCGAGTGCAAAAGATCATTGGGGATGCGTTCCCGGATCTGGAGCAGACGTTTATTGGCGTGAAGGAAAATTAAGAGAACGACGGTCGTTTATGTCTATAAAAATCACCTGCGTCCAGTGTGGAAAATCGCACAAAGTCAACGATCGGTTGGCTGGAAAACGTGTGCGCTGTCCAGGCTGTGATACCGCCGTTCATGTACCCGAATTGCCGATTTCTGCCGAATCAGTTCCCGCAACACCCGATTCGGTTGAACCGGTTGTCGCGCAGGCCGTTGTGGCAGATTCGGTTGAAGCGGTGCCCGTTCCCGTTGATGCTTCTGAACCAAAGAAATCGCGTGCCGCGGCGGTTAGCCAAACGACGACGGCAAAAAGCGATTCCCAACGCCCGCCTATCGACGACGATGATGATGAACCAGTCATGGCTCGCGAACCGCGGGACATGGGCGAACTGGACATGACCCCGATGGTGGACGTTACGTTTTTGTTGTTGATCTTTTTTGTGGTTACCGCGTCGTTTCAGCTGCAAAAGTCGATCATGATGCCGAGGCAGCAAACCGACGCGCCAAGTACGAACTCAGTCGAAGAACAGCCTGACGAATTGGACCAAGTCGAATTGCAAATCGACGAATTTGGCGCGTTCACCGTTTTGGCGGCAGACTGGGAAGCCGAAACACCCGGAAAACAGAATTTGGTCACCAAGCTTAAAGAGGCTCAGACCGAAGCAGGGGCAAAACTGATCATTAAGGTCCACGAACAGTGCATGTTGCAAGCCCTGGTTGATGGCATGGACGCCGGGACGATCGCGGACTATCAGGAGATCGAAGTCACTCAAGTCGACCAATTCGATTGATCATTTTGTCCGCCAATTGAAATAACCAATCTAACAATTCAAGGCCGCCAATCGCAACTTTCTGAAAGAACATTGCTTACAAAGAACTTCAATGCAAAAACAACAACCGCATCAGCGATCCAAACCCAGTGAGTCATCAGACATGACCCCGATGGTAGATGTCGTGTTTTTGCTGTTGATTTTCTTTGTGGTCACCGCTTCCTTTCAGTTGCAAAAATCGCTGGCAATGGATTCCCAACCAACCGATGCTCCCAGTCCCATTGTTGATCTGCAAACAAGCGAATCACTGCAATTGCAAGTGCATTCGGACGGCACGTTCATTTTGCTTGACTCAGTCGCACAAATTGAAACGCCAAGCAAGCAGGTCTTGGTCGGGAAATTGAAAGACGCCATCGCGACGGTCGATGGTCAAACTGAGTTGATCGTCAAAGTCCAAGAAGATGCGGTATTGCAGTTATTGGTTGACGCCATGGACGCGGGGTCGATCGCGGGTTTTGCGGAGATGCAGGTCACGCAAGTCCAGGAATTTCACTAGATCATCAGTTTTTGAATCGCAACTGAGCGATGCCTTCATGTATCTGTTTTCCAGATCAGTGGGCGACAAATTATCGAACAGAACAATTCACAAGAAATCGTTAGCCAATAAAAGATATGCTTGCCAAGGAACTCATCGATCAACTCGAACAACGTGGTCTTCTGGATCAGGAAATCACCGAAGCGCTGCGAGAGCAACTAGAGCAGGGCGGTACGCGCGTGACTCCCGAAGCGGTGGCGAAATTGTTGGTCGACAATGGTCAGTTGACTCGTTTTCAAGCCACCAAGCTGATTGGGGAATTGAGGTCTGGCGAGTACGCAGAAACAGCCGAAGCGGAAGTCGTTGAAGTCGTCAGTGTTGGTGATGATTTAACGATCGTTGGTGAAGAGCCGGTAGAAGTCATGGAAGCGGTCGCCGCCGATGCGGTTGAAGCCGTCCCAGTTGAAGCGGTTCCCGTTGAAGCGGTTCCCGTCGAAGCGGTTGCGGTCGAAGCGGTTGCGGTGGAGGCAGTGCCCGCCCAAGCCGTTCCTGTCCAAGCGGTTGCAGCCGAAGCGGTTGCCGTTCCTGCGGATGCAAGTGACGCAGGTTCGTCGCAACGACCCACTCGTAAATCCAAAGTCAAGCGTCCTGACCCATCCAAATCCCAGTGGGATTCGTTCAAGGTTTATGGTCGGGCTGGTATTGTGATCGGTTTGCTGTTGCTGGGCGGCTTACTGTACTTCGTACTCAGTCGGGGCAACGCGGACGATTTCATCGATATCGCCAACGGGCTGTACGACGAGCAGAACTACACCGGGGCTCAAGAAAAGTACATTGACTTTATCGCTCAGTGGGGAGACGACCATCAGTATTCGTCATTGTCGCGTACTCGAATCGTTATGACGGAACTTTATCGCGCATCAACGATGAGCGATCCGACGCGAGCCGTGGATTTGGCAAAAGATCGATTGCCAACGGTGCGTAACGAGGAGGGAATGAACGAAGAACGCGGGAATTTGGCAGCACTGCTTGTCGATATTGCGGACAACATTGCGGCCGAAGCGATTGATGAAACCGAAACACCGAAAAAGAAACAGCTGCTGGCAAGATTGGACGAGCAGATTGCATTGACCCAAGATGCAAACTATGTGACATCGTCGATGCGTGCGACGTTGTCAGGACGTTTGAAAGCAGTCGATGAATCCCGCAAGCGGGTCGAACGCGATATCAATCGCAACTTGCGACTTGACGAAACCGTTTCGGGAATGGAAACATTCTTGGCGGCAAAGGAAACCAAAAAGCTGTACGACGTTCGCGTCGATTTGTTGCGGGACTTTCCTGAACTTGCAGACAACCCAAGGCTTCAAGCCCTGATCGAGTCAGCCAGTGGTATCCAAAAGACGCTTGTTTCTGCTTCCAGCAAAAAGCCGGAGTTGCTCGGCGGCGCGCCAGCATCTGATGCTGTCAAGAGTGTTGTCTTGGCGGGAACCGCCGGAAGAGAAGTGCCGGGCCTGCGAGGCGAAAAACTGTTTCTGAAAGTAGGCGGATCGGTTCTGGCGTTGGAAGCGGCGTCGGGAAATTTGCTGTGGCGGTCTTTTGTTGGCTATGGACAAGACCATGCCCCCGTGCGACTGGAGGGTGGTGTTGGTGTTCTGCTAAGCGAATCGGAGAAGCTGGAGATTCAGCGTCGCAAAGGTGATGATGGCACCGTTCGATGGCGTTCAAAAATAGGCGAGCCGTTTGCGGAACCCGTTCAGGCCGGAGATGAGGTTTATGTTTCGGCGGCCTCCGGATCGTTGATGTGTTTGGATGCTGAATCGGGAGACGTGAATTGGTCAGCCCAGATACCACAGACATTGCAAGTGGGTCCTGGAGTTGATTCGCGTGCGAACTTGGCTTTTGTACCCGGCAATCACAGCAACCTGTATGTGATCAACACTCGCGATGGTTCTTGTATCGATAGTTTCTACATTGGGCATGCGGACGGAACCATTTCTGTTCCGCCAGTCGTGTTAGAAGGGCACGTTTTCGTGATGGAGAATCCCGCAAGTGATTTCGCGCGAATTCATATCTTGCAAGTCGCCGAAGACGGCACGCTTCGTAAATCCCAAGATCCCAAGCGGATGGTTGGAAACATCAAAATCAAACCCGTTATCGTTAAACGCGGCATGATCGTATTGACGGATCGCGGGCAAGTTTCCGTGATCGATGTCGAAGTAACTTCGGAAACGGACAAAGTCACGATCGCAGCGGAGCAGGTCGCGACGTATGAAGAACCGACATCGACCCAGATGGCCGTGGGCAAGAATCAGATGTGGATCACAGGAACACGAGTTGGTCGATACGAATTGCAGATCAACCGGGGGCTAGTTGTGCCCGATTGGTTCAAGCACGATGGTGATATGTTCGTCGGGCAACCGCTTGCCAGCGAAGACGCTTTGATTCACGCTCGCGTGAAACGCGGTGCGGCGGGAGTTCGAGTCACGGCGGTTGAACCGAAGACAGGAGAGGAGATTTGGCGAACCGATGTGGGTGTGCCTGTTTCGATGATCGCGAAATCAGACAAAGGATTTCATGTCGTCACCAGCGGAGCACTCATGTATGAATTGGATCGGAATGCTTTTTCCAAGGGATCGACTGATGGACCAATCGAAAGCCCTGGGGGTGACGGCGTTGAATTGCGGTTTGACGATCCAATCGCAATGGGCGAATCAAAATTTTTACTTCTCAATCAAGCTGCGACTGGTCAGCTATTGGTTTATGACCCTTCGCGACGTCGCGAAAAATTGCGTGTTGTGACACTCGGTCTGCCGGCGGGAAACCAATCAGGTGGCGGTTTGTTCGTGGGTGGCGGACTACTTGTGCCGATGGACTCTGGCCGTGCGGTTTTGGTTGACCCGCAAACAGGTTCTCCAACTGGCAGCCCCTTCCAACCACCAAGCAATCCTGTCGGTCTGACCAGTTGGACTAATCCGGTCGTCGTTCCCGATGACCCAGGCCAAGTGGTGTTGGCAGACAGTCGCAAAAAGATTTATCGATTGCGAGTCGGTCAACAAATCAAACAGCTTGCTTCGGTCGATTTGGAAAAACCGTTCAGCAGTCGCTTGGCTGCCGTTGGCAAGACAGCCGTAGGAGCTGTTGCCGGGCCATCTGCCGATTTTGTGGTTGGCCATGACATGTCTAACTTGAAAGAATCGTTTAAGACATTGATGGAGGGCCGAGTCGTTTGGGGGCCCGCAACTGCCGGAAATTTTTGTGTCGTACAAACCGATGACAAGAAACTGCGGGGAATCGATGAAAACGGTTCCCAGACATTTGTGCTTGATTTGCCGCCCGGTAAACCGGTTGGAAAACCGCTCAAGGCCGGCAAAGCGATGTTGCTTGCAGGCGAACCAGGATGGGTCGTTGCTTTCGATCCGCAGTCTGGACAGTTGCTTGATACCACCCAAATCGGTCAGCCGCTCGCAGGGACGCCGGTCGTCATCGGCAAACAGATGTTGGTCCCTGGCGCCGAGGGTGTTGTCTATATCGTTCCCGTTCCCGCGGGAACTTGATTATGAATTTTGCCATGACGCTTAATGCAGATGCAAAGAAGTTGAGAATGAAGGTGAACCAGTTTGCGATCACAACGAATTCAGGACTGCGGTGCATGACTTTGTTGTTCGTTTTCGCTGTGATGATGTTCGCAAATTCCATCGCGTCGGCCCAGGTTTTGACTTATGCCGAAACAGGAACGCCTCCCGAATCCGGGTTGGAACTACTACAAGAAGAACCGCATGACATTCTGTTTTTGACAGATAAATCTGGTTCCGGCTGGGCGAAGGTTCATTTGTTGCCGTTTCGAAAGATGCCAAGCCAACGAACGGGCGGCTTAAAGTTTCGCGTGGTTGGCATCGAAGCAATTGATTTGGCTGTGAAATGGTCCGAGGTCGATAAAATTGATTTTTGGGAAGAACGTCTCGAACGCGAAACGAAATCCCGCATTGCTAAAGGTGACTTTAGCGGTGCGTATCCATTTTTGTCGGTGTTAATACGCGACTATCCCAATCGGCCAGGCCTTCGTGAAATTCGCAGTGAATTCCTTTGGAACGATGCGCGGGCGAGAATGGCTGAGGCGCAAAAGGGTGGGCAACAGGGAGATGTTGGTCCAACGCTTGCGATGTTGGAAGAACTGCGGCGTTTTGCTCCTGAGTTCCAACGCAGTACCGTGCTTAACGCGATCGGTGTCACAACCGATTTGCTGATGAACGACTTGAGGGAAAAGAATGAGCTCAGGCTGGCTCAACAGTTGCTGGCAAGACTGGAAAAGGACTACGGTAGCAAGCTTTCATCGATCACAAAGTGGAACAAAATATTTTTGGATTTGGCGACCGCCAAACGAGAAGAAGCGATCGCTGCAGCACAAAGAAAAGACTATATCGCAGCACGCGGCCTTGCACGCGATAGTATCAATCTGAAACCCGATATCCCGGGTGGAGCCGAATTGGTCAAAAAGATCGACACGATTTATCCGCTGGTTAACGTGGGCGTGTTACAAACAGCCACGAATTTCGATCCTAATCTGATTCATAACTGGGCTGCACGCCGAAGTGGGCGATTGCTGTATCGGTCGCTCTTTGAAATCAAAGGTGCTGGCGCCAGCGGTGGTGACTATGAGTTCATTTTCGGTGAGGCCGAAGTGAGTTCTGATCGGCAAAATTTGGATCTGTTTTTGAACCCCAGCAAATTGCCCGCGCCGCTGAACAAGGTCAACGGTTTTCATGTTGCCGACGTGCTCACGTCTAGAGTCCAAGAGGACAACCCTCTGTACTTTTCTCCTTGGGCGGCATCGGTTGTGGGCATTGGTTTGATCGGTCCACAGCAGATTCACTGTGACTTGCGCCGTCCACATGTTTTACCAACTAGCTTGTTGCAGATTACCGTCGACGGAAGTTGGTTTGGCGGCAAGCCGGGTTCGCCTACCGGTGACTACCGTCGCGGTTCTGTCAAAGGCGATATAACGCGGTACTTGTTGGTCAACAAAGACGATAATCCAACTAAGCCGCGCGAGATCGTCGAAACACGAATGACTTCTGCATCCGATGCGATTAGCAAGTTATTGAATGGTGAAGTCGATGTGCTGGATCAATTGTTTCCTGCTGATGCAATTCGTCTCTCACGTAACAAGACCGTCAAAGTAAAGAACTATCCATTGCCGATGGTCCATATGTTGGTGCCATGCAGCGACCACATTTACGTGTCCAACAAAACCTTTCGTCGTGGCATGTTGTATGGGACCAATCGTGACGACATTTTGAAGGGTGAATTGCTGGAGCAACAGGAACTGGAGGGCTGTCGAGTTGTTTCGGGGCCGTTCCCGGCCGGATTGGATTCGAAGGACCCTCTTGGGTATGCGTACGACCAGAAAATCAAGTCGCGCCAGTACGAACCCAGTTTGGCACAACTTTTACTTGCTGTCGCTGAGAACCAAATGAAAGTATCAGCTTTGCGAAAAGGTGATGACGAGCCACCGAGCTACAAAAAGGTTCCTATTCGTTTGGCGTTCCCTGCCGATAATTTGTCGCGCGTCGCTTGCGAAGCGATTCGTACTCAGTGGACGTTGATTGGATTGGACGTCAAATTGGTCGAACTGCCTGTGGGCACAACGTTTCCTGAAAAGGATGTTGCCGATATCACCTATGTCGCTGCTGCGGTTTGGGAGCCGATCATTGATGCACGTCGTTTGCTCGGTCCGGGTGGTTTGGCTGGTAGCGAAAGCCAGATGGTTGGACTTGGACTACGGCGACTCGAAGAAGCAAGGAACTGGAAAGAGGTTCGCGATCGACTGCTAGATTTACACGCAATCACTCATCACGAGCTTCCCATTATACCTCTTTGGCAAATGGTCGATTCGTACGCGTATCGCCGAGAGCTATTTGGGATGGGAAACGACATCGTGTCGCTGTATCAAAATGCTGGAAATTGGCGACTGGAATAACATGCCATTGAATTCAATGAAAAATCTAAGAACGTTTAATTTCGCCGTAATCACAGCCACCGTTTTGGGTGCGTTGTGTATTTTTCCTTCAGGATTGTTGTTCGCAGACGACGAATCTGCACCCGCGCAGGATCAGCAGCAAACACCTCCTGCGCAGACCGTTTCCGCTGAAACACCAGCGCCCCCTTCAGTCGAATCGCCGGCGACCAAGCCAATCATGCCGGCGCCGACCATGGAAGACGAAGAGGACGACACACAGCCGTTCGAATTTTCGCCTTACAAAATTCTTGTCTGGATCTCTTCGGACGATCCGAATCTCAATGCCGCATCGATTGATGCCCCGCTGCGATTGTTCTTGGATCGCGAATATTCGGCGATTTGGCGATTAACGGTCGCAGATGCCCCGACATCGATCGCTTCATCTGCAAAACGTGATTTGGGCTCCCTTGATTTTGAATCATTGACGGCATCGGATCCCATCGTTGCCATCAAGAAAAACCACAAAGATGCGATTCGGTTGAGAGTCGCAGCAAATGTTCGCGAATACATTTCTAAAATTTACGGCACTCAGCAGTACATTGATTCGGTCAAGAGTCGTGGCGCCGCAGCTGGCGATGAAACGTTGACGGGAGTCGCACCCAAACTGGAAGCGGTTGAGGGGGATCTGTTGTCGGTTAAAGAAAAATGGGCGGACGAAAAAACAGAAGCCCTTTTGTTGCCACGTGGTTTTGCAGCAACGCTAAGCGAACCGGATGCCAAGATAGTTGGTTTGCCACTATCCGAGTTGGTTGGCGAAGTGATGGACGACTACGACAAAATCTTTATCGTGAACATTGCCAGTCGTTCCTTTGGCGGTAGCGTGTCGGTCGTCGAGTTTGAAACGCTGATGCGTTACTTTGGGGCGGTCGTCAAAGAAGATTTTGTTTCGAAATCAGACGCTTCCAACGCGATCGGTCGTGCAGTGGTTCGCGCCTTTTCGCCCGAAGTACGGATTGATGAAGCGGGACTCAAGGGCGCTCAAGGTTTGGTTCGCGCTAGTGGCTTGATTCTGGATTCGGACAGTGATGCACTGGTTAAACCCGGTGACATGCTGTTGCCCATGGTCCGTAAAAATGATCGTAACGGCAGACCTATTTTGATTGGACCGCTGGATTGGGCGTACTTGCTGGCGATTCCGCCACAGGTATCGGCGTTTAAAGATGGCTTTCGAATCAATGGTACAGAACCTGTCACCATTCCGGTGTTGGCAAACGACATTGATCCCAAAGGTGGCAAAAAAATGGTCACCAAGATCCATCGTAGGGAAGCGAAGGTTGGCGTTGCGATTTCGGTACCGCAAGGTAAGGCGACGTTGAACAAGGACGGAACGATTACGTTCAAGCCTGCAGAAGACTTTGAGGGGCCCACCATGTTTTCGTACACGATGACCAACGGCGAGTCGACGGCGCGATCGAGTGTGACGGATAATCCTGATGTTCCCGAAGCCAAAGCTGCAGAAGAGCCGGAGGAAAATCCAGACGTTCCCAAGAAAGTTGACCACACGCTTGTCAAAATGGAATTCTATTCCGGACGCCCTGGTGGGTTGCAAGGACGAGCGAACAAGCGGACATTCAAACGGGCCCTACGGATTCGACCAACCGGTGGCGAGACGATGGTACGTTTGCACGCGAAAGGAAAACCAACGTCACCGCTGATCGGCTATGAACTTTATCAGAAAGAACTTTATGGTAAGAGCATGAAGTTTGTGGGGCGAACGGATTGGGACGGACGCCTGAATGTTGAAAAAACGGATGAGCCACTGCGATTGCTGTATGTAAAAAATGGTGGCGCCGTGTTGGCTCGCCTACCTGTGGTACCAGGGTTTACGCCAACAGAAGTCGCGGATCTAACCGGTGACGACCTGCGTTTGCAAGCCGAAGCATTCGTCAACGGGATCAATAATTCGATTATCGATTTAGTGGCGATCCGTAAATTACTTGCAAGTCGAATTCGTTCACGCTTGAAGAAAGGCGAAATAGAAGAGGCCAACAAGTTGTTATTGGCGCTTCGTGAGCAACCAACCAAAGACATTCTTGCGGGAGAATTAGACGCTAAGGAAAAGTACTTTTCTGAAGTGATTGGCGTAAGACAAGCCAACGCGTATCGAAAAGTCAAAGATATGTTCGGCAGATCTAAGGAGATGTTGGCTGAACAGATTACTCAGAAATTTATTCGGGAATTAGAAGAAGACTACATTCGCGCCGAATCCAACGGCGGGCGGCTTCCCGATGATCCCGACGCCGAAGAGGAGTATGACGCGTCGGCCAATGTTGTTTCTGATGAAGAACCCAAAAAGTAAGCTCTCCGCTGAGCCCACTACTGGTCTATCACAAATGGCTATGATTCTTTATCACGCCACGTCGGCCTTTTTTTGCGTGCCCGTGGATGGTGCGTAATGATTTTGAATGTTGCGTCGCGACCAGATAGTTTTCGCCCTCGAGGCCGCTCGGTAGGACGAACGATTTTTGCACGTAATCTGTCCTGCAAACGAAAGACTTCTTCGTCCAATTCGAATTCGACCCAAAGGTCCATTTCGATTTTTTCAAACGTGTCTTTGCCGTCTTTGGTCACCTTGCCATCGAAAACGGTGAAGTGAAAAAAGACATCGTCGCGAAAGTTTTCGGATTCGATGAATCCGAAACTCTTTTCTTCTTGCAACGATTTGATCATCCCCAAATGTTTCCGTTGGATCGGAAAACGTTTTTGGTTGCGCGGGATATCGTCGTCTGGGTTGGACGGTTTTTTCGGTTCAGGCAACGGTTGGCTTTCGGGAAGCGATAGACTGGGATCAAAAGAATGATCTGGAAAAGATGCTCAGTTTAGCTCGTAAGCCATCGGAACATCAGGTGTTCCAATCCAAGATGCGACAGACGCTGCTGTTGCCCGTCTGATGAGTCGAGGCCACATTTCGACATCGTGCGAAAAAACGACGTCGGTTGTCGCAGGGACCACGTGCCAATACCCCGCATCCAGCTCTGCTTGCAGTTGGTTCGCATCCCAGCCAAGGTGACCAACGATTAATCGATAGGGGCCATCTTGCTGTTGAACGATCGCTTCTAAATTCGGCTTTTGTGCGGCCACATAGATACCGCTGGCGGTCTCGGCTTCAGCAAATTGGCTGGAACCGTGGATGGCAACGACGGGACCGTTTAATGGGCCGCCAAAGTGTACCGTTCCCAGTGACGTGGTCGCATCAACCAAAGCTTGTTCGGCCGGAGATTGCTCGATCATTGCCATTTCATCATCCTCAAAATCCAGCAGATCGTCAGCTTCGCCATACATTTGATCCAGGTCATCAAAATCCGTGTCGTCAAAATCCGGTTCCCCGTATGACTCGATTCGCCCCGCTAGCGGGTTTGCAGGAGGCAATGGCTTACTTCCGCTGTGATGTTTGCTTCCGTGATTTTTGCCTCCCTGGCCAAGCATCTGGATCAATGCGTCACCATTGGGCTGAATCGGTCGATTCAACATCACGCCAATGAACCCATCATTGTCTTGATGGACCACTAAACAGACGGCCTTGGAAAGAACGGGGTCGTGAACCATCGATGACGCGACGAGCAGGTTTCCGATCAGTGACTGTGACATGATTTATCCAAGTGAGAGATGGATTTGAGTGGATGCTTACGAAATAACTGACGCTGCCAGGTTGGCAGTTTCGCGTACACTGGGCTACAAAGAGGCAAGCGGCGCGCCAAACTCGCCGAATGCGGACGATGGGCGTCGTTTTGATGCGAAAATCGCGTTAAAACAGCTCAAAATGGGACCAATTTGTCGAGAGCTACAATGACGATCGAAGAAATGCGAAAGACCTACGCCAAAGCGGGTCTTGATGAGAAAGACATGGCAACTGACCCAATGGTTCAGTTTCAAACCTGGTTTGATCAGGCTCAGCAACCAGATTTGCCGGATTGGATGGAGGTAAATGCGATGACTTTGTCCACCAGCGATGGCTCTGGTGGGGTGACTTCGCGAGTTGTGCTGCTGAAGGGAATCGATTCGGGTCAGCTATTTTTCTACACGAACTACGATTCCACCAAAGGCCGACAACTGGCAGCATGCCCCCGTGTCTCGTTGTGCTTCTTTTGGCCTCATCTGGAACGCCAGGTACGCATCGAAGGGACGGTTGGCAAAGCGGACCGTGATCGGTCGCAAAAGTATTTTGCTTCACGCCCGCGCGGTAGTCAGTTGGGCGCGCACGTCAGCAAGCAATCGTCGATTGTCAAAGACCGCGCAGAATTAGAATCCAACATGAAACACCTTGAGCAACGTTACGCAGACAGTGACGTACCGTGCCCAGAGAATTGGGGCGGCTATGCCGTTACGCCAACGCAATTGGAATTCTGGCAAGGTCGCCCAAGTCGGCTGCACGATCGGTTGTGCTATCAGCAAAAGAACAACGCTTGGAAAATTGTCCGATTGTCACCTTGATGCAGCGAACCAACGTCAAAGGATTTTCCAGGTTCACTTCGGAGCGATCAAACGAATTTGCCGTGACCGAAAACCATCCAAGCTGGAGTTGACGATCGGCTTTGGCACCGGAAGAACTGGTTTTACGTCGGCTTCTTCTTCTTCTTCTTCTTCTTCCGACTGCTCTTCGGGATCGATGGGCAAGTAGGCGGTTTGGACTTCACTGCCGCGTCCATCCCCATTGTCTTCTAGCTGCGCGTGCTCGGTTTGCAATCTTTCAATCGACTTGAAAAGACCGTGAATTTGCAGATTGATGGCTAAATACAAATCCAACAACGACGTGACTCCGTCTTGGTCCGTGTCGCCCAAAGGCGGGTCGCTTTCTGCGGCAAGCAAATCTGCCAGTGCATAAGGCATCTCCGTCGCCGTGATTTCAAAATCCGCTTCGGTAGCAGAGATGACGACTCGAGAATGCCTAGCTAGCGGTTTGATCCAAAAACCACTGACCGGCATCGTTATCCAGAAGACTTGTTCGCGACAGGTAATTGACTTCGCAGCAGCGGCAAAATCTACCTGATTGATATCGGCGTCCAAAATGTTGTAGTTGCTGTGGTTGCCGTACAGATTCGCGTGGCCGAGCAAGATGACCCAACAGGAATCGGTTGGAGCAACCTCTTTCCCAAGCTGCCCGATGGTGTCGATGATGGATTGCTTTGTGCAAATACCGATTCCTTTTGCGTTGTCGGCCAAGGCCGTTTGCATTTGTTCGTCACCCGCGAGCAAGCGCAGGTTTTCTGGTTCGACTCCCAGGACGGGCTTGGCAGCGGCAATGATTTTCTGACACGCCGAAGTTAATTTTTCGCGGTGTTCGTCGTCACCAGGTAGCCCGCAACAGAGCATGAGCCAACGTTTGGTTGGTTGCGTCGCAGCAACCGGCTGAATCGGTTGTGAGGCCAGCGGAGCGATGGCAGTCGGATCAGCGAATGGATCTTGAGCTTTCGATTGACTGACCAGCAACCACTGTGCTACGCAAACGAGGATCAGCAAGACGACCGATTGCAGGCGATATCGTTCTCTATTCATTGGATGTTTCTTGAATCCGGAAGTGTTCGACTGGACGCGAAAGTGAGTGAACCATTTCGGGGACTCACTCGCTTGTCGGTCGCGTTTGAATCGGAAGGTTTATTGTTGCGGGAGTGCAGCACAGTGTGAAAAAACGATCGCAGAGACTTCTTCTTTACCGATTGTGTTGACGACGGAATTAGTTTGAAGCGAACGAACGGTTCCCGCCCAGTCAACCACCAGCCAACCAATGGTTGGGTGGTCGACCACAATTGCGGACCCAGACGCAACAGAGACTGTCGAAATGTTTTCCAACGTTTGGCTGTTGACGAAGTGAACGTATTGTTCGTCGCCGTAGTCATTCCATTTGCCGGTCAAAATAGCTAGTACGTCACCTGACTTCGAGAACCGAACTGATTCGACTGCCGCGTTGTCACCAGCATGGGATGTCGTTTTGTTGGTCGACCAAGTCGCAAGAACTTGGCCCGATTGCATGTCCCAACGCATGACGCTGCCATGTTGATCTCCCGATACCAATCCATCAGATTCGTGATATGCCAAACTGGTAATGGGAGCTGCATGTTGACCAATCAAAGAGACGGGCGTCCCTGCGGTAAGATCCCACAAGCGAATTTTCCCCGCTTGATTGCCAATGATGACGCGATTGGTCTGTTTGACTTCCGCTAGCGCCGACATTTCAGTGGCTTGAAAGAGCAGGGGAGTGCGGCCAGGAATTTCGATCGTAATGTCGCGGTCGGCTTGTGCGACAAGTTGAGCACCAGGCAAACTGAGAGAAAAGTTGGCCCACTGTCGGGAAACGGGTTGATTCCAAAATCCACTTGGTTTGGCGGGCAATTCTACTTCTATTGCAGGATCGATTGACGTCAACGGTTCATCCAACGTTGGCGTTGGATCGATCAAGGAAATCGAATGCTTGCTGGGTTTTACTTCTTCGACAAACGTTTCTACCTTTGCAACTGGATGAACCAACCAGAGAGAGAAACAGGCAGCGCTTGCGGCCAGATGCAACGACGAAGATGAGGTGGATTTCGGTGGTTTCATCAACAACCTTAGACGTTCTTCCAGCGTGTCGGTTGGCTGCATTCCACTTGCCAAGCGAGGAATCCCAATCTGGTGTTCGCTAATGAAATCAACGACTCGCAACAATGCTTCAGCGTAGCTGCGCGGTGACGTTTCCAATCGGCTGACGGCCCATGCGTCACAACAAGCTTCTTCGTGTCGTTCAAGTTGTTTTCGAGCGAAGTAGACGGCCGGGAACCACCAGTAGATCGCAGTCACGATCCATTCGATCCAACGCACCCAGTGGTCGCGGCGGGTGAAGTGGGCCGATTCGTGAGCGAGAAACGCATGACGATCCGCAGTCGAAAGTGATTCCCAAAGTCGATCAGGGCATACGATCACTGCGCGGCGACCAAAACCGAACAGCATTGGCGACACGCGAATCGGAAGTCGCAAGACTTGGGGAGCATTGGCACGGGGAACTGCGCCGCGACCGGCACGCATTGATTCACAATCAAGTAGTTGTTGAACAAACTCGGTTGATTCAACGTCCAATTTTCCTTCGCGATGCAACAGCCGATGAAAACGCCAAAAGCGAATCAGGCTTCGCAGCAAAATGATCACCGTTCCAACAAACCAAAGGATCACCAACAGCGAGCCAAAAGAAAAGTGGCTCCAAGCAGATGACTGTGTCGGATGCCTTGGGGCGTCCGATAAGTCACTTGGCTGGGCTGATTCCAAGGCGACTGCCGCGGGGCTGGCGGACTGCTGGATCGGAGCGACCATCGCCGTCGTTGGTTGGGTTTCGATCGTTTCAACCCATTGTTGCGGTACCCAACTTTGAGGGACCTCGACGGGCAGCAAGATGATCGGCGGCGTAATTAGTTTGACAAAGAAAGTGATCCAAAGAACATGCGCAAGTCCAGCACGACGACCCGATCGGCCAACTTGCCAAGCAAGGAGGGCAATCAAGGTAGCAACAACAATATTGCTGACGATAGGTTGCAACAAAGGGATCATTTCACATGGGTATTTGGGTTGTGTTGTCCGACACAGGCGGCGATTACTTATCCGAATCCATTTCGTCCAATAGCTTTCGTAAACGTTGGCGATGGCGTGAACTGAATTGCTGTGACTGAACCAAGTGCGTCAATAAGGACGACATGGTTCCATCGCATAATTCGTCAGCAGTGGCCTGAAGTCGCCTTGAAATCAAGTCGTCGCGGATGATCGTGGAATAGAACTGGTGTGGCCATTCATCACGATTGCGCGCAACAAAACCTTTCGCTTCTAAACGGGCCAGCAGTTTTTGTACGGTCGCGATGTCCGAAGGGGTTGCCGCACCGTAAAGCCACTGCGACAGATCTTTGACCGCAGCGGATTCGTGCTCCCACAACTGTTCCAAAATGGCAAGTTCAGCAGCAGTGACATCTTTTGGGGGTTTAGCCATCAGCCTGGCCTCGTTCTGTGATTGTTGTCATGTTTCCACTATCAATATTTTTGTGCTTGCGGCCCCGTCTTTTAAAACCCCGTCGTTTTGCTAGGCCAATCCCGTCATCCGCCGCCAAATCCACTCGGTGCTTAGCGTCCCGATTAGACATAACCATAATAGCCAATGGCTCCAGGCAGGCGTCGCATCCTTTCTGCGTTGTCCCTCGGTTTGTTTTCTATTTTTCAATAAACTTGCCAAATCATCGGGCGACTCTAAAACTTTGCCACCGGAGACGGCCGCTATTCGTGCCATCAGTTCATGGTTGGGCAACGGATTCTGCTGCTCGAATGGGTCACTTAAAATCTGGATCGCTAGCGAAGTGCTATCCACCTGCGTGCCGTGATCAAAATTTGATTCGGATTCAGTTCCTTCGTACGCTGTCATCTCGATGCGAAAACCGCTATCGCCAACTCCGTTGGTTTCGCTCAGCATCAAGTTCACCTGATAGCCACCACCATTGGGATCTTGTTTTAGTTGCAGATCTTCGCCCCAGGCGATTCTCGGACCAACTTCTCCACTGACACGCACGACGTTGTCAGGCCACAAAATGGGCGAGTACAAAGACATGTCGTCCAACGAAGCGGGTTCGAACATTGCCCAGAGTCGATACTTTTTTGTTGTCCGGGCCGCTTCGTCGTAAGCGGTCGCCAACACGTTGAGTGGTTCACCAGGGCGGTAAAAACGTTTGTCGGATTCTGCTACCAATCGACGTCGTCCCGTCGACGAACCTTCGGTGGCCCAATAGACCATGTTCCGCCAAAACTTGGCGGCAACTCGTTCGGGTTGTGGTCCCCAAGAGTTGGCCAAGGCCGTGAACGCCGATCCGCCCAGCGAAGCCGTCGACGCCAGCACTCGTCCGCGGCCTGTGCGATGCGTTAGTAAAACGGGATCGTCCCCATCGGCTCGTTCGGCCAGCACTTTGGCGGTTGATTTTGGTTGATACCCACGACCACGAACTGTCATCGGTGGCAATGTACTGAGCAAATCAACGTTCAGCTTTTCTTCTAGTCGAAGCCGCCAGATGGCATGCTGTGGCATCAACGGCGTTACTTCCGTGGACAGTAGACCACTTGGTTGGGCCGCGTCGATGCTAAGAGGCAGCAGCGGCTCCAGCGGGGTTCCTTGCCAAGCTTTGGCTTGCAATGCTTGTTCACCAGCTACGATCAGTCCGCCCCCTCGACCTTCGACCAATTGTGTCAACCATTCGATTTGCTGTTCATTCAATACATTAGGGGCAACATCGCTGAGTATAACGCAGTCATAGGCAAAAAGTTGTGCACGTGTTTTGGGAAAACCCGTGCCGATGTACCTTCCTTCTACGATTTGTTGTGGTGCTGATCCATTCAAGCTAAGCAGAACAGTGCACTCCATGTCCTCGTCGCTCTGCAGTGCTTGTTGAACATTCGCGATATTAGTCTGATTACTTGTGCTACCGCTGGAGAACAATTGCGAAAAGAACGATGGAGCCTGAGCAACTTGATCGCTCCCTAAAAACAAAACGCGAACTTTGGTTCGATCGATTTCGACTCTGGTCGTAACAAAGTTGTTGCGATCGGTCAGTTCGCCGTCGATTGGGTCGACAACAATCTGCAGATCTTGCGGCTGTTCGTCTACGCGGAACGTTAACGAGACAGATTGAGCGCCCCCACTAAGCGTGATTGGCTCGCTCGCCAAGGTAGAATTGTCGGCGGTGCCGATTCGGTTTTTGCTGACGATCCGTACGGTCGTTCTCTGACCCGAGAAACCGAAACTGCGCAAGAAAACTTGCATTTCGTTTTCCGTGTATTTTCGCACGCGGTTGGGAACGACCAAGGAAACAACCGCGATGTCTCCTGTCCCGCTGGCTTGACCAATCGGCACAACATGCAAAGGGACCCCTGATTCTCCGAAGTACTCGGCTAATCGCTCCACTGATTCGCTCGCTCGAACACGCCCATCGCTCAGTAGAACGACTCCCGCTGAAGATTTGGCGCTCACTTGGGGAAGCAATTGACGTAACGCATCGCCCAACCGAGTGTCACTTGCTTCGGGAGGCAGAATCGATGTGTCCGCCGTACCATCGGAGTTGGAGACCGTGGTGATATTGGCCGTTTCGATGGTTGCCTGATCTTGGTTGCCAGTTTTTGAGGATGCGGCCTGATTCGATTCGGAAAGTGGTTTCAAGCGGTGCCCGAACCGGAACGATTGACAGTCACTTGTGTGGTTGGGACCCGCACTTTTTTCGGCGTCGGCGACGAACTGCAGGCTCTCTTGCCAACGGGTCGTTTCTTTACCAAGTTTCATGCTTTGCGAACCGTCGTACAAATACAACAAGTCCGGCCGTGTTACTTCGCCAGCCTGTTCGTCGATCACGGTTGGTCCAAGCAGAATCAGTGCCAAGATCCCTAGCGAACAACCACGCAGCAACCACAATCCTTTTTGTCCATGAACTTGTGATCGTCCCCAAAACAATCGCAAGATTGCCCAAGTGATGACACTCAGCGCCAGCACGAAAGCAAATCCTTGCACAGAAAATGCGGGTAGCCAGGACAGATACGTTTCAGCAAGGAATCCAGCAGAAGGAAACCTAGTAACACCGAGCGTAGAGAACCCAAACATCGAGAATACTGCGAATGCCATTATTGGGCTGCTCCGTTCATCGCGCGGCCGGACATTGATTCACCGGATTTGGATTCGTTGGTTTTCGAATCACCAGCGGTCGAGGAATACTCCAAGGTCTTGGCATCGCCAGCAAGCGTGCGGAAGTAGCCATCTACGGCACGACGGTACATTGTGGGCACCGGCGCGTCGCGGTCAGCCGAAATTTCCAACAGGATCATCTCTTGAATCTGAGCCTGTAGCTTCGCGACCACTAAGGAGACTCGGCCGAAGCCACTTTTCTTCAAATTCGTTATGCCTTTTTGATCAATGGACCCCCCTTTGAACCGTGACTCCAGCATTTCTTCGATCTCTTCATCAGAGATTTCTTCTTCGGACAGTAGATCAGCCAAATCCTGAAAGCCTTCGGATTGCAACTGTTGTTTGAGTAAACGCAAGCCCGCTTTGGCTTCTGATTCGTCCATCTTGTCCGTTCCACCATTTGGTGTGCCACGTTTGCCTTGCATGCGCTGAGCAAGTTTGCTGGCCTGCCGTTCGATTTTGCGAATGCGATTCAATCGAGGCGCGACCATTTGTTGATAAAGTTCGTCCAGCAATTGAGAGGTTGTTAAGTACTCGATTGCTCTTTGCTGTGCTTGATCACTCAACTTTGCCGCTTCGGATGGATTTTTGGCGTCGTCTTTTGGCAACTGATCGATTGCGTCTTTGGATTCGGCCAGTTGATCCATGAATTCGTTTTCGTCGGCGAGTTCTTGCAATCGGTCGTTCACTTCGCTGCTGGCGACATCCCCGACTTCGGTCGGCGCGTTGAGCACATCCTCGATTGTTTCAGCGCGACGTTTCATAGCCGTTTTCAAACGATCCATTTCGTCTTTTGGTGAAGCTTGCCCCGTGCCAGAGTTTTGTAACTCTTGGGATAGTTCTTGTTCCATCTTCCCCATGGATGCCGTCAGGTCACGTACGGAGGAGATTCGCGAAACCGGCTCGGTTGCAGCTAACGCTTGAAGCTGTAGCCCAATTTCCTTTAGCTGTTCGGCCAAGTCCCGACTGCCACCAGCGAGTCGTTCAAGTTCACCGTCTCGGGCCGCTGCAGACAATTCATCCATCGACGCTTTTGCGTCTTGCATCCGGTCGGACATCAATGGCGATTTGGAGAGCCGATCTGCCAGCGCTTCTTCGATCGCTTGCATGCGTTCGGCTAAATCAATTTGGCGTGCATACAGTTCTTCCTGCATTTCTTCCGCCGACATTTCTTTTTCGTCATCACCACTGTCAGATCCCGAATCTGACTCTTGTTCCTCGGGTGTTCCTGGTTCTTTTTCGTCGCCGGTTTGGCCATCGTCTTTTGATGTGTTTTCGTTTTCGGTTTTGTCTAAATCGGATTCATTCGAGTTCGTTTCCGAACTGTTGGGCGTATCTGGGTTCGGTTTTCCACTTGTGCCGCTAGCAGTCATGTTGGATTGCGAGTTGTTTTGGCTTTTAGCCATTTTCATTGCGGTTTGGCCGAGAAGCCTTTGGTCCATCGCGACGCGTTGAATCGAATCGGCAAGTTGTTGCTCTGTTTCGGGAGGCTCGCGGCGCAGCTTTTGTCGCAATTGACGGGCAAGACGTCGAAGGGCAGCTTGCTGCTGCCGACTTGCGTTCTTGATGAGTGTGATTTCCAAAGTCCGGCGGGCTTCGGCCAAAGCTTGCAGGGCTTCTTTTTCTTGACCCAACGCCAAATCAAAACTGCCTGCCGCGAGCGAATCGGACGCTTGCAACATCGCCGATTCAGCTTGGTTGAGCGCTTCAACATCGTCATTGCCACGCGAGATAAAGAACTCGGCAAGGAAACGCGTTAAACCAGCTAGTTCACTTTCACTTTCCACCATGCGGTCGATTGTGCCAAGCTGTTTGGACACGTCATCGCTGCTGGCACGAACCAATCGCACGGTTCGATTGATCAGAAAACGCTGGCGACGAATGATTTCATCAAGTTGGACGAGGACTCGCCCAGCACCACCTTCACCGGGCTCCAGTTCTATCTCGTTGTAGAATTGACGTAGCGGGCGAATGTCGAGGTATCGAATATCCGACTCGGTTCGGTGCGGGCCGAATTCGCGATTGTCAACGGCGTACGCGTAGTAGCCGATGTAATCCCTTTCCGACAATGCAAACGACTCCAGCGGCAAGATTTCTTCCAACCGAACGCGAGTAGTGACTTTTGGGTTAGCGCCCGCTGATTCGTCGCCAACGGATTCCATTTCCCATTCGGTCAACGTGTATTCTTCGTCGCCCAATTGGAATACGATCCCCGACTCCGTTACGCCATAGTCATCGGCTACGTGAACTCGCATCGGTACTTCGGTCAACGTGTGAACTTTTATTTCGTCAGGCGGATCGTTCCAAGACAGTTTGGGCGGTGAATCGAAACGAACTTTTAGGCGTCCTTTGACGGGTTTCATTGGCGTGCCATCGACGCCATTGCCTGAAAATTTCCAATGGATCGAATTTTCGCTCGGAAGTTCAAACGTCCATTGGGAAGGATCGTCGCCAGGGTTGATTTCGATAGGTTGAAGCTGCGACGATTTCTTTCCCGTTTCCAGCGTTACTTTGCTCAACGGGTGATTGGTTTGGATGGTGACCTGTACGTTGGAGCGTTGCAAAACACTCACGCGTTTTGACGTAAAGGTTCGCTCCTGTAGTCGTGTGTAGGTCGGCGGTTTGACCGTTGTTTCAATTCGTTCTGCTTCGATGAGTGGTTGCACATCCAAACGGTAGACATCGGTCGTTCCGATGCTGGTGACGAATTGGTATTCAACTGGTCGTTCGGCTTTGCCAAGTGCCAGATCAAACGAGCGTTTTCGCTTGTCAACGGTTTCGTCTTCGTTGGGGGTTTCGCCTTCGTTGGGGGCGTGTTCGCTAGGTTCA
>CAZZDZ010000031.1:0-19421 GCA_964652675.1 uncultured Pirellulaceae bacterium
ACAAGGTCGCTGGCAAAATCAACGTGGTTAAGTTTGTGGCCAGTCAAACACCAGTGATGACGGCGACCGCCACGTATTACAAACCATGAACCATATATGAAATACCAGCACGCAGCGCGAGCAAGTGAATCCTCGGCGTTGACAGGAGATTCACTTGTGTCGCTGCCAGGCTGTGAATTTTTGGTAACCGCATGAAGCTAGCCACGAAGTGGCGACAGCATATAGCCTCGGGCATTAGCGGCATTAGCCCGAGGTTACGGTCGTCCCCCTATCGGTTTCGTTTTTTCCGTCCTTCATCGCCGCCGCCGGCGGCGATGAAGGACGGAAAAAACGAGAGTTGGTGGTGCGATGCGTCGAACCCCATGCTAACGCATGGGGCTATATGCTGTCGCTGCTTCGCAGCTGGTTTTCTGGTTGATTCACACAGTCGATCAAACGAATCTCAAAGCGTTTTTGTAAAAGTGCAACTTCAAAATGCGTAAGCGAGGGACACGAACGCATTAGTCCCTCGCTTACGCAATGACTTACCCTGTGCCCCACGGTCAACCTATCGGAACTGAATGCTGTTTTGGTAAGCTACCCCGCTTCCTTCAGTTTTTGATCCAATAAAATAGGTGCCGGCGCGTGAGCGAGTTGTCTGGAAAAGTAGTAGCGATCACGGGTGGTGGCACAGGAATCGGCGCGGGCATCGCAAAAGTTCTTGCCGAGGCACAATGCAACGTCACTGTTGGCGGACGGCGAACCGAACCGCTGGAAACGCTTTCAAAATCCGTTTCCTCCCAGCATCCCATTCGGACTCACGCGATCGACGTCGCTGATCCGGACAGCATCGATGCGTTTTTTGCTGATGTGCACAGCAACGTTGGCGAAATCGACATCCTGATTAACAGTGCGGGAGTCAATATTCAAAACCGTACCATGTCGACGATGCAGCCCGATGACTGGGAGCGCATGCTACGAATCAACACATCAGGTGCCTACCGCTGCATCCATCAAGTTTTGCCAGCGATGCGAAAACGCAAAGATGGATTGATCATCAACATTTCGTCAGTAGCTGGAAAACGTGCGATCACTCTGGCAGGCGTCGCCTACTGTGCCAGCAAATTTGCGATGACCGCAATGGGAACCGCCATATCAAACGAAGTGCGTGACGAAGGCGTACGAGTCACAAACGTCTACCCGGGCGAAGTCAACACGCCAATATTGGATCAACGCCCGGTGAAAGTCTCGCAGGAGCACAAGGATTCGATTCTTCAACCGGAAGACATTGCATCGGTCGTCCTTTCGATTTGTCGCCTACCCGCGAGAGCAAACGTCCCCGAGATTGTGATCAAGCCCACGACGCAAGAGTGGGTTTAAGCCGCGCGGGATAGGCAGACGAAGACGTAGAAAAGGAACTTTCATGACAACGACGCCCGACGAATCTGCTGATGACGAATCTGCCGACGACGATATGACGGAGTTGTCTTTGGATAACTTGGGCGAAGCCTACGCACGCGCGGCCGCCGAACACGATCCCGAATCATTCTCTGCGGTAGAAACGGAGACCGAGGAAACGCAAGACGAAGAGGACGCGGACGAATACGTTGACGACGAAGAGGAAGAGAACGAAGTCGCCACGCCCGAGGCCATCATCGAAGCTGCCTTGTTTGTCGGTCACCCTGAAAACAAGTCATTTACCGAACAACGACTTGCATCATTGATGCGAGACGTGACACCCGATGAAGTCGTCGAGATCATTGACGGGTTAAACGAATCTTATCGGGAAGCGGAACAAGCGTTTCGCATCGTCAGCGACGAACAGGGCTACCGCATGACGATCTCGCCAGCATTGGAACCGATTCGACGATCGTTCTTGGGAAAAGTTCGCGAAGCCCGTTTAACGCAAGGCGCGATCGAAGTGCTTTCGTTGGTGGCGTATCAACCGGGCGTCACGAGACAGGTCGTGCAAGATCAACGTGGACGCGAAAGCGGATCGCTGCTGAGCCAATTGGTGCGTCGACAACTGATCGAAATGCGCCGCGAAAAAGGTCCCGAAGGCGGACGGGCAATCCCGCACTACTACCCAACCGAACGTTTTCTAAACCTGTTCGGGCTCGAATCGCTCGATGACTTACCGCAAGTCGAAGAGGGCCTGAGGGAATCACCATAGCTGTGTAGACAAAGTTCGGCAGGGCAAACACGTTTTGAAACTGGGATGCGTTCGAAATACCAGCACGCATAGGTTGTGAATTTTTAGGCCGGAGGCCGGCACAACCCTAGCTGGTGGCGTAAGCCACCAGATTGAATCCGAATTCAGAACAAAAGGCCGTAGGCCGACACAGTTACTTTTCGCTGACCCAGGGGAAATCATGGCGGCGCAAACACAATTGTGTCGGCCTCCGGCGTAAAAAAGCTCACAGCCTCGCAGCGCCAGCATGTAAATTCTTGGCGTTTGCAAAAGATTCACTTGCTGGCGCTGCGAGCTAGTAAACCCTCTGGACAGAACGCCTGCGATTGATTCGCTTGGACCTTTCGAATCGATTGGCTGAATGATCTAATGACACGAGCGACAGTCGGTGAAGCCGACAATTTATCCTGATTCTTTGGACGCTTTTAGCGATCGCCATTGAGTATTACAAACCCCAAGCGTTTCTTTATGGAATTCCGTCGAATCATTGGCGCACTGGCGCTATCCTTTGTCTTTCTTGCTGTCACAGCGGCGCAAGATTCAGTGCCGGACACGAAACTTGAGGATGCTGCCCAAGCAGTCCCTGTGACGTTGGCAGTAAAGACGGCTGGATTGGTCAATCAAATGCACTCGCCGCGTTTTCGTGGCGTGGATGGGACAGCCGTTTATGCTGACGACGAACGATTGCCCACGGTTTGGAGCCGAAGTAAGAATGTTGTTTGGTCCACGGATGTTCCTGGGCTTGGGTGGGCTTGTCCGATCGTTTGGGGCGACAAAGTTTTCATCGCCAGCGTGGTTGCCGACCGCGATGACAACATCAAACCATCCAAAGGACTCTATCTGGGCAAAGGCGTTCGCGATCCAGCCAAAGGGATCCACCACTGGATGGTCTATTGCTACGACCTGAAATCCGGCAAAGAAATCTGGAACCACGAGGCGCATGTGGGCGAACCAAAAGTGCCACGGCATCCCAAGAGTTCTTATGCGGCCGAGACACCGGTCACGGACGGCCAGCGACTGTACGTTTTGTTTGGAGATTTGGGGCTGTACTGCTACGACTTGGACGGCAAACAGCTTTGGAAACGTGACATCGCGCCGCAAAAAACACTGATGGACTATGGGGCCGCGTCTTCGCCGGTTGTGCATGACGGACAAGTCTTTGTCGTCTACGACAATTTTGGTCCGTCGTGGATCGCATCGTTTGACGCCGAAACGGGAAAAGAAAACTGGCGAACCGCGCGTGACGAAACACATTCGTGGGCGACGCCGTTGATTTGGGAAAACGACAAGCGAACCGAGATCGTGGTCAACGGGCGCAAAAAGAACCGATCGTACGATTTGAACGGCAAACTTCTGTGGGAATTCGATGGCAAAATGTCAGGTCTCGTGATCCCATCACCGTTCGTTGCCCACGGGATGTGCTACATCGCATCTGGCTACGTCGGTGATTCGCATCGGCCCACGTTTGCGATCAAGCCTGGTGCGTCGGGCGACATCACTCCGGATGGTGATTTCGACGACAGTGAATTTATCCAGTGGTACAAGCCGACGGCATCGGCTTACAACACAACTCAAGTTGTCTACGGCGATTATTTGTATACGGTTTACGACCAAGGCTTTATCACTTGCCACAACGCCAAGAACGGCGAATTGGTTTATCGCAAGCGTCGTTTTTCGCCCGGCGGTTCGTTCACTGCTTCGCCGTGGGCGTACAACGGAATGATTTTTTGCCTCAGCGAAGATGGTTTGACATACGTCGTCAAAGCTGGCCCAAAGTACAAATTGCTTGGAACAAATCGCTTGAAGGAACTCACCATTGCTTGCCCAGCGGTCGCAGACGGCAAGCTATTGATTCGCACCGCATCCAAGTTGTATTGCATCAGCCAAAGCGACTGAACCGCGATCGACGAACCATTGTCGTCGATTTTCGCAAAGTCCAACTGAATCGCGCCGACCACCCAGCCTCGCGAAATTCATCCGCTACCAGATTCGAACTCGATCTTCTGGCTTTAGGTACAGTTTTGCGTCCGGCTTGATGTCGAACGCGTCGTACCATGCATCCATGTTGCGGACGATTCCGTTGACTCGAAACTCGCTTGGGCTGTGTGGGTCGTCCACCAATCGCTTCAGCAATTCAGGTTTGCGATACAAACGCCGCCAAATCTGAGACCAACCCAAAAAGAATCGTTGGTCCCCAGTCAGGCCGTCAATCACGGGTGCTTCTTTGCCATCTAGCGAGAGTCGATACGCTTCATAGGCTACGCTCAGTCCTCCCAAGTCGCCGATGTTTTCACCAAGCGTCAATTCGCCATTGACGAAGTTTTCCGCGACCGCTTCGTATCTGTTGTACTGATCAACCAAACTTTCAGCGCGTCGCTCGAACTCTTCGCGATCCTGCTGAGTCCACCATTTTCGCAAGTTCCCTTTGCCATCGTACTTGCTGCCCTTGTCATCAAAGCCATGGCTCAATTCGTGTCCGATCACCGCACCGATTGCACCGTAGTTGACCGCATCGTCAGCATCCAAGTTGAAAAATGGCGGCTGCAAGATGGCGGCGGGAAAAACGATTTCGTTCATCGTCGGGCTATAGTATGCGTTGATCGTTTGTGGCGTCATGTGCCATTCGTTGCGATCGATCGGCCCGCCAAGTTTTTCCAAATCGCGATTGTATTCAAATTTGGCTGAAGCGATTAAGTTGGTCGCCAGTGTGCCTGGAACGATTTTCAGCTTGGTATAGTCTTTCCATTGATCGGGGTAGCCGATCTTGGTCGTGAACATTGTCAGCTTTTCGCGGGCCTGTTTTTTGGTGCCCTCTCCCATCCAATCTCGAGTTCCAATGCGTTTCTCGAACGCTCGCTTGAGATTTTCGACCAGTTCGTTCATGCGATTCTTGGCGACCGGCTTGAAGTGGTTTTCGACGTAAATCTGACCAACCAATTCGCCCACCACTGCGCCGGTCGTACTCACGGCACGTTTCCACATGGGTTCCTGTTCACTGATTCCACTGACTGCCGTTCTGTGAAAATCAAAGTGCTTACGCTCGATTTCTTCTGTCAGTCCTGACGCGTACGAATCGATGACCTGGAAGGTCAGGTAGTCTTTCCATTGTTGAGGCGAGACATCGGCGAGCATTTTGCTCAGTTCGGTGAAATAGCTGGGCTGACGCACGACGAATTCTTTTTGTGAATCAAATCCGGTTTCGCTGACGTAAGCATCCCAGCGAAAGTCGCCCATCAGTTCGGCGATTTCTTCTGGCGTTTTTTTGTTGTAAGTTTTTACGGGATCACGGTTCTCCGTTTTGGTCCATTGTGATTTTGCGATGCGTGTTTCGATCTCTAACACGTTCTTGCCGGCTTCTGCGGCGTTTGGGTAATCCACAAAAGCCAACATCTCCGTCACATACTGAACCAACTTGCCGCGCAAATCGACGTATCGCTCTTCGTCTTCCAAGTAGTAGTCGCGATCGGGCAACGTCAGTCCGGATTGCGTCACGTAGACGGTGTATTGATCGCTTTTGCGTGCGTCGACGCTGACGTACGAAGCGAGCGGTCCGTAGATTCCATTCTGCGCCAAGCTGCCCATCGCAGCGGAAATCTTCTCAGCGTTCTCTAGGTCATCGACCAGATTTAATAACGGCTGAATCGGATCGATGCCGGCTGCGTTACGTTTTTCCAAATTCAAAACGCTGTTGTACAGATCCCCGACTTTCTGTGCCGCTGAACCTTCGCCACTTTCGGACTTCGCGGCGTTTTCAATTAGCTTCTTGACCTGTTCCTGGGTCAGATCGTTCAGGACGGTGAAGATACCGTAGTTGGATTTGTCGCCAGGGATTTCAGTGTCGTTCAACCACTTTTCGTTGGCATAAAGATAGAAATTGTCGCCCGCTTTGACGTCTTTGCTAAACAAGGACTGATCGATGCCCGCAACCTTCTCTTGTGCCGTTCCCATTTGGGCAAAGCAAGCCGTAACCAAAAACGCCAGCGTCAAGCAAGCATGTGAGTAAAACGATCGATTCATGTCAGTTTGAATTGGGTTGAGTAGAATTGTTTTTCTTGTAACTTGAAAATCTGTGTTCAGCGGGCGTCTTTGCACCAGTCTTTGGTTTTCACGCCACTGCGTATCCGCCATTCGCGCAGTTCGGTCAACAGACGCTCTTTGTGATCCTTGGCCGTTTCATTGTGCCAAAGATTGGTCAGTTCGTCAGGGTCAGCAACCAAATCAAATAATTGCCCATCTGGTTCATCCAAAAAATGAACCAATTTGTGTGATTTGTCACGGACCATCGTCATGAATTCACAGCCCGTTAGCACGCCATCTTTGACTTGTTCGCAATAGACATAGTCCCGACCTGCAAACTTGCCATCTGTTTTTAACGCTGGGGACAACGTCTGTGCTTCCCAGTCCTCTGGCACATCGATCCCCGCCCAGTCCAAGATGGTGGGGCCAAGATCCATTTGTTGGACGAGCGCATCGACCGCCCGCGCGCTGCCGAATTTGCCCGGTGCCCAGATGATCATCGGAACACGCGTGATCTGTTCGTACATCGTCCACTTTTGGCTCTGGCCGTGGTCAGTCAAACAGTCGCCGTGATCGCTGGTAAAGATCAAGATTGAATTGTCCAAGTAACCTTTCTTGTCCAATGATTCGATGATCTCGCCCACCTTTTCGTCGATCATCGTCACGTTGGCTAAGTAATAGGCACGTTGTCGATGCCGTTGTTGCTCGGTCGGATGCAAATCCATTACTACCGAATCATGGTCAATGTCTTGGTTGTGTTGTCGCAATTCTTTCAGCGCCGGTGGCAAGGAATCCAATTCCTCTTTGGTAACCGGCAACAGCGGTAAGTCTTTTTTCAGATAGGGTTCTGCGTACCTTGGAATCGGATCGTATGGCGGATGCGGTCCAGGAAATCCGATTTGTAAAAACAGCGGATCTTGCTTTGGCTTGGTGTCGATCCACCATTTGGCCATGTCTCCAACAAAAACATCTGGATGCGTGTCTTCGGGCAACTCCCAATCAAACGCGCCCAACGCAGATTGGTAGTCCTTGCGTTTACGATAAAGCTCGCGCTGCTGCTTTACCAAACCGCGGAACCGCAGTGCGCGATCCCATTCATCAAAGAAATAGCGTCCTTCCAAATATCGGTCTTTGTTTTCAACGACAAAACGTTCATGAAATCCCAACTCGGTCAAGAATGGCCAAGTGTGCATTTTGCCAATGTTGGTGCAGTAGTAGCCAGAATCGTTCAGCAATTCGATCCAACTGCGACGCCAACGGTCCGCGTTTTTCAAAATTCCGGTCGTGTGCGGAAAGTAACCTTTGAACAAACTTGCTCGCGCCGCCGCACAAGACGCAGCGGTGACGTGGCACTGATTGAACGTGATTCCTTCGCGGACCAAGCGATCCAAGTTCGGCGTGTCCATGTGGGGATAGCCCAACGCCGAAATGGTATCAAACCGTTGTTGGTCCGTGATGATGAAAATGATGTTGGGGCGGGTCACAGTCTATGCTTGCAATGGAGGTATTGGGGCGATGAGTAATATCTGCTGGAGTGTCGAAACTGACCTAGCAACCTGCGAGTTTCTTTGGGTACCGTGAAACAAAGCGAGCAAGATGCTTGCGCTTAACGAAATTTTGTTTTTCATCCACAGCCAAACAACCCTTCGTCGGCCCCGTCATGGAGGACAGTCGTGCAAACGATTAAAACCGCCGCAGTTGTCGTTCTACTCTTAACCGTAATGTACGGCGGATACACTTCGCTGACGACACCGCCTGAGCCCGTACCGCCCGAATACGCAGGGTTGTTGGAGATCGAAGATTCGTTGGGCATCGATACAGGGATGTCCGAAACACTTGCGGGTGCCCAGGCCCCAGCGATCGATTTTCCAAGAACGAATGGGAACACGCTGCAAAACGCTGCATCCCAATTTGGGAACGCCTTCAATCAGAATGCGACGACTCAGTTGCAAAGTCCCACCCTCAATGGACCGAATTCACTGCAAGGCCATACGGTTAGTAGCGGTTCGCCCAAACCATTTCCAAGCGTCTCCACGCCGATTCAAAACGCCAGCGTTGATTTGGGTAAAGACTACCCGATGACTCAAGGCACTTTTCAGATGCCAAAGCCCAGCGGAACCAGCGGTTTCGATTCGAACATCGGCAACGCATTTGTAAACAAGGCGGCAGAAGTCGCAGAAGCCACCAAGAACATCTCGCTGCCGACGATGGATTCGCTTCCATCGATGGACTCGCTCGATTCCGCCATGACGAATTTGGCGCCGGCCGCTATCAACACGGCGACAAATGCAATTGCAAACAATTTGCCTTCGCTGGGAGCACCGACAAACAATCTGCCTTCGCTGGGAGCACCAACAAACAACTTGGGTTTGGAAAACGCATTTAAGACTGCAGATCGTCAATATTCAAACGATCAGCTAAGCGAAGCGTTGGCGACTCTAAGCGTTTTTTATAGCGCTCCGAATATCGCGCCAGCGCAACGACAAAAATTGCTTTCGCGTTTGGACCCGTTGGCCAAGAGCGTCATTTACTCTGATCGTCACTTGATCCAGCAACCACACCGCGTTGGCACCAACGAAACGCTGATGGAAGTCGCCGCAAAGTACAAAGTGCCGTGGCAGTTATTGGCCAATATCAACGGCATCAAAGACCCGTTGGTTGTGATGCCTGGCACGGAACTGAAAGTGATCCAGGGTCCGTTCTCCGCAGAAATCGATTTATCCTCACAGGAACTGACGGTTTTTGCCGGCGACCTTTACGCGGGACGGTTTCCAGTGGCAATTGGTGCCAGCCCGTCGCCTGCTCCCGGTACGTTCACGATTTTGGACAAGCAATCCAAACGCACTTACTATGACCAATCCGGTATCGCGTTTCCGCCAGAGAGTCCACAAAACCCCTACGGGTCGGCCTGGATGGATCTAGGCAATCAACTATGCATTCACGGCAGCCCAACTCCGCAGCAGGCAACAAACAAAGGATGCATCAGCTTGGCAGGCAACCATGCAAAAGACTTGTTTGGCATTTTGTCACTCGGTTCATCGGTAACGATTCGTCGGTAACGGCTTCGTGAAAAAGTTACCGTGTTTTTGCGAGCCAACTGAGCAGCGATATAGAAACAACTGAGCAGCACTATGGAAACAACGCTGCATCAGCAACTTAAACGCTGCTACGCCGGTAGCGAACAGAACACCGAAGTTGTGCTTGGTCGCTATCGTATCGATGCGATTCGTGACGATGAGCTGATCGAAATACAGTGTGCATCTTTGTCCGCCATCAGCAGTAAGTGCCAAGACTTGCTCAAGCGGCATCGTTTACGCGTCGTTAAGCCCGTTATCGCGCGCACGCGTATCGCCAAGATCGCCCGCAAAGGTGGCAAGGTGAATTCACGTCGAATGAGCCCCAAACGCGGGAACATTCTCGATATCTTCGAAGACCTGATTTACTTCACACGTGTCTTTCCAGATCCAAATCTGACGTTCGAAGTTCCGATGGTTCATGTGGAGCAAATCCGTGGACCTGCCAAGAAGCGACGTTGGAGACAGAAGAAGTACAAAGTCTACGATGTCAGCTTGGAATCGATCGAGCGGACGTACGAGTTCCGTTCGCCAGCGGATTTGCTGGATCTAATCCCGTGGGGTGACCAACCGGTATCGTTTGACACCGCAGATATCGCCAAAGCAATCGGTCGACCAAGGTGGGTCGCCCAACAGGTTGCTTACGTGCTGAAAAAAGTCGGCGCGATCGAACAGTTAAAACGCAAACGCTCCGGCATCATCTATCAATGCAAAGCCGCGTAGCAAAACTAACCACGCCAAAAGGCAGGAGCTGACCACGCAGCGATTGCGGTCAGCATGATGGCAAAACAAACTCCAGCGGCAACAATCGCGAACGGATCGTTCCAAAAAACTTCGTTGGTTATTCGCGCAATTCGGTTTTCATCGCGTTGAGCATTCGTCACGATCGAATCAGATTTTACGCGAGAGTTCTCGAGCGAGGAAAGAGTTGCTGATGAAGTGATCTTTGCAAGGAGATCATCGTTGAGTGAGTCGAACGTCTTACTATCGCTCGAATCGACTCGTAGCCCTGGATTTTGCTGTTTGTTGAAACTTGAAAACACCGATTGATTGCCACTCAACCGAACTGATTCCTGAGAAGCAAGCGGTGGAAAGCTCTGCGTGAGTGTCTCCGGTAAAACAGGAGGATCCGATGAACGAGCCTTGAACCCTGCGACTTCCAAGAAATGCACTAAATCGTTCGTAAACATTTCTTGGCCATCCTCTGATTCCAGATAGCTCGTTTGCTGTAAAGCGTCATCGTGGGAAACGATCTTTCGAAAGTCGATTTGATCAAGTCTTACTTCGTCCGCTCGCTGCAACGGCTTGAGGTCGGCAGGCACGTGCGAAACGTTCAATCTTTCAAACGTATGCACAGGTTTATCCTGAAAGACCACGGGTTTGAACGGGGCTGCTTTAAACGGGGCTGCTTGCAAGAAAGCAGCTTCGGCAATCTGAATCTTGCTGACCAAATCGTCAGTCGACTCGTCGCGAGCAGAAGATCTTTCACCAATGATTGTGATCTCTTCGACCTTCGCCTTTCGCGGCTTTGCGAATTGACTTTCAAAAAGTGAATTGGCGTAGCGAGAAGAATTGGAGTACTGCGGGCTCAGACGCCGGGGACCCAAGTTGACGCCTGCTACCACAATATCCACCATGTCTGATTGAACAGGAACCTGATTTTTGGGAACCGAAAGGCTCGTCATCAGTTCAATCACGCTGTCTGATTCGACCTTGGTGTCGACCACCAGCTCATCGGCATGCGCGCACTGAAGCACCATGCATAGCAATGCGGCCGTGACCGCGGTTGCGCGGCTAATTTTGGAACAGATCATTGACCTTGTTCGTCAATAATTGGCTCATTGACTGTTACGACTGATTCGGAATCTTGATCAACAGTGGGTTCAGATTTTGAATCGAACTCGGACTTCACCCATGAATTCGCGTGCAGTCGCAAATCAAATGGGCCCACCGTGTCTAGTGCTCGATCAACCAATTGCCGGGCCAAACTCCGTTTTCCATTATTCGCAAGTGCCCGTGCAGTGAAATAGGCGGTGTCCGCAGACAGAGGACGCACCGCCGCGATTTCCAGCAGGGTTTGCTCCGCCTTTCGCGATTGACCGGCGACGACCTGAGCCCAACCCAACGTTTCACGAGAAAGAAAGCGGTCGGGGTTTTGAATGGCTTTTGCAGTCGCAATGTCCACTCCCACGGCAGTGCTGGTTGGAGAATCTGAAACCAACATGGCGCGAGCGAACTGGTTTGCCATTTCGATATTGGATGGGTCACCACGATAGAGTTCTTCCAACAGCTTTGCGGCTTCTGCGTACTGTCCCAAGCAAGTCGCAATGCGAGCTTCGACCTGCTTCTTTCGGGCCGCATTTTCGCCAGTCAGTTCTGGCAATTCCTCAATGATCGATTTTGCATCAGGGATTCGGCCCTGATCCAGAATGTAGTTCGCCAGCACAAGCTTCATGGATGGGTCATGCTGATTTGCTGTCGCACGCCGAAACATCTCCTCCGCTTTAGCACTATCCCCATCCTCGGCATACCACTGGGCGACGATCAATTCAGGAATTTGCTTGTGTTTGTCCCCCAAGCCGCTTTCGCCGTTTTCGGTATCGGTTTTTGTGTCGGCGTTTTCCGTTTCACTTTTAAGTGCATCACTATTTTTTGACAGTTCTGCAATCGCATCGTCGACACGATCTGTTTTGTAATAACACTTGGCTAACCGGTGGCTCAACTTGGGTTGGGCGGTTTCTTCATCGATCAATGACTCCAACAAATCCGCAGATTGTTGCCAGTCTCCGATCAGTTCGTACAACGTTACTTTTTCCTGCTTGCATGATCGAACAAACTTCTGTTTCTGCTCCTCAGGCCACGTCAACTCTTCGATGATTTTCATCGCGTGTTCGATTAGCACCAAAGATTCGACGCAACGCTTCTCGCGCGCATTGATTTGAGCAAGCGTGAACAGGAATGTCGGGTCGCGGGACGATTCGCCGGCAACTAGATCAAGTGTGGTTCTAGCGTCCTGCAGGTGCCCAGCCTGGCAGTGCAAAACCGCCAGCATGATTTCTGGTTTGGGCAAAGACGGATAGGAACGAGCCGCTTGGCGTAATTGGCCCAAACACGGTTCGACATCAACGTGGTCATAAAAATCGACAGCGGACTGCAGATCGGATGCCATCGTTTCAGAACTGTTGTCCGAAAGAAAGTCGGCAAGCGAGACGGCTTCAACCACCTCGGCGTGTGCCAAACCAAACGATGTCAGAAAGACCAGCAGCAAATAACCCAGGCATCTTGTACCCGTGATGAAGCTATTGTGCGGGTAAGTTGTTTCCACGTGAGCTATCTCTTTTCGAAGCCTTGGGCGTCTCTATTTGGCACCCATGTCGATGCGTAGAAATAACACTCCAGAGTATTCGAGTTTTCGCAAGATGCAAAACAAATCAGCTCAGTTCGATCGAACTCGCCATAAGTCGGGCCTTTCCGCATTTCTTTAGGTTTTGGCAGATAAACACCTGTATCTGTGTTGGAGCCGTTTGGCTGTTTTGAGCGCCGTGTTCGCTACTGAGGCTTGAGCGACGTGTGGTCATGAACGATCCGCCATTGGCCCTGGATCTTTCGCAAAACCAAAGTGAACTTGCCGCCTATGGGGGCCTCTTTTCGCTCCAACTGCCAAGTTCCAATTACTTGCATGGCCGACACCTGCATGGACGAGGGTGCTTGTGAATCAGCCGCAGATTCACCAGCGGACTCGCTCAGGACAAGAAACTCCAAATCGGTGAACGTCACTCGCCCCATTGTCTCTTTGTTGGGGTACTTTTTCTTGTACCCGGCAAGGGTGGCTTCCCAACCACGGGTAACCTTTCCGCCTGATGAGAACGTCAGGTCTTCACTTTTCCAATACGCAGACATAAACGCGTCGATGTCTCCGTTGCTCCAGTCTGCCGCCTGTTGCTGTATCAACGCGGTGATTTCTGCAGTTGCCTGTGACGCGGGTGACTGTTGATCAGGAGTGTTCTTTGGATCGTCAACGGCAAACATCGTTTCGAATCGTCCAGAACTATCAGCAGCACCACAGCTCATTCCTGGCGTATTGTGTTGCAACACAATCGTGCCATTGTGATCGATCGCAATCAGGCCACCGACGCCTTTTTCCAATGTGGATTTCATCGTTTGATTGACTGCCGATGCCAACGATTGATTTGCATAACGCATTCGCGCGGCCAGATCGTACGCGACAGAATTGCGAATGTATTCTTCGCCAATGCCTGTTCCCGAGACCGCACAAGTATCGTTTGACGCATAAGTCCCGGCGCCGATGATTGGCGAGTCACCGACTCTGCCCGGCAATTTCTTGGAAGTCCCCCCGGTGCTCGTACCAGCTGCCAAGTCTCCATGGGAGTCCAGGGCAACGCAACCAACCGTGCCAAAGTGAAGTTCGTCGTTTTCGCGATTGTCGGGTGGAACAACCCGTTTGTAAGTGTTGTCGTAACTGGTCTGAAAGTAATCAGGTTCGACCAACTGGACTTTCTGTTGACGAGCGAATTCATCTGCTCCGTCTCCGGTCAGCAAAACATGCTTGGTCTGTGTCATAACCCGTCGCGCAAGTGAGATTGGGTTTTGGGTTTGCGTCACACCGGCGACCGCACCGCATTGGTGATTGCTGCCATCCATGATCGAAGCATCCAGCTCTACTTCGCCAGCGTCGGTCAACACGGCCCCGCGTCCCGCATTAAAGCTGGCGTCATCTTCCATGACTTTGATCACGGCCTCGACCGCATCGATGGCTTTCCCGCCTTCGGAAAGGATTTCCTTGCCGGCGGTCAGAGCACGCTCCAGGCCAGCTTTGCGGACCGCCCGCTTTTTGTCATCCCACTTCGTTGCGGCCGATCCAGCACCGCCGTGAATTGCGATCGACCAACCGGAGTGAACGTTCGGCTCGTCCGATTTGGCTTGGCTCAGCATCAAAAAACATCCTGCTAGCGTAAGAATTTTTATTCGGTTCATCGCAACGCTCTTCGTTGTATGCAAAAAACAAGATCATCGAACCACCCCCCGACGGCAGTGTTCGCAAATTCGTCGTCCGTGAAACTGATCCGATATTTTAGAACCCAAACACACATGAAAATGGACGGCTTTGGGGGCGAAACAACCCTTGGATTTCGCGATCACGAAAGATTGACAGCGAGACTACATTCCTGTTATCTCCTTGGTTTGTGAATTCTATCACAGCAACATGTGTACACGCGTTCGCCACTATTGAGTTCGCGTCATACAAATTGAGAATTCAATAGAGCAGCGGGTTTCGATTTCGGCTACGCTGAGGGTCTCGTCTTTTGGCGGCAAAGTGTGGCCTCCAACTAATCTTACTTAATGGCTCTAAGCGGGGAGCGAAAATGGCTGGACAATTTCACGGCTGGAAAGAAGCCAATGGTGAGTGGGTTTACGCGGACATCCATGGCTTCCAGGAAGTGCCTAACGTTTTCGTCATCAATAATTTTGGAACGACAAAATCTTGCCGCGATGTGCTGTCAGCCGTTGTTGCTGCGATGGCACAGTTCCCTGGGCGGGTGCATCTACGCCGCACCGAACAGACCGATAGCATGATGGATGAATTAATCGAAGCATCCTTGTTGCGAATGGCGCCCATTCACGGTGGTGAGCACGAAGAGTTTGGTGTGCTGGGTGTTCGTCGTGCCACGCCCCCCAAAGCACCATGGTGGAAATTCTGGAGCGCGTGATTCATCCGCTAGGGTTTGCCCAGCCGCAATCCCGATCTTTTACCTCCGCAAATTCGCCAACTTGAATATTGCCCAGCTTGATTTCTAGTTGCATAACGCGACAAGAATGGGCGTATGCGATGGCTTCGCAACTTCGACCGAAGATGACAGCAATTGGAAAGCTGTAACGATTCCAACGGCTTGGGATGGTAGCAGTTGTAAGGAAAAGAACAGCAGTGAATTTGCCGATCACTAGCTAGGTTGGACGTGCCGTGTGCGCCGACTCAAAAAAACAACACTCTCAAAAATACCACATCGTCTGACACGGACAGCCGAAGGCGGAAGGAACTGCCTAACATGCAACGGATTGCAACTTACGGACGGACCCTCATCGCAGTGATGCTAGTTTCGGTCACTGCTAGCACGGCTTGCGCTGATTTGAAAGATTTTTTTCACAAGATGCACGTCGGTTTGCATCGAAATAACGCGTGGCCTGATCCATTCAACGAATTAGATGCGATGCATGTCGTCGCGCCTTTCGAAGTGATGAAGAACAACGGCTGGCGTTTAAACAATACGATTGGCAACAACTTGTTTCGCGAGGGCGACGTCGCGTTAAAAGCGGCTGGTAACAATCGCGTTGCCTGGATCGCTTCCCAAGCTCCAGCGAATCGCAAAGTTGTCTATGTCCTGCGTGGTCGCAGCGACAAAGAAACTCAGCAACGCATGGCGTCGGTTCGCGAAACCCTTGCGAGCACTCACAATGGCCACAACGTGCAAGTATTGGTGACACAAAGAGAGCCAACCTATTCTTCGGGTGCATGGGCGACGCAAATCAACCGAGCGTGGTTGGAAGGATTGCCAGAGCCCAAACTGCCATCGACCAGCGCCGCTGGAACGGCTGGATCAGCTCAGCAATAGCATCGGCCGTCTAGCAAAAAGACGTCCAATGCCCTCAATATCAATTCAAAAAGCGACCTTGAACCACTCAGGGTCGCTTTTTGTGCAATCACTGGCTGTACAACCGGAACATGTTGAAGTTTCGTTGGGAAACCGCCGACTACTACTGTTGGCACAATCGCTTTTTCCCGCAAGCAATGGTTCCACTCTTTTTTACCCAGATCAGCGGCAGTCATGTCTCAGGAGACATGTTTTGACCACACAAACAAAAATCCGTAGAGCACTACTCGCGTCTTTACTGGCAGGATCAACGATCTTTGCTACCGGCTGCACTAACGGCCGAAGCTTTTCGCTTGCTTCGCTGAACCCGTTTTCGGCGCAGAAGATTTCGCAAAACAAAGCCGATGGTGAATCTGCGATCGCAAAGAGCAAAGACGTGCTTGATCGATCCAAGAAAGCTGTCACCGGCGTCTTTGCAGACAAATCAGACAGCAAGAAAAAGACGGTGAGCAATGTGGACCCGTTGCGATTGGACCACAAAAGCAAGGTTGGGCCTGAAGTATTTGTCGCCAACGGCAGACTTTGGGAGTCGACTGGCAACAGCAAGAAAGCGATGGAGAGCTACGTAAGGGCGCTAGAGGTTAAAGAGAACGACCATGGCGCGCTGGCCAGTATCGCTCGATTGCACTTCAAAGATGGCAATAACAAGCAAGCGATCGAGTTCTTTCAGCGAGCGATCAAGCAAAAACCAAATGACCCGTCACTTCACAATGACTTGGGGCTGACCTACAGCAAGGCTGGCAATCACAGCAGCGCATCAATGATGCTGGAACGGGCCCTTGAACTTTCGCCAGGTGTTTCGCGTTACGCAAACAACTTGGCTAGTGTGAAGTTCAAAGCAGGCGATTCCGCCGGTGCCTACAAAGTGCTGGCGAGCAATAATAAGCCCGCTGTTGCACACTACAACATGGCCTACTTGCATCACAAAAGTGGCCAGTTGAATGACGCTCGTACGCAATTGCAAGCCGCACTCAAATATACGCCTCAGTCTAAATCGGATTCCTCGATTGCCAGAGCGGTCGAGAGCTCACGAACATTGCTAACGCAGATGGACGGGCCGGATGCGATCGCTAACGTGGGAAAGAAAGCTGCAGACATCAGTCAAGTTGCTCAGCAGAAACCTGTGCAAACAGTGCGTCCGGTAAGCCAACAGACAAGTCGTACGAATCGAATTCCAGTTCAGCGAGCAACCATGCGAACGAATTCGGAAACGACACAATCCATTTCGCGATTCGCAAGTGCCAAATTGGGTTCCAAGACGCCAAAGGTACCTGCAAAACCAGCGGCTCCAACCATCGTGCCAGAAGTAAAGCTTCCGACACCTCAGTTGCCGAAGGTCGATCTTTCAAAGGTTAAGTTGCCGGAAGTCAAGCTGCCAACACCTAGTGCTTCGTCGACGCCATCAATCCCAGGTGGACCTTATGTCTTGCCACCGGATTTCGGTTCTTACGGCAAATAGAGACACGCGATTTAGCAAACAACGCTGAAAACCTATTCGCATCTTTTGCGGGTAGGTTTTTGCGTTTAACCGAGTAGTTCTGGCGGATTCGGGCCGGTCGCAAGAAACGGCATCTCTTTGTCACCGTTTAATTCGGCCAAAGCGTTCGCGGCTGCTCGCTGCTCGGCATCTTTTTTGTTGTTGCCCAACGCGGCGGCAAACTCACGTTCTCCGATCACGGCACAGATCGTAAACGTCTTGCGGTGATCCGGCCCAGACTCATGCTTCAGCCGGTAAATCGGCGTACTGGATAGTTCTCGTTGGGCGTGTTGTTGTAACGCTGATTTGTAGTTGCTGGATCCTTGGCTTTCGACCGCGATTTGAACCTCTTCGGCCAACCACTTTTTCAGGCGATCACGCACAAGTTCCGCGCCCCCATCCAAGTACATCGCCGCCACAATGGATTCGAAAACATCACTGACCAGCGAGCGGGGAAAACTGCGGTTTCGTGTCACGCCTCGGCCAACGATCAAACAAGTATCCAGTCCCAACTGACAAGCGATCTTGCCGCAGGCACGTCGGCTGACAACGGCTGACTTGATTTTTGTCAAATCGCCTTCGCTGTACTCCGGATAGTCCTCGAACAACCACTGGCAAACGGTTAGCCCCAGGACTGCGTCGCCCAAAAATTCCAGTCGCTCGTTACTGGCCAAACGGTTAGAGGCGCTCGATGCGTGAGTCAACGCGGACAAAAGCAGCGATTCGTCTTTGAATTGATAGTCGACCAGTTGCTGACATCGCAGAATCTTTGACGCCTGATCACCACCGACTTCGACAGCGTCCTCGACCAAGTGAATCTCCGTCTCTAGCGGTGCGTGCGCATCGCGGACTGATTCGCGCTTTGATTCACTTGAAGAATCGCTTTTGGATTCTTTTTGCGGATCGGGATCGGGTTGGGATTCGGGTGAACTCACAAGCATGACCAAAATGGTTCTTGCCAAGTCACACCGAAAATCGAGACACCTTGCTGTTTACCTATCGCGAGAAACTTGTTTGCCAAGTTACCTGTGGGCGAAAGGATAGACGCAAGTGAAAACAGATTGCGGCGATGACGGTGACACGAAATAGTACTGAGTACTTCATGTCACACGCCGGCGATCGGGTTATCGACCCGCCCGCCGGTGTGCGACGACAGCGTCACCATAACAGAAACCTTGTGAAAAAACCAGATTGGATTGGAAGTTTGCACGACCAAATTATTCTCCGCGCTGCTCCCTGCCCGCTTTGGCAATCAATTCTGGATCTTGAATAACCATGTAGTGCCCGTGATCTGCAGTCACAATTAATGCAGTTTCCGACCAACCGTCGTTTTTCTCGACCCAGCGTATGATCGAATTGAACGCAGCTTCACCGCTGAACACAGCGCCGATACTGCTGTCGACATTGTTTGCGTGGTTTGCCCAGTCAACATCGCCCGCTTCCACCAACAGCCAAAATCCTTGTTCTGCCGTTTGCATATACGTCAGTGCGGCTTCAGTCATCTCTGCCAAAGTAGGATTTTCATCCAAGTCTTCCTTGGTGTACTTTTCAATGCCTGTCACATCGACGGTTGGATTGAATTCGCCGTCCGCGGTTTGATAAGGCAGGTGTCCCAATTTGACGCCGTAAAAACCCAACAAGCGGTCGCCTTGTTTTGCCGCACGCTTCGCCGCCGCCATCAATCCTTTGCCACCATCGGTGCCTTTCGTTCTTTGTGAAACGACATAGCGTCCGCCATTGGCCACGTCGGCTTTCTTTAAGTCTTCGCTATGAAGGTACATGTTGCCAACAAGAAAATTTCTTCCTTGATAGGTGTCTTCTTCTTTGGTTTCGCCCCACCCGGCCCCGATCAATACGTCGACGCCCGGCAACGCATCAGTGCGATGTGACGCCGAAGTGAATCCGATCAGATCACGCGCAATGTCTTGGTAGTCTTTGCGATAAACATTGTTGGCGTACGCGCAAGCCGGCGTGGCGTGGCTGATCGGAACACTCGTCACCATGCCGACTTTGAA
>CAZZDZ010000031.1:19521-27647 GCA_964652675.1 uncultured Pirellulaceae bacterium
TGATCCAGCACCAGCTGTGAATTGACATCCTGTTTCATCGTCTCGCTGTAGGGGCTCGAGCATACGAGGGCAAAGTCGGTCGTCGCGGAATCAAAATCTTGAAACGACAGTCCAGTGCCGCGGCCTTTTGTGTAAGCGACTTTGCCGGTTTTGTAGAGCGAAGCGGCGCGAGTGGTCTGCCAATCCATTCCGTCGAATACCATCACGATGATGTTCTTGAACCCCGCCGCAATGGCACCCTTTTGCAACCGATAAATGTCGGTCTGGTCAAAGTAATCCGCGTCGGGATTCAATGTTCCCGACGGAACGTGACCGTAGATACGTTTCAGCCGATCCGAATTCGCATACGCACTGCCTTCGCGACGCAATGCGTCCAACGAAAAACCAAACGAGTACAAAGGGATCAGTCGATTGCTATGATTCGTCCAAGTGCTGTAGCGATCTTTGATGTGCCCCCATCGACCAAATGCCGCTGACTGCTTGATAAAGCCTTCGGATTGCATGCGCCGCATGTTGTCCGGGTCGTTGTCGACATGGATGTCGTCAGCGCCGGTCAATATCGACTTAACATCAATGACTGACGACAGTTCTTTCAGGCGATCGGTGATCGATGGACCTGTGTCTTGTGCCGACGTGACGGTCGCGTTCAGCAAAACAGCGAACAAAAGTAGTACACGCGTGCGTGTCGCAATGCGGCAAGTCGAGAAACGGTCCATGTGCTTAAGTCAATCGATCAGCTAGAGGATTTATTAGCACGAAGCGCCAGCAAGTGAATCTCCAGTAAATGCCGAGGATTCACTTGCTCGCGCTGCGTGCTGGTATTCCGAATGCGTGCCCAGTTTCAAAAAGTGCGTTGCCCTGGAGAGGGCTGAGGCCAATAAGGTATCCCCAAAGTGCCCAATGCAAAATGCCGCAGTGCTGCAGGTAGCGACAGATGCAGCTAGCGAAAGGATACGGTACGTGCAAATTTTGCTGGTGTAACGTGTGAAGCGGAGGGATGTCCGTTATCATCGTCGCTGTTTTCCGGTGAACGCGCACTTCGCAATTCGGCTTGAATGATCAGTCCCAAACTTTACAAGAGCAGCCGCCTGTACGATTTCTTTATGAAGTCGCTGGGCTACGAGAGCAGCATCGATCGCTTTCTACGCAGCCTGGATTTTCCCCTGGCTGGCGGGGCTCGAATCTTGGACGCAGGTTGTGGCACCGGATTGCTGGGGCTGCATTTCATGCAGCGCATTGCTGGTGCGACTTTGCATGCGACGGACTTAGAACGCAATTTTTTGGCCGCCACACTGGCCAACGCGAACGTACGCGGAATCGACCCTGAACGAATCACCGTTGGCGTGGCTGATATTTCTACCCCCAAGAAAATGACACTGCTGAACAACTCGGTGTTGGACTTAGACGACAACTCGTTCGATCTAATCTGCATCGGAGCGGTCGTCGGCTATGCATCGGATACCGAATCAAGCCTCCAAGGTCTCATCGACTTGCTGGCCCCCGGTGGGCGACTGATCAATATCGAAATGAACGAAAGCCTCACAGGCCGGTTTGTGTCGAATCGCTACCACTACAAAAACATCTCGCTGCAGCGGATGCAATCCATCATGCAAAACGCGGGCTGCGAGGTCACAGCAATGAAATTCAAGCTGAAGCACCTGCCAGCGAAATTCACAAGAACCGCAATGGTTGCTCACAAACCAGAATCAAACGTGCCAAGCGAGACAGCCGCTTCGCAGTGAAACGCTACTGCAAAACGTTGCTGCGATACCTGCTGGCATCTTCGTATACAATGGCTCCATAGTATTTGGGCAGCATCGTGTTTCTTTGATGATCTTGGTTTCAGCCGATGAGTAAAGCGTTGCCCGCCCGACTGATTCTTGTCGCCTTTCTTGTATGCGGATTGCTTTGCGGCGACTCATCTGCACAGCAACCTACCGATACTGAGACTACGGATACGCAGGAGCCGACCGATACGCAGGAGCCAACGGCGGGCGAAAAACTCTTCGCTTTGAAAATAAAAACGTTGTTTGCAGAGAAATGCAACGCGTGTCACGGCGACAATCCAGAGGAGATCCAAGGCGGTCTGAACATGCTTTCGCGCGACGCGTTGATCCAAGGCGGAGATTCGTACGCGGAAGAAGTCTTGATGCCCGGACAAGGCGAAAAGAGTTTTCTGTACATTGCCACAACGCGATCGGTTACCGACTACGAAATGCCGCCCAAAGAAGCGGAGAAGTTAACCGAAGAACAAACCTGGTGGATTCGCGATTGGATAAACCAAGGCGCACCGTGGCCCGACGACCAGCGTGTTGCTGCCATCCGGGCTCAATACGCCGAAGGCGAAATCGTTCGAACATCCGGCGGACTTGGTGACGATTGGACGAACCGACGCTACAAGAGCGAACACCTATGGGCCTATCGCCCGTTGATGGTAGAGCGGCTGCCAAAAGCAGTGCATCCGATCAACTGGTATGTCGACCGTAAACTGGAAGAACTCGGGATTGAACCTGCCCCCGGCGCAACGTCATCGGAACTGATTCGCAGAATGAGTTTCGGGCTGACCGGTTTGCCACCGGACTTGGACGGCGAACTCGTTCGCCGATTCGACGAAGTTTATGACCCGGCGCCGCATGTGATGGCAGATATTTATGCCTCGCATCTGATGAATACACCCCAGTACGGCGAACACTTCGGGCGAATGTGGTTGGACGTCGCCCGCTACGCCGACTCGGCCGGTTTTGCGAACGACTATGCGCGACCCAATGCGTGGCGCTATCGTGACTACGTCATTCGTTCGTTCAATCGCGACTTGCCGTACAACGAATTCGTGCGTCAACAAATCGCCGGTGACGAAATCGATGCATCGAATTCCGAGAACCTAATCGCCACCGGTTTTCTGCGAATGGGGCCGTGGGAACAAACCGGCATGAGTGTCTTTCGCGTTACGCGCCAACAATGGCTGGACGACGTGACCGATTCGGTCGGACAAGCTTTCTTGGCACACCCGCTGCAATGCTGCAAATGCCACGACCACAAATTTGATCCGCTGCCGACACGCGACTACTACAGCATGATGGCTGTTTTTTCGACCACGCAATTCGCAGACCGCAACGCACCCTTTTTACCCGGCGAAAACAAAACGGGTTTTGCCCCGATCGCAAAATGGACGAAAGCCAAAATTGCCGCTTACAGCAAACAACGCAAAGAGCTGAATGATCGCGTCAACAAAAACCGTCAAGAGGAAGCCGGCGACGCCAAAGTCGGCGACAACGGGTTGGACCCCGGCGACGAAGCGTCTTTGTCACGAATGGCCAAGAACATTTCCCGTCACAGTTGGGAACTAGATAAGACAAAGCCAATCGCGTTCGCGGTACACACAGGAAAAACCATCGAACGCAAAAACGTCAGTGCACGTCTGAAAATGCCAAAATCCGCTTGGGAAAAAGGCGTCATGGAAAAGGACACGATCCTGACCGGCGGCGATGCGTTTTCGGCCGGCGATCCGGTTCACCCGGCGCCAATCAGCGCCGCAATTTCTCTTGGTGAAATGCGAGTCGCCAAATTCCCCGATGGACAGGGCAAGCGCCGCGAGGCGTTGGCGAACTGGATCGTAGACAAACGAAATCCGTTGACCGCGCGTGTGATCGTCAATCGCGTTTGGTCATGGCACTTTGGAAAAGGCTTGGCGGCCAACCCCAACAACTTTGGCGCGACCGGCGGCCAACCCTCCCACCCTGCATTGCTGGATTATCTCGCCTACTGGTTTATAGAAAACAATTGGTCAATCAAAAAACTAAATCAGATGATTGTGACCTCCGAAGCCTACCGACGCAGTTCACGCCACGAGGACCTGGAGACGTTAGACGCCAAAGATCCCAAACGCGAATACTACGCCGTGTTCACTCCACGACGCCTGACCGCCGAAGAGTTTCGCGACGCAATGCTGGCCGCCAGCGGTGAATTGAACCCGCAAGTAGGCGGAGTTCCTTGTCGTCCAGAGATCAACCGCGAAGTCGCGATGCAGCCGAGGCAAATCATGGGCGGCACCGCTTCGGTCTACGAGCCTGATTCCATTCCCAAGCTGCGAAACCGACGCAGCATTTATGCGGAAAAAATTCGTGGTCTACGCGATCCATTCTTCGAGACATTCAATCAACCCGGCCCCGACAAGTCGTGTGAGCTTAGAGAAACGTCTACTGTCGCACCCCAAGCACTCACGTTGATGAATGCCCAGACAGTACAGGATCGATCGCTGGCGTTTGCCGCCCGATTATTGAAAGAACATTCTGAATCAAAAGAAACAAGCAAATCGCGCGACGGTGTGATTCAACGTGCGTTCCGCTTGGCATTGGGCCGCAATGCAACCAAGGACGAGCAGCAAGCCTGTCTGGATCATTGGGCAGCGGCGACGAAAGAAGAAAAAACGAAGACATACAAAGCCGCAAAGCACTCGACCGAAACCCAACGCACCGTGATGGCTGAAAAAACGGGCGAGCCGTACGACTTTATCGAAAAGATGCCGGCCTTTGAAAACTACGTTCCCGATTTGCAACCGCATCAAGTCGACGCGAACACTCGCGGGCTGGCGCAAGTTTGCCTCGTGCTTTTCAATTCCAATGAATTTGCCTACTTGGACTAACACCATGCGCGAAAAGAACAATGATCGACCGGCGATCCTGACGCGACGCGATGTGATGTATTCGCTTGGCGCCAGCTTGGGCAGCGTTGCCTTTTCGGCGATGCTACAAGCAGAACAAGCTGGCGACCAAAAGCAGGCACCCCAACTGCCCGCCAAAGCAAAGCGTTGCATCTTTTTGATGATGGAAGGCGGCCCGTCGCACATCGACACGTTCGATCCCAAGCCCGAATTGACCAAACGCCACTTGCAAGAGTTTTCGCGCAGCGGTGAAAAAGAAAGTTCGATGTCATCGGGCAAACGCTACTTTGTGAAAACACCATTCAAGTTCTCTAAGCAAGGCGAGAGCGGCGCGGACATCTGCGATCAATGGGTCCACTTAAAACAACGTGTCGATGACATGTGTTTCTTTCGCGGCGCACAAGCCGAATCGGTCAACCACCCAACCGCTTGCTACCACATCAATACTGGCAACCGTTTCGGCGGCGATCCCGGCATTGGATCTTGGGTGACCTACGGCTTGGGGACCGAAAACGAAAACCTACCGGGATTTGTCGTCTTGCCACGAACAAGTTACCCGCAAGGCGGTGCGGCCAACTGGTCCAACGGATTTCTGCCAGCTCAATACCAAGGCACTCCGTTGCGTCCCGAAGGCAGTCCGATTCTGGATTTGAATCCGCCGCAGGGGGTTACCCGCCAACGTCAACGCAGTAATTTGGATTTGCTTGCCGCCCTGAACAAGCAGCATATCGAAACGCGACCTGGTCGCAGCGACCTGAGTGCCAGAATGAAGTCCTATGAATTGGCTTTCCGAATGCAAACAGAAGTACCAGGTATTTTGGATTTTCAGGACGAAGACAAACAAACCCTCCAGATGTACGGTGTTGGCGAAGCGAAAACGGATTCGTTCGGTCGCAAGTGTTTGTTGGCGCGGCGTTTGGTCGAAAAAGGCGTACGGTTTGTTCAAGCGTACGCGGGAAATTGGGATAGCCACGACTACATTCAGCGCGCCCACGGTTCGTTGATCCGCAGTGTCGACAAACCGATTGCCGCTTTGTTGGCGGACCTGAAACGGCGCGACATGTTGAAAGACACGCTTGTGTTTTTCTGCGGAGAATTCGGACGCACTCCAGACAATGGTCTGCGTGGCGGAGGAAAATCGTACGGTCGCGACCACAACGCCAAAGCGATGGCAATGTGGTTCGCTGGCGGCGGTGTAAAAGCTGGCCACACCATCGGAGCAACCGACGAAGTTGGCGAAAAAGCAGTCGAGTGTGTGCACCCACTGCGAGACGTACACGTCACGTTGCTGCGGCTGCTGGGATTGGACGACAACAAATTGACGTACTATCACGCAGGCCGATTTAAACAGCTCAGCCAATTTGGTGGCGAAGTGATCAACGAACTGATCGCCTGATCGAACCAAACTGTATTAAGATGGACGGTTGTTCAAAATGAGTCCTTTGTTCTCTCGCCAAGCTAAAAATGTCGAATCCTGAAAACTTGTCACCACACGGCCGCCGTTTGCTTGATCGTCGCGGCTTCATCAACCAAGCCGGACTTTCAACCAGCGCCGTGGCGTTGGCAAGTTTGCTGACTGCCGACGGTTTGTTGGCGGACGAACCACGCACTGTCAGTGGCAAGACGCCGATTCGCCCAGACATTGACCCCAACAATCCGTACGCGCCACGCCGTGCGCACCAAGACGTCCCCGCCAAACAATTGCTGGTGATCTATTGCCCTGGTGCGGTCAGCCACATCGACACGTTCGACTACAAACCCGCGCTGGCGAAATTGCACGGCAAGAAACCTCCCGGATTGCCAGCTGTGACTTTCGAGGGCCCATCGGGGAACATAGCCAAACCGTTTTGGGAATTCAAACCGCGCGGCGAATGCGGCAAAATGGTTTCAGACTTGTTGCCAAACTTGGGCGCACACGTCGACGATTTCTGTTTCATGCACGCGCTCAGCACCGATACCAGTGCTCATCCGCAGGGCGAAAATTTCATGAACACGGGGTTTACGATGGAAGGCTTTCCGTCGTTTGGAGCTTGGGTGACGTATGCATTGGGAACCGAAAGCCAAGAGCTTCCCGCTTTCGTTGCGATTAACGACCCACGCGGACTAGCCCGAAGCGGTAAAAATAATTTCGGGAACGGGTTTCTGCCCGCTGCTTTTCAGGGGACTGATTTCACAGCCAAGAATCCTCCGTTCAATCTGCGACGTCCCGAATCGCTTTCACCGCAAGCCGATCGGGCGACCGTAAAATTGTTGCAGAAGTTGAACGCGAGGCATTTGGAAAAATTCCCTGGAGATGCTGATTTGGCAGGCCGCATCGCCAGCTACGAACTGGCTGGCAAGATGCAAATGTCGGTTCCCGATGTGATGGATTTGTCTGGCGAAACCGCAGACACGTTAAAAGCCTACGGTGTCGAAGGTGGCAGTGAACTGCGCGGCGAGTACGCAAAGAACTGCATCCTCGCGCGGCGACTGTTGGAAAAAGGCGTCCGCGTCGTGCAACTATTCAACGGTAGCGATCCAGCCGGTGGCAACGGGATCACCAACTGGGATTCACACTCGAATATTTTGAAAACGCATGCGATGCAAGCTGAGATCATGGACCAGCCCACCGCAGCACTGTTTGCGGATTTGAAACAACGCGGCATGCTAGAAAACACGCTAGTCGTTTGGGCAACCGAATTTGGGCGGATGCCATTTTTGCAAGCCAACGGAACCGGTCGCGATCACAACCCCAGCGCATTCACCTGTTTCTTGGCCGGAGCCGGCGTCAAAAAAGCCCACAGCTATGGCGAAAGCGACGAGTTTGGATTCAAAGCCGCCGTTGATAAGACAACCGTCTACGATTTCAACGCAACGCTATTGCACTTGATGGGGCTCGATCATGAACGACTGACTTTCTATCACAACGGCCTGGAACGTCGACTGACGAACGTTCACGGTCACGTCGTGAAAGATGTCTTGGCATGAGGTTCGCATAAAGCCGCCAGCCAATTCGATCAGCGCGACAATACTCAAGACGGCATCCATGTCTCCACCACCCGGTACGCCTGGGACGGAGTCGGCCAGGTGATCGCATTTCCTTTTAGTCAAGGCAGTCGTCCAACCCAAGGCACTGTCGTCAATCAACGACAAGCATCGTGCACAGATCCAGCTTTACCTAATGGCTTTGGCCCGCTTGTCAGCTTTTGCACCACCCAAGCGTCCCGATCGAACGGATTATTCGTTCAATGAGCATGACCACGGAAAGCACTGAAAACACGGAAACAGACAACTTTGAAATGGCTACCGCAAAACCGCGACCTCATTTTTCCGTGTCTTCGGTCCCTTCCGTGGTCCCATATTTTACGACCGATACTTTGTCTCACGCCTACTGCTCCGCCGCAACAATAGAGCCGTGAAGGTCACTCCAGCGGCAACGGTAGGTGGGGTGGCACCCTCCGAAGAAGGTTCCCCTATCTAAACCGCC
>CAZZDZ010000032.1:0-27364 GCA_964652675.1 uncultured Pirellulaceae bacterium
TGGTTAGAGTTTTCGGTTTCGGGCTCGTTCATGGCAGACGGACCTATCAAAGGAGGTGAAGGTTGGGGGAGTCTATCAAAAACGGGGGCTTTTGGGAGAGGGTCGAGAGGGGTTGGGGGGCGGGCTTTCGAGGACGACGGGTGTTTGTCTTCGATTTGCGCGACCGAGCGATCTTTGCAGCTTTCGTCTTTTTAGCGGCTCGCACCACTGATCGTACTGACGCGGTCTTCGGTTTTTTGCGCGGACGACGAATCCACGGCGTAGTCACGAAATGAGGGCGGGTTGGTTTCTTCATCGTGGTCTTCGGCGAAGTGCCAAGCGACCACGCAGCAGTAACCATTGACGCTGACGTCTTGTTCAGGCCGAGTCAGTAATAGGCCTCGCGTCACACGGTCCATGTCCAGCGACAATGAATCAAAGATTCTAAGAATGGGAAAAAACCGAACCAAATCAGCGGCAAGTTGAGCGTACAGACGGTCTCCTGACTCGCCACCCAAATTGTCAGCGACTTCTTGGATGTATTTTTCCGAATCGCCAGGTTCGCCACCCCATCGCGGTAAGAATCAGCGGGAGCAGGCCGTTGCTGCGCGATCAATGTGGCTGCCGGGAAAAAGAAACACCCAACGATCAAGAAACGCAATGACCTAGCTTCGGCAAAGCACGGGTCTCATCTGCCATCGATGAACACGGATGCGATTCCTGAAGAGGGGGCAATTCCATCCCTGGAGGGCTGTTCAGTTACAGCCGACAGGGGGTCGGGGGCGTGCGTGCGTCATTCCCTTTGGCCCTGCGTTTTATTAGGAAAACCTCAAATCGCGGGGTTTCGCTTACGGTATTTGTCGTGTATCTTCTCGTTAAGAGAATGTTGCGGGATTTTATCTTCCGCAAATTTTATTATTCGATGTCCTTATGAAAAGGTACAAAATGAGATCTACGAAAAAGCAGGGTTTTACGCTTGTAGAACTTTTGGTCGTGATTGCCATCATCGGCATTTTGGTCGGGCTATTGCTCCCGGCGGTACAGGCTGCTCGCGAAGCAGCTCGACGGATGAGTTGCAGTAACAATTTCAAGCAAATCGGCTTGGCGGTTCACAATTACCACTCCGCATACAAGCGTTTGCCAATCGTGGGAGGCGGTACAGCACTTGTAAATGGTGCTGGCGGCACTGTTCCGATAACCAACGCAAATGCTTTGAATCTGAACTGGCTGGTTGGCTTGACACCCTTCTTCGAGCAGCAAGGCTTGTGGGAGCAAATCTCCAATCCGTTGGATGCAGATGGTGACTCCAGCACCACCGATGACATTTGGAACGCGATGGGTCCAAACCCAATAATGAATTTGAATAATCACAACGCCTTCCGCTACGAACCATGGTTGACCAACATTCCAACCTTGCGTTGCCCAAGTGATCCTGGCGAGGGACTCCCAGCTCAGGGACGAACGAACTACGCCTACTGCTATGGCGACAGCCCTCACCACTCGCACCTCGGTGCATTGAATGACCGCGGCCAAGACCTATCAGCCACCATCATCCAAGAGGTTCGGGCTGCCCAGCGTGGAATGTTCGTGATGCGCCGGCAGACTCGTTTCCGTGACGTTTTGGACGGGTTGTCCAACACGATTGCCGCCGGCGAGATTGCGACCGACCTAGGAGACCGTGACAAGCGAACTCAGATTGGATTCGAACCTACCAACATTGATGGTCGGCGGATGACGGACCGTGTTCTGAATGTTGATGTTTGTGTCAATGTCGACCCTGAGCGTCCGCAATTTTGGGGCACTCAAGGCTTAGTTACCAACGCAGAAAATGGTCGTGGATACCGATGGGCGTTTGCAAAGCCGCTGGTGTCCGGGATGTGTACGATCCTTCCTCCCAACGAACGGGTTTGTGCCGGAACTCAAAATTTTGCTGCCGCAGGCATCGCGCCACCTAGCAGTCGTCACCTGGGTGGTTGTCATATCCTGATGGGTGATGGAGCGGTCGTCTTCATTACCGATTCGATCGAATCTGGGGATCAGACCGCGCCACGGGTTACTCAAGCAGGTAACGTGGGAAGCCCTACACCACCTGGCTCGGCGAGCCCATATGGTTTGTGGGGTGCTCTGGGTACCCGAGCTAACAAGGAAGTGATTGAGGAACAGTTGAACCAGTAGTCAACTAGTCAACTAGTCAAACTTTTTGAGCCTCGCCTATTGAAAAATAGGCGAGGCTTTTCTACTCTCTCTCGTCCATCCCAATTTTTGACGGACATTTCTATGAAACAAAATATCTCGATGGCTTTCGTACTTCTGACGGCAGTGTTTGTTGTTGGAATAAGTGGTTGTTCCAGCGACGAATCTACGGCCATAAAACGGGACGATATAAGCGCGTACATTGCTGAACATCCCGAGGCAGCGGAAGCGTATACGGAAGAAGGGGATACAGACGGCGCTCGATAACGCCGACAATTCTCACAAAACATTCAAAGGACCTAGGAATCAATCTTAGGTCCTTTTTTCATTTCTACTCATCCGTGGTTCCTTTTGCCAACAGGTAACCCGGGAATTGTTGATTAGGCTGGATCAAGAAACGCAATGACCTAGCTTCGGCAAAGCACGGGTCTCATCTGCCATCGATGAACACGGATGCGATTCCTGAAGAGGGGGCAATTCCATCCCTGGAGGGCTGTTCAGTTACAGCCGACAGGGGGTCGGGGGCGTGCGTGCGTCATTCCCTTTGGCCCTGCGTTTTATTAGGAAAACCTCAAATCGCGGGGTTTCGCTTACGGTATTTGTCGTGTATCTTCTCGTTAAGAGAATGTTGCGGGATTTTATCTTCCGCAAATTTTATTATTCGATGTCCTTATGAAAAGGTACAAAATGAGATCTACGAAAAAGCAGGGTTTTACGCTTGTAGAACTTTTGGTCGTGATTGCCATCATCGGCATTTTGGTCGGGCTATTGCTCCCGGCGGTACAGGCTGCTCGCGAAGCAGCTCGACGGATGAGTTGCAGTAACAATTTCAAGCAAATCGGCTTGGCGGTTCACAATTACCACTCCGCATACAAGCGTTTGCCAATCGTGGGAGGCGGTACAGCACTTGTAAATGGTGCTGGCGGCACTGTTCCGATAACCAACGCAAATGCTTTGAATCTGAACTGGCTGGTTGGCTTGACACCCTTCTTCGAGCAGCAAGGCTTGTGGGAGCAAATCTCCAATCCGTTGGATGCAGATGGTGACTCCAGCACCACCGATGACATTTGGAACGCGATGGGTCCAAACCCAATAATGAATTTGAATAATCACAACGCCTTCCGCTACGAACCATGGTTGACCAACATTCCAACCTTGCGTTGCCCAAGTGATCCTGGCGAGGGACTCCCAGCTCAGGGACGAACGAACTACGCCTACTGCTATGGCGACAGTCCCCACCAATCACACTTCGGTCCATTGCTTGATAACGGCGTAGAGCGAGGTATCAACAACCTTCTGGCCGTTCGAGCTGCCCAGCGTGGGATGTTCGTGATGCGCCAGCAGACTCGGTTCCGCGACGTTTTGGATGGTTTGTCCAACACGATTGCCGCGGGTGAGATTGCGACCGACCTAGGAGACCGTGACAAGCGAACTCAGGCTGGTTTCGAAGCTACCAACATTGATGGTCGGCGGATGACGGACCGTGTTTTGAGTGTTGATGTTTGTGTAAATGTTGACCCCGAGCGTCCGCAATTTTGGGGCACTCAAACCTTGCTTACCGACCCAGAAAATGGTCGTGGATACCGATGGGCGTTTGCAAGGCCGCTGTTGTCCGGGATGTGCACGATCCTTCCTCCCAACGAACGGGTTTGTGCTGGGTCCCAAAGTTTGGGTGCCGCAGGCATCGCGCCGCCTAGCAGCCGCCACCTAGGTGGTTGTCATATCTTGATGGGTGATGGAGCGGTCGTCTTTATTACCGATTCGATTGAAGCTGGGGATCAGACCGTACCAAGAGTCACTCTGTCACCCGACGTACCAGGCGCTACACCGGCTGGGTCTCAGAGCCCCTATGGTTTGTGGGGTGCTTTGGGTACTCGTGCTTCCAAGGAAACGATCGAAGAACAGTTGAACCAGTAGTCAACTCGTTGAATCTATTTAGCCTCGCCCACTGAAAAATGGGCGAGGTTTTTTTATGCTTTGACGGCGGATTTGTAACCCGGAAATTATCAATTAGGCAGATAAAGAAACGCAGTGACGCAGCTCCGGCAGCACGGAGATCTCGCCTGTATCGAACCACGGATAAAATGCGAGCAGCACCCAGCGGTGTTCATGGATCTCTTTTCGAATCAAGCAAGTAATCATGATGGCGAAAAACCGATTTCGATTTGCATAAAATACACGAACCTTGGAATCTACAACTTGGCGTCTTCACTGGCTAAAGCGATAAATGCATCTTCAAGTGAAACGGGCTCAATCCGCGATGATTCGATTGCACACGTCGCCCAAGATTCTTCGGTGCCGTGCAGCACAAGCGAATTCGATTTGCCTAAGCCCTTTCGCAGGTAGCGAAGGTTTGCGTCGCTGGCCAGTTGTTTCACTCGGTCGATTTCTTCGGGGTCTTCGCTCGGCAGCACAACTTGGCGAACTTCCAAGCCAAGTCGATCCAGGGAACCCTCGAATTCTAGTTTTCCGTGATGGATCACACCGACACGATCCGCCACCCGCTCGACTTCGTCTATCAAGTGTGATGAAAAGAATGTGGTGCGATTACTCTGTCGCGCTTGATGGCTAATGATCTCCAAGAACTCGCGCCGCGCGACCGGGTCTAATCCCGCGGTCGGTTCATCCAAAACCAGAATGGGCGGTCGATGCGACAACGCAAGTGCCAAAGCCAGTTTGACTCGCATTCCACCTGGCAAGTGCGAGACTTTTCGTTTCGGTGGAAGGTCAAGAACCGAAATGAGGCGGTCAAACTCTGCAGCGTCCCACGTTGGAAACAAACCGCCGACGAATTCGCCAATGCGTTTGCATGTCATCCAAGGATACATGTGCTGTTCTTGGGAGACGTAGCCGATCGAACGTTTTTCGCGAACTCGAATTCGTTTAAGTGAATTGCCACCAAACTCGATCGTGCCATGATCGGGCTTGGTGATTCCCATGATCATACGAATCGTGCTTGTTTTGCCTGCCCCATTGCGCCCTAGAAATCCATAGATCTCGCCTTCGTGAACATTCAGGCTAAGTTGATCTACGGCGCGGACGCTGCCGTAACTTAATGTCAAATCGTGCGTCCGAAGCAGACAGCGAGTGGACTCTTCTTCAGCCACTAAGGGTTCTTCGCTCATGCAGGTCCAATCAAGAGTTTCTACCAATCGCAACGAACACGAATCGAACGTTCTGCCCATATTCACTGCCAATGGCCATATTCTATCTTAGCCGCCCCCGCTGCAGGGCGGTTGATGGACGTCCGTCTAGTTTGTTTTTAAAAACGCCTGAACCGAAGTTCTGCAAATTTTCTTTGCGTGAATGTACCGGCAACACAGACTATTTGGGTGTAGCCACCGTTGGACTCAAATTCGTAGGAGCACGACATCCGTCAAGACACACTTCATTCTAAAGACTCGTTTGCGACGAACGCCAACGGTGAAGATGCGACGCCGAGTAGTCGCCGCAACGATGCGGACCGCCCCAATCACCAGTTCAATCCGAAACGAGGTGCTGGCATGATTGACCCTACAAGTGCGTTCGATGACCTCTTTGACGAATTGCACATACTGATCACCGCACGATTAGAGAAAAATATCTCGGCTAAGCAGGGGCGCCGGTTCGAATACCTTCTGCTTCATGATGCCGATGCCCGCCGGATCTATCGGGAGTACATGCAGGAATCCATTGCGCTAGCCTTGTGGGCGAACAAGAAACAATCGGATAATTGCGGATAAATAATACTGCGCGATGATCTCTCGGAAGGCAGTTTGGCCGCCGTAGGGCAGTAATTATTGGCTAAGTAACGTTTTTCGATTTTTCTCCGAGTGATTCCCAGCCCGCAAGCGACTCATTATTTGAACGGCCAACAACAGCCTGAGACTAAAATTCCTTGAATGCTTCCACCTATCGAGGATGTCAGGCTTTGAAATTCAGCGACCAACGGGAGTCAGTCATCGAGCAAGGGGTATTCCATTCTGAGCGATCGATCATGACGAACGCCAAGGACGACGACGAAGTGACTTCAAGTCACGTCGCTCCCGATGCGCCTGCATCGGATGCTCAGTTGATGCGCGCCATGCAGATGGGTGACAGCGCTGCATGGCAGGAATTGTATCAGCGATACCTGCCGTCGACGTGGCGTTTCGCCTTGCAGTTGGTCGGAGACCGTCAGGTTGCTGAAGACCTGGTGGCGGAGAGTCTTCTGGCGTTGTGCAGAAAGGCTTCCGAGCTTGATCCGGAATCAACGAAACTTTTCGGTTGGTTGCGAGGGGTGGTTCGTCACAAAGCGATGGACCACCATCGGGCGAAGGCACGAACGGGCGTTGCGATGAGTCAGCGAGCCGACATTCAGGATGCGATTGAGCACGAGAAGCAACAGGCGAACCGGCCATCGGCCAGCATGGAGCGTTCCGAGCAAGCCAGTGTTGTCATGGCCGTCATGGACGAATTGGATGAAACGAAACGCCAGTGTCTGGAATGGAAATATCTTGACAAAGTTTCAGTGAGGGAAATGGCCGTGAGGCTCGACCTTACAGAGAAAGCCGTCGAGTCGATCTTGTATCGGGCTCGCCTCGAATTCCGAGAACGTTTTGAAAGACGAGAACAAAATCAGATCTCACCCACGAATCATTCCCCCGACGACCCCGTCGAGCCTTCCAGCAGGAACTCGATCTAATGAATCCAAATTCAAACAATTCGTCTGACCGTGATCGACCAGAAGATGGTCGCCGTGATGATGCATTCGTTCAAAAAATGCTTGGCGAACATTTCGACATCGATCCGCCTGATCCGCAGTTTGTCGATCGATTGTCGCAGCAATTGGATGCCGAATTTGCATCTACTTTGTCAGGTGCGCCTAACTTGTCGACTGATCCGGCGATACAGAATGATTCGCCAGTCCGCCTGGCGGATGATACCAACCGCCGTAAGACTCGTTCGCGAATGTTTTCTCGCTGGCCTAGCGGTGCCGTTGCGGCTGCCGTTTTGCTGGGCGTGTTCGCTTTTTGGACGTTCCAGCCGCCGACTTCGTGGGCGGACATGATCAAAGCTCTCAAGTCGGCACCGTGGGTTCAAACGGATTCGGGTCGAACCAGCAATTGGGCTTCTGCCTCCAACCAGGTTTTTGCTCATCGCAATGCCGGCCAGACCGTTTTTGCGTCGCATCGTGAGGGAACAATACTGAACTTTGTCGGTAATGAGGATCGGATTTATCAAGCCGAATCGCAGCAGGATTGGCGACCGCTGGATCAGCAATTGATCGCGTGGCTGGCAGACAGCGCGAACACGTCAATTGATCCGGATGCTGATTGGAGCATCGTTTCAGAGTCGGTTGATCGAGTCGACGATGATTCGGGTCGATGGTTCAAACTGGCGGTCGTGTTTCAGTCGGCCGAGCCAAACGTTCAGGTTTTCACGGCGATCTTCACGATTGATCCCGATTCAGGAATGCCGGTTTCGTGCCTCGTTCGCGAAGGCTCTTTTGGTTTTGCGGACTTGGAAATTGGCAACGGCTGGCAAACCGTTAGCTTTGATTATCCCAGTGATGGCCCGGCAAACATTTTTGATCTGGGCGTTTCCTCCGATGCACAGATTGTGATGTTGGGATCCGATTCGCATACGGGGCATATCGCTTCGAACGTTCCGCCCAAGCAACATGATTTGTCAATCAGTCGGTCGGCCACGATTAAGTCGGCTCCTACAGAATCCGCACAGGATGCGCCCGAGTCGCTCAGGCCAGATTCGAATCCAACCATCACGATGCTGCCGATCGTTCCGATTCCGTCATCTTCGGTGGCAATGGCTTCACGTGTTGACGAACTGGTGGACGAACTGTGGGCCGAGAAAGATGTCACTCCCTTTGATCAGACCGATGACGAGACTTTTTTGCGTCGTGTGTATCTGGACGTAATCGGGCGAGTCCCCACGGTGGCCCAATACGATCAGTTCTTTGAATTGGACGCAAAGGATCGACGCCGCCAGTTGATTAATGAATTGCTTGACAGTCGTGAGCACGCGTTGCACATGGGTGGAATCTGGAAACGAGTGTTGGTTCCCGATGATGAAACGGCGATCTCACGGTTAGGTGGATCCGGCAAACTGGAGCAATGGTTGTCCGATTCATTTGCGGACAACATTCCGTACGACAAACTGGTCCAGCAATTGCTGCTCGCGGAAGGCCGTGTTAATGAATCAGGACCGTTGCTTTTCTATGCTGCGGCTAAAATGAATGCCGAAGAGCTGGCTGCTCGAACGTCGCGGACATTTCTTGGCATGAGGATGGAGTGTGCTGAGTGCCATGACCACCCGTTTGATGATTGGTCGCAAGAAGATTTCTGGGGGCTGGCTGCTTACTTCGCTCAGATTTCTCGCCCGCAAGGCAAGATCGAAATGGTCAGTCCGGTGCTGCGAGTTCACGACGCAGATTTCGGAAGCGTCAAACTGCCGGAAACCGAAACCGTCATCGAACCTAAATTGCCTGTCAGCTTGCGAGGCGGGCATGGCATGACGAAAGCGGATATTGCTGAATTGCAAAACGCCGTAGTCACCGATGGTTCGCGGCGAGAGCAATTGGCCGCGTGGATCACACATCCCAAGAATAGCCACTTTGCTCAGGCGACCGTCAATCGGATTTGGGGTCATCTGTTTGGGCGAGGGTTGGTTGATCCGGTGGACGACATGGGTGGACACAACCTGCCAGCGAGTCCGCAATTGTTGAACCAACTTGGTCGTTACTTTGTGCAGTCGGGCTTCGATATTCGCGAAGTCATGCGAGTCTTGCTCAATAGCCGTGCGTATCAGCTTTCAAGTGAAAGTCGCGGCGATACAAGTTGGAAAGACGTTCAGTATTTTGCGCGGATCTCCTTGAAACCACTGACCGCTGAACAGCTTTACGATAGCCTGTCGACGGCCACCGGGCGTACCGATCTTGGACAGCAGGTGAGTGTTCCGATGGCGTTTTCAATCGATGCAAGCGCGGATCGATTCTCCGATCCAGGGCGAGCCGCGTTCTTGGCTCAGTTCCGTACCTCCATTGACGAGCGTACTGACTACCAGGGTGGCATTCCGCAGGCGTTGACGTTGATGAACGGACCCATGATTGCGTCGGCAACCTCCGATGCACCCAAGGGAATCTTGAAAAGTCTCTCAGCCCCATTCTTTGATGATGCGACGCGAATCGAAAAACTCTTCATCGCCGCGTTGACTCGAAAACCGACCGATGAAGAAAGAGAGCGGTACGCTGAATTCATTGGCAGCCAACCCGATGGCGTGAAAAAGAGCGAGACTCTGGGTGACGTGTTGTGGGCGCTGATCAATAGCGCCGAATTTACGATGAATCATTAACAAGACGAAATTGGCGATTCAACGATGACGCAAACAATCAATCGAGGACAAAAAATGCATCGACGAACATGGCTTAAGTCAGCGGCAGCCGGAGTCTGTACGGTCAGTGCCAGCGGGTGGCTGCCTGCGTTGGCCGATCGTGTCGCCAACGATCCAAAGCGTCGCCGTCATTGCATTGTGTTGTGGATGGGTGGTGGCCCGAGCCAGTTGGACACGTTCGATTTGAAACCGGAGCATGAAAACGGGGGCGAATTCAAGGAAACCAAAACGAATGTTCCCGGGCTTCGATTCAGTGAACACTTGCCGCAATTGGCCAAGCAGGCGGACAAGCTGGCAATCATACGAAGCCTTAGCACCAAGGAAGGCGATCATACGCGTGGCACACATTTGATGCAGACCGGGCAACCACCAATGGGAGCGATCAAGTATCCTTCGATGGGTTCTGTGCTGGCTCGTGAACTTGGCGACCGCAGTGATGCGTTACCGAATTTCATTAGTGTAAGTCAGGGTCGATTGTTTTCTGATTCGACGACGGGGCCGGGATTTCTGGGGCCGCGCTACAGTCCGCTGCGAGTTACTGGTACAGGAGGACAATTTCAACCTCCGGGAAACCGCGCCAACAATAACAACGCAGCCAGCTTCGCCAGCATGGACATACCGGGTTTAAAACCTCCCGCCGGAATCGATGCCGAACGGAATGCGCGACGACTTAAGTTGTTGGAAATGCAACAGCAGTCGTTCATTAGCCAGCATGCATCGCCTGCCGCTTTGGCTCACAAGACGGTTTACGATGGAGCTTTGCAGTTGATGAATGGGGATTCGGCAGTCGCATTTGATTTGTCCAAAGAGCCCGAAAAACTTCGCCGCCAGTATGGTGAAGGAGTATTTGGCCAGGGCTGTTTGCTGGCCAGGCGATTGATTGAACACGGAGCCGCTTTTGTTGAAGTGAATCTTGATAGTTCGACCACCGCCAGCGTCGGTTGGGACACGCACTCGAACATTTTTGAATCTGTGAAGTCATTGTCTCAGGAATTGGATACTGGTTGGGCAACCCTGATGCGAGACTTGGACGAACGCGGGCTATTGGAATCGACCACGATCCTGTGGATGGGTGAGTTTGGTCGTACGCCAAAGATCAACAGCCAAGGCGGACGTGACCATTTTCCGCAAGCGTGGACTTGCGTGCTGGGCGGCGGTGGCATCGCCGGCGGACAAGCTTATGGGCGGACCAGCAAGGACGGACAAAGGGTCGAAGAAAACAAATGCGGTGTCGGCAATGTGCTGGCCACCTTATGTTCGGCTTTAGGAGTCGACCCGTCGTCGCAGCACGAGACGAACACCGGCAGGCCCGTCGCATTGGTTGACGCGGAACCGATCGAGGAACTATTGGCATAGCGAAACCAGCTTTCCCGAAATCAAGCATTAACGCAGTTTTACTTTTTCTTACTTATTACCAAGCATCCGTTTTGATCCCGTTGTTGAACAAATCAATCCGCACTTTGTCACTCCATCACAGTTGGCGCCCTTGTCTTCAGCTTGTGGTCGCCACTGCGTGGTTGGGGATGAGTGTCGTTGCGATGGGACAGACAGAACGGACGTCAGAAAAGCTGCGAATTCCAGTACGCGGTTTAGATCAGGCACAGCCAGACCAGCAGATGATGGAAATGACGGGGTTCATCAGTTCGGCTCCGCCAGAAAATCCACTGGCACACTATCAACGATCACGGTTAAGGCGATGGGAAGTAGAACGCGAAGTCGACGCGAAGGATTCAGTGGTCGGTATCGAGCTGACCACGCCGGCTGGACCGATTCGAATTCGGTACGATGTTTTAATCGAAGGAAAATCGTTTCGTGCTGGCCGAGAAAAAACCGTCGACCAGTTGTTAGCGATAGCGCATGGACAGAGTTCCGAAACTGCCCTTGAAGAAGCCTCCAAAGGCAAGGCTCGGATGGTTGCGTATGCAAAGTCGCGCGGCGACCGGGCAACGCGATACGAACTTCGTCGTCGCATCGCAGACTTGGCGAACGGACCTGCATTGCTGTGGACTTCACAAGATTTTGCGGCAGATCGTATTGAGACTCACATCTTGTTCGCCTTAATTGATGCGGACGAAGACGGCGTGATTTCAACAACGGAGATCGAATCGGTTGATACGATTTTCAATCGTGCTGACACAAATTCAGATAATCGGATCGAATTGACCGAGTTGCACTCTCGCCTTAAACCAAGATCTGCCCGACGGAAATCGAAATCGCAAACCGTTGGTTGGCGATCATGGGACGCCAATCAGTCAGAACATGCCGAAGATTTGGGTGTTCATGTTGGGTTCAACAAAACACTTAGCCAGTCGATACTTCGGTTGGACGACTGCGTGTTAGCTGAGCCATGGGAGAAATCGACGGCGGGCCTATCACCAATAGGTGGCGGACAAGAATCTGTTGGTCAAGCCATATTACTTTCGCACCCAACGGTCACGATCGCCTTGGCGGCGGTTGCAGAAGCCCCGGCCAACGATACGAACCAGATTTCTGTTGGAGTCACAGCGGAAGGCAATGCATTGTTTCGGCATCTTGATCAGGACGCCAACCAGAACCTCAGTCAAAGAGAGATTAACGAATTCCGTGACCAGCTATTGAAACTGGACCGGAATGCCGACCAAGCAGTCGACGTTTCCGAATTACCAGTTCTTTTGCGAGTAGGTGTCGCACGCGGCGCGGTCGTTCATCAGACGCTGCAAGAACGTTTGGCAATCGTGCGATCTTCGGAAGATTCCGGTGACTCAAGGCCGACGCTTGTGGCTCCCGAGTGGTTTTACAGTATGGATCAGGATGAAGATCGAATGCTCAGTCGAACCGAGTTTCTGGGAGGCCGCGATGCATTTGACGGCTTTGATAAAGACAAAGACGAACTGATATCCGTGAAGGAAGCATTGAAAAATTCTTCGGAATGATTCTCTTTTTGAATCCATTTTGAAAAAAAGCAACACAATAAACCGTCAACACTTACGAACAACATGAATAGCCCCCAACAGCGTCCGCGTTTCAATACAAACTCTGAGCCATTAATGAATCACTCGACGTCCATCATTACGGAAAACTCGTCTCCCAAGGAAGTGGAGCAGGCGGTCGCGCAGGTCCACGACGACTATCAAACGTTTCGGTCCAAGCTTGGGGAAACGATTGTTGGAATGGAAGACGTGATCGAACAACTTACGATCGCAATGATCTGTCGAGGACACTGTATCTTGCAGGGAATGCCGGGTCTGGCAAAGACGTTACTCATTTCGCAGATGGGAAAACTGCTGGATCTAAGCTTCAATCGCATCCAGTTCACGCCCGACTTGATGCCAGCCGACATCACCGGTAGCGAAGTATTGCAGGAAGATCGATCAACTGGCAAACGTGAGCTTCGGTTCATTAAAGGTCCCGTGTTTTGCAATTTGTTGTTGGCTGACGAGATCAATCGAACGCCACCGAAAAGCCAAAGTGCGTTGCTTGAAGCGATGGAAGAGCGACAGGTGACGATTGCTGGTGAAACGCATCCGATGGCGACACCGTTTTTCGTTCTTGCAACGCAGAACCCCATCGAAGTCGAAGGAACGTACCCGCTTCCGGAAGCCCAGTTGGATCGGTTCCTGTTCAAGATCATCATCGATTATCCATCGCGTGCTGATGAAAAAGAAATTTGCCGGCGACAGGTTTCCAATATGAACGTGGGAACGAGGCCCGTGATGGATGCGGCAAGAATCGTCCAAATGCAATCTCTTGTTCGCGAAGTGATCATTGGGGATTCGGTTTATGAATTGGCGCTGAACCTCGTGCGTGCGTCTAGGCCAAAGGAAGGCAAGTTGCCTGAGAGCCTAAACGACATGGTTCAATATGGCGCCGGACCACGGGCGACGATCGCGCTGTTGATGGCTGCCAAAGCGCGAGCGATCCTGAACAAACGAGTTCACGCGACGACTGACGATTTGATCGCCATCGCTCGACCTGTTCTGCGCCATCGATTGGTGCCGACGTTCAACGCGGAAGCCGCCGGCGTGGATGTTGAACAGATGATCGACGATCTGATTTCCTCGGTCGTTTGAACTTGAATGGGTCCGCAGGCAAAAGACACAGCATGATTAGCCGAGTTCAGAAGTTTTTGAAACGCAAAAGCCGTTGGAGTGGTGACTCCAACGCTGCTCAAGATGACGTGGTCGAGGACCAAATTGTCGATCCATCCACCGGCGATTTGCTTGATCCGAAAGTGTTGTCCAGCATTGGTGGCATGGACTTTGTATCGCGGCTGGTGGTCGACGGAACGATGTCGGGGATTCACCGATCCAGCCACAAAGGTGGTTGCAGTGAATTCGAGGATCATCGGCCGTATGTCAACGGCGACGAACTTCGACACATCGATTGGCGACTATTGGCTCGTCGCGATCGCTACTACGTCAAACAATTTCGCGACGAAACAAACCTGCAGGGTTGGTTGGTGATCGACACCAGCGGGTCGATGAAATTTGGCATGTCGACGATTACAAAGTTCGATTACGCCCGAATAGCGGCAGCTTGTCTGGCCAGGTTGTTGTTGAAACAGCGTGATTCGGTTGGCCTGTCGATGCAGGGCGCAGAACGAACCAACTTCCTGCCGGCAAGGACGCGGTCCAGTCATTTCCAAGCCGTGTTGCAACGACTGGTGCAATCGCAGCCCGCTGGAGCAGTTGGAATCGAAGCTTCTTTGGAAACACTGTCGCAGCGGATCAAACGACGCGGGATGGTGCTGGTGTTTTCCGATTGCTTCGGAGAAATCGATCCACTGGTCAAGCGATTGAAGCACTTACGCGCCAGAGGCAACGACGTGATTGTGTTTCAAATTGTGGCTCCCGAGGAAGTGACTTTCAATCTCCGAGGCGATGGAGAGTTTATCGACCTGGAACAAGCGGTGCCATCGATGGAAGTCGACGCAGCAGATGTTCGCGCGGCTTATCAGGCACGTTTTCAGCGACACATGAAGCAGTTGGACGACGAGCTTCGGATGGCGGGTTGTGACCGAGTCGTGATGACAACCGACCAACCGTTGGCGGATGTGTTAGCGGCATTTTTGTTGCGTCGCCAATCGTTGCATGGAAAAGCCAAATGATACGGAGCCGAGCGAATTTGATGTACCAACAACGACACCCTGAAGCACGCAAGCCTGCAGTCCGAAGCCAACGTTAAACCCAACATGACCTTTCTCAATAGCCTTTTTCTGATCGCCCTACCGCTGATTGCGGTACCGTTGGTGCTGCACTTTTTAAAGCGGCACGAGCAAAAGGTGATTCCGTGGGGGGCCATGCGTTTTTTGAGCGATGCGACGACAGAAAGCAGCCGAATGCGGCTCCCGGAATCCCTACTTCTTCTGTTGGCGCGGATCCTACTGGTCGCCGGTCTGATCTTCGCGTTGGCTAGGCCTTTGATTAACTGGGGCGGTGGCAGTGCGGTTGCGGATCGGGAACTGGTTGTGATCGTCGACGACTCGCTATCGACGGGGCGCCGAACCGATGGCGAACCAGTCTTCAACCAGATTCAAGCAGCGGCCCAAGAAGTGATTGCCGATTCTCCTGCGAATCTGCCTTTTCAAATCTTATTGTCCAGCGGCGGCGGTCGATGGATCGGAGAACAACCGTTCACCCGCAATTCATCGCAAGGCAAATCAGCTCTTGCCGAACTTGCAAAGCAGAGCCCGACCACGGGATCGGGAAGCTTGATGAGGTGCGTGCGAAAAGCAATGAGTGCGGCGAACGATCGCGAAACTTCCGTCCAACCGCGGCGAAGTCAGCGAATCGTGGTGGTGACCGACGGGATGACACCCGCCTGGTCGGACACCGACGCGATGTCGCTGCGACAACTGCAATCGACAATTGAGCAAAACAAACTGCCTGTCAAAATTCAGGTCGTGGAAGTTGAACCGCCGACGGACTCCTATCGAAATCTGTCGATCCTGCAGATCCAATCAGAGACCGACCGCGTGGGTGTGAAGGAGTCGATCCGGTTGAGTGCCGAGATATCCAACACAGGTACGGTAGCAACGAAGCCGTGTCGAATCGCGTGGAAAATCGGCAACAAAAAAGCCGGTCATAGCGAGGTCGCGGAACTTGAGCCCGGTCAATCGACCGAAGTCTATTGGTCCACTCAAATCAAAAAAGTTGGCCCGGTCGCAATCGAAGCTCACTTACAGCAAGCTTCCGCCGATGATCTGCCAGAGGACTCAGTCGCAACACGTGTGCTGGATGTCGTCGAGCGGATTCCTGTTCTGATTATTGACAACCAGTCTCTGTCCGCCGAAGCAGACCTTCAATTACAGTCCATCACCTTTCTGACTTCAGCGCTCGGATACGACGCAGAAGAGGCCAGAGATGAATACCACTCGATTTTTGGACCGACCATCATTTCGGCGGCGGAATTAGCCACCGAAGACCTTTCGATCTTCGACGCAATGGTCGTCGTGGGAACGGAAAACGATTCAACCGAATTGTCTGATTTGCTGATGCCCGAAGTTCGACGAGGCTGTGGCGTGTGGGTCATGATCGGCCAAGATTCTGACCCAGCGTTGTTCAACGCCAACTGGTTTCAAAACGGCGAGGGATTAAGCCCGCTGGCACTATTGGAAAATCCAGACCAATCACAGCCAATCGAATTGCCCAATAAAGAGGCCGATGGATCGGAAAACGAAGAGATTCGAGTTCATCCTCCGTCGGCCCAGCATCCTGCGACACGGGTCCTGTCTGACCAACAGCGAATCGATCTCGATCAAGTCACGCTGCAACAACATGCGTTTTTTCAGAGACTCACTTTGGGTGATGAGGTTTCGGTTCCCATTCGATCCAATCGAGGTGAACCGCTTGTGATTGAGAACGCGATTGGAAAAGGCCGAGTATTGATTCAATCGTTTCCCATTGCGTTGAACGTGACCAATTGGCCAGTGACGAATAGTTTCGTCGTGCTCGTTCACGAATGGATGGAATACCTGGCAGCCCCGTCGGCTCGAACGATGAACTTGGCCGTTGGCGAACCGTTGAAATTTCGATTCGAAGATCGCAATCAGCGGCCCGCTGGCTTGACCCTACCCGATGGCACAAAAATTGATCTGACTCAAGACGCCCAGCAATACGGGGTCGATCAGACAGCAGGCGTGTTTCACTATCACGCGACTCGGTTGCCCGGAACGTATGTTGCGCGAACGTCGATTCAGTCAGAAACACCTCTGGCGATTCCGTTTCACATTCCTCCATCCCGAGACGAACTGCTTGCTCAGCGGCAAAGTAACCAACACCGCGAACAGTTGACCGAAATCGGACAGTTCGATATCGCCGGCTCAAGTGAGGAACTGGCGGACACTGCTCAAGCTTTCTGGTCCCAACAAACGGAAACCACTTCCACTACGGGCGGCCAACCGATTTGGCAGTGGATTGTGTTGGGGATGCTGGCCCTACTGATGCTGGAGCTTTTGCTGGCTGGTCGAATTGGCCATCGTCGAGGTGCGGTTTCCGAATCGGCTGCTCAAAAACTAAACAACATGCAACAGTTGCTCAAGACAGACCGCATCAAACCATCCGGTCCTGATCAATCGAAACGTTCGCGCCATACCGCGACAACAAAATCATCATGAATACGCAAACGATCGAACAACTTGTTTTTGAATGCGGCTTGCAAACGCCGGTGGTCGTTGCGTCGGCGATCGTCTTGTTGCTGTTTTGCGCATGGCTGTTGTTCCGCGAACGACATCACTTGGGTGCGATCTGGGCGACGTTTTTTTGGTGCCTACGCGCACTCGCGCTGGCGGTCTTGGTCTGGATGTTTTTGCAACCAACAAGCGTGACAGAAACGAAGTCGTCATTACCGCAGTCGGTCGCCGTGGTCGTAGACAACAGTGAAAGCATGACGGTGATCGATCCGGCGGGGGAAGACCAAGCTATTCGCTGGCAGTTGGTTGGATTGCAGGATGGCGATTCCGATTCGCGTGAGGCTCAAACGGCGATAGATTCGGCATTGCTTGGCATCGAAGTGGCTCAATCGGCATGGACGACAGCTCAGGACGAACTTCAGGCGGGCAGTGGCACCGGCGCGATCGAGCAAATGTTCCAAGAGGTTGCTTTCGCGATCAAGCGCGCGTCGGTTCAGTTGGAAGAGAATTTCTGTGAGCACTGCAGCGTGGCTTCGGACCAAACCCGTGCCAAAGAGTTTTCAATTGAACTGATGGAGCTGGCGGATTTTGCGACAGATTTCAAAGTGAAGTCAGGGGAAAAGGACGCGAGTCAGCAGATCGAACTTTCCCAACAGTATCTCAATGAATTGATTGATTTGAATCGACTGGCCAAAGCGTGGTCACGGTCCATGGAGCACAGCGTTGCTAAAGCCATTGCGGGTCGTGATTCAGGGGATAACCGGCAGACACAAGTGATGCAACTGGTAGAAAAGACCGAACAGCAGACTCCGATCGCGGCAACTCACATGAACATCAAGCGATATACGTTTGATGAACAGTTGACTCCTGTGTTGTCAAAAAGCGGCTGGGATGTTGCAAATTCCGGCGACGTGACAGCCGATGCCAACGGTGACGAAGGATCTGAAACGCAAGACGTTCCCGCGGCGACCAATTTGACCGCCGCGCTCAAGCAGGTCATGCAATTGGCAGGTTCGCAGTCGATTCGGTCTGCGATCTTTTTCACTGACGGTGCACATAACGCGACCGGCACACTGAACCCCGTCGAAATCGCGGCAGAGTGGAAAAACCTGGCGATCAGCTTTGTTCCGATTGGTAGCTTGGAACTGCCCAAGGATGTGCAAATCTACCATGTTGAACATCCTCGGTCGGTGATTCTTGGCGACCAGATTTTGATCGAAGCGTTGGTGTCCGCAAACGGTCTTGATGGCGAAACAGTCAATCTTGAACTCTGGGCCGATGAAGAATTGATCGAAGAGAAGTCGCTAGTGATTGAGGCGGAACAAATCGACCTGAAGCATTCGTTTACTGTCCCGACCAAAAGCTTGGGCTCAGTCGAATTCGAGTTGAAAATCGAACCGGTTCAGTACGAAGTCTCCGTAGCGAATAATCGAGCGATTTTTCGCGTGGGCGTGGTGCGAGACAAAATCCGCGTGATGTTGGCCGACCGATCCAGCCGTTGGGAGTACCAGTATCTGGATCAGTTGTTGTTTCGTGACAAGCATGTGAATCACGAAATGATTCTGTTCGATCCGCGCTTGCGGGCGACCGGAAAATTAGAATTGAGTGCGGGGATGCCTTCAACGTTAGAAGAATGGAACCAATACGATGTGGCATTGATTGGTGATTTGACGCCGGAACAGTTTTCCAGGGAATCGCAAGAATCGCTTGTGGACTTTGTCAAAGAAAAGGGTGGCGTCGCAATCTTGATCGCCGGTCGCAGTGGAATGCCCCATTCGTTTGAAGACGAGCCGCTGTTTGATCTATTGCCGGTTCAAAAATTGCGTGACGATCAATATCCAGACCAGTATCACGTGCAAGTAAATCATCTGGCGTCAAATGTGGAAGCGATTCGCCTTGACAAATCACAAACAAAGTCAGAATCGTTGTGGAACCAGATTTTTCAAGATCAACCGATCACGTGGGTTTCCAAGTATTCGTCGCCCCGACCTTCGGCTCGTCGATTGTTGGATGCGATTCCGACGGACGATGAAGGACAACCAGTCGGACCCAACGAACTTAGTTCACGACCTTCGTGGGTTTGTTGGCAACAATTGGGAGCAGGACGAGTGGTCTATCTATCGGCTCCGGATACGTACCGGTTGCGTTATCGGCGAGGCGATCGTTTGCACCATCTATTTTGGGCTCAACTGTTACGCTGGATCACATCAGACGATCCCGGCAGTAACAACGGCCAAGTGCAATTGGCGACCGACAAAGTGAAATACGACCGGCACGAACCGATTCAAGTCACGGCTTCATTGGCGGACGAAGTCGGTGAACCGCTCTTGGATGCTCAGTTGCAAGCCGTTTTTTATGCTGGAGACGACAAAAAAGTCTTTCCACTGACCGCCGACCAGACGCGGCCAGGTCTCTATCTAGCCAATGTCGACAACTTGCCTGCTGGGGCTTACCGAATCGCGTTACAGGGTGATGAGATTGATGAATCATTGGAAAATGAACTGGACGTGAAGACATTTATCAACGTGACGAACGCGGCTGACAAAGAAAACGTCGACACGACATGTAACAGACCGTTGATGAAGCAAGTTGCACAAATCAGTGGCGGTCATGTGATTCCACCGACGGCGTTTGCCGAATGGTTGGCATTGCAAACGGGTGTACCCGAGACGGTTTCGCAAGTCGAGCGAAAGCCACTGTGGAATCGCTGGTCCTGCCTCTGGATCGCGTTTGGGTGCCTGACGACCGAATGGATCGCTAGACGAATGAAAGGTTTGACATGATTAAGTACAACGAGGACGCCATGATTCGAAGCGCTTCAGATACAGCGATGCCGGATAACCTGATACGGCAAGTTCATCGGGTGCGTCGCTCCAGTCAGGCGCGTGATCAACGCTACGCGTGGTTGATCGCCGCCAGCGTGTTGGCGATCACGATGATCGTCGCGATGGTCGTGGAAGCTCAGTTGAACCTGTTCAGCCACTCGCTGCGTTTTGCGCTGACGGCTGTCTCATTGTTGGCGACTGCAATTTGCGGTCGGGCTTTCTGGCGGCGAGGGAAAAAACAAAACGAACGCCTCATCTCGGCCGCTGAACGAGTTGATTCGACCTTTCCGGCTCTAGAACAACGAGTGTCAACGTTAACCAGTTGCGAAGAAGATCGACTGAAATCGAAACTGACTGCACACCCCGCGATGCTCAATCGATTGGCCACTGAAGCAGCCAGCATCCATGAAACTGCTGAACCCAAGCCTATTGCCTCAAAGACCGTTTTTACGCGCCCGCTGATTTGTTTGGCCGCAGCCGCAGTGGTGATGATCGGTTTGATCGCATGGGACGCGCCAAAAACGATGGTGCAGCTAGGGCGATTCTGGGCTCCTTGGTCCAACTTCTCAGTGACGAATGTATCGTCGGTCGAAAAAAACAGCGTGGTGGCCAGACATGAACCAATCAAGTTAACCGCAGCATTGGCGGGACGCCCCGTTGAAGAATTGCAATTCATTTCTCAAACCGTAGAAGACGCCAAGCTGTCAGAGGCGCGACTTTGGCCGTCGGTCAAGGATCCATCGGTCGCTACGTTTCGTCAATCCAAGGCGGTCGAGTCTTTCGACTATCGTTTTCGAGCCGGAGACGGGCAAACGCAGTGGCATCGGGTTACGGTTGCCGATCGACCCGGGATCGAAAGTCTGAAGATGAGAATCGTCCCGCCAGCCTACACAGGCAAACCGACGCAGACATTCGCAAAGTTGCCAAAAAAACTGCGAGTGGTCCAGGGCAGCCAGCTAGAAATCGAAGTCACTTCGAAAGCGGATGTCCGTACCGCACGATTGGTGATGGGCAAAACGGATTGGTTGCCGATGGAACTCACTGACGGACGTGCCTATCAAGGCACGATGGAATTGCGTCAGCCCGTTCGTTTTCAAGTGCAACTGACAGAATTGCACGGACTGGTCAATCGACGACCACCAAGTTGTTATTTGCAGGTGGTTTCCGATCAGGCTCCAAGAGTAAAGATTGTCAGCCCCACCAAAACGGCGGTTCTGTTGCCAGATGAAACGATCAACATTCACTTCAAAGCAAGTGACGATTTTGGCATCAAAGAAATGGCGTTGCGAGTCTACACGCAGAAGGAAGGTGAAGATCAACCAACCGTGCATGAGGTGCCGATTCCACTGAGCGAGGAAGACAACCGTCGAAAAATCAGCGGGTCTGTCGCACTGGATCTGACTCAATTTAATTTGGACAACGGCGATACTGTTCGGTACGAAGTACGAGCCAGTGACAATTTCATGCCGGGTAAAACCCCGCTTGGCGATCCACAGACCCAGCCGATGAAAAGCGTAGAACTGGCCAGGAACAGCGGCGCACCGACATCACAGGACAACACCAATCAGTCGGGCAACACCAGCCAACCAGGTGAAACCAGCCAGTCTGATAAAGCGAATCAGTCTGCCGGTGCCGATCAAACGGACCCCATGGTGGCCGAAGGTCAAGTTTCAAATCCAAGCGAGAAAGTGGCTCAGGCGACAGGCGCGGAAAATCCGAGCGATCAAGCTTCGCGCAACACCAACGACCCTTCGACAAAAACCGCACAGGCGAATCCTTCACAGGCTCCGAGCGCAAATGGAAATTCATCTGCCCAGAGTCAATCGCCCGGTAAGAATCAGCCACCTGGTCAGAATCAAACTGCCAAGAATTCGTCCGGTGGTATGTCGGCTTCCGGCAACACATCGCCTGATGATCGAAGCGATGATCCATCAGCAGACAAAAACGAAATCCGTATATCGCAAACGCCGGAAAACTCAACATCCGAGTCGCCTGATCCAAACTCGATCGCGAAATCGGACCCAACGATGAATCGGGGAACGCCCAGCGAATCTGCAAATGCAGGCACTCAATCGAATTCAGGTACCCAATCCAATACGGGTACTCAGCCCAACTCCGGCAATCCATCCAATCAATCAAGCCAGGCAAGCTCTGGTCAGCCAGGCAATTCGCAACAAACCAGTCAATCTTCGTCCAACCAAGGCGACCCTTCCGGTTCAAACCAGATGGCGGGAAGCGAAAATCAGAACCAAGACCCTGATCAACCCGAAGCAGCCAATAACAGAGAATCCAGTCCTTCGAAATCTGACCCGGTCCAAATGGCCAAACGCAGCCTTGATGTGGGAGGTCAGTCCTCCAGCAGCGGTCAGCAGCAAATCAAAGTCGATCAATATATCGGCGGTTTCACATCCGAGAATCGAAACAAGCTGGAGATCGCAATTGCTCCGATAATGGAGACCCTGAAAAAGTCGTTGGTAAACGCAGGCGAAAATGTTCGACGCGTCATGAATCCGACCGCCGCCGATCCGACAACCGATGCAGTGGCGGTGAAATTCCTTCAGGGCGCTTCGAGTGAACTTCAAACAGGCTCCGAAGCAGTGATCGAGCTGAACAAAAAGACCAAAAACACTCCCTACGCATTTGTGGGTCTTCGCTTGGAGTCGATCCGCACCGCCGATGTGGTCCCCGCCCGGGACGATGTAGAGAAAGCGATCGATACCGATGGCCAGTCGCGGTTGAGTCACTCCAGCACAGCGTGGAATCACATTAACCGGGCTCTGGGGATGTTGGAAAAGTTGGAAGCAGAGTTCGAACAGACAAAGCGTCAATTGAAACGGGCGGAAGACATTCAGAGATTCAAAAAAATGCATCGGTTGTTCATCGAAAACTCGCTGGCGATGCTCAACCCCAAAAACCCCTCACTGAACAATGGCCAGAGCCGGAAAGCAGTCGAGTTCGATCTGGATGAAGAATACCTGGAGCGTCTGAAAGAAGTGCTGCAGCTGCGACGGGACATGATGGCAGAACTGGCACGGATCCTGGCCGACGATCCACAACTGCTGCGGCGTTTCATGAACATGATGAATTCTCGCACCGCAACGATTCGTGACCAACTGACTTTGATCTCAAGAGACCAACAGGCACTGGCCGGCCAGGTCAACGCTTGGGCCGACGCGAGTAAAAACCCGCAAGATTTGAAGGGTCACGTGGTCGACGAAACGGAGCGGCATCTTGCCGAGATTCAGGGATTGGCTAATCGGCTTGCCGATGTGCAGGACGCGTTCGTGTCGTGGCTTCCGCTGGCAGAGGATGTCAAGAAAGGAGATGCAGCCGAGGCCATGGAGAACTTCAATGCGGCTGGCAGTAATTTGACTGGGATGGTCGCGGACGTGGATGCGATTTTTGCAAACGGTCAACAGAGTCCAAACTATGGACGTCTGGCCAAACCGTTGCTCGACAAGGCGACAGACTTAGACAACCTGTTGGCAGGCGTCAGCAAATCATTGCAGCGAATGAGCGACGATCAGATCGATATTGAACTTGCCAACAACGCGATTCGCAGATTTCCTGACTTACAAAAAATCCGATTCGATGCGCAGCAATGGGCAGGCAAGTTGGAATTGTTGATCAATGATGGAATTCATGAAACGTACTCGGTCAATCAAGAAAATCGCCGTGCACAGCTACTTGAGTATTCAGTCAAGATTGCGTCACTCGATAGCCAGTTGCTCGGGGCATTACGGGATCCCGATGGGGAACTACCCGACGAAGTTGCGGCGAAGTCAAAAGAGCTTCAGAACCTATTGGATATCGAAATTCCGGCGCAGCAATTGATTGCCGCTCAGACGTTATCCGATCGCGACGCGAATTCTGCGACGACCCAACAGAACGACATCGCCACGAGGTTCGAACGTGCGGAGAAATTGTTTGATGAAATCCTTCAAGCGATTGCAGATGAACTGGACGAACTACCCGCTGATGATCCGATTGCATCGATGCTGGATGATCCGACACTCGATGAGATCCTAGCCCAATTGGAAAATGAATTAGACACATTAGAGAGCTTGGGTCTGAGTGGACCCCGCACCAACTTGCAGGTCATCAACGACTGGAAATCGAATCGAATGGCATCGAGGCTGAAACAGTTGCAGGAACAGCAGCAACGAATGAGAAACCTCAGCAATCAGGCCTATCGAAACGCGCTGATTCGGGCGCGGGTTAAAAGCAAGCGAAAGTCAAAACCTAAACTCACGAAAGACGATCAACGCTGGCACCTGTTGGTCGGCCAATTGGACGAAAACATGCTGCAAGGGGACAAGAAAATTCCGCCAGAACGTTATCGATCAGCGATTGATCGGTATTTCGAGACAATTAGCAAACTGAAAAACGGCCAGGATTCTCAGTAGTACAACATCCATCAAATTGAATGAATCGAAAACGATTCAACGAGGACTTATGACTAGGCTTTTTATTCACCTGACAGTAACCGTTTTCGTTTACTTGGTGACATCTTATGCGCCCGCGGACGAAACGAATTTTCATCAACAACCTGGCAACGCTCCGTCACGAGACATTCTGACCGAGGAGGGATGGCAACGGGTTGATCGTTCGATCGAACGTGGACTTGAGTTCTTGATTTCGCAGCAGGCTGCGGACGGATCGTTCGCAACCAAAGTGGATGGCCAACCGGGGGTCACTAGTCTGTGTGTGATGAGCTTTCTGGCCAATGGTTATCTGCCCGGCGAAGGAAAGTATGGCGACGAACTAAGCAAAGCGGTCGCGTATGTCTGTTCCCACCAAACTGAAAGCGGGGTGATCGCTTCGGGCCACCCCGGCGGACCGAGAGTCAGCAGAAACTTCGAGCATCAACTTGGTAAGACGGTCGCTTACAACCACGCGATTTCCTCTTTGATGCTGAGCGAAATCTACGGCATGACCGGTGGCATGGACAAACGGCTTAACCGATCTGTGATTGAGCGTAGTTTGGACGTTTCGCTTCAAATGTACCGTTGGCCCAAACCTCGCGCGAGGGATCGCGGCGGTTGGCGATACGCACAAAAGGAAGATGTGGATTCGGATCTGTCGTTGACCGGCTGGCAAGTGATGTTCTTACGTTCGGCAAGGAACGCGGGTTTTGATGTTCCTACCAAACCGATTAACGAAGCAATCAACTACGTGCTGAGTTGTTACCGCCCCGACTACGGCACATTCAACTATTACATCCTTGGACCGGACGATCGACGTTCACGCGGGATGGCAGGAGCAGGGATTCTGGGGTTGGCCCATGCTGGATTGCATCATCGCAAGGAAGCGGTTTCGGCGGGCGATTGGATTCTGAAAACCGGTTTCGACAAATACAATGATCGAAAGAAATACGACCAAACGCGTCGTTACAATGACTGCTATCACTATGGCGTGTTCTATTGCTGTCAGGCGATGTATCAGTTGGGCGGCAAACACTGGGAAGCGTTCTTTCCAAAAACCAGTGATGTTCTGATCAAGAACCAGGGAAGCAACGGATCTTGGGCAGCGTGCAACAGCAGCGGCCGCGTGTACGGACAATGCTACTCATCGGCATTGTGTATCCTTGGCCTGAGTGCGCCGAATCAGTTGCTGCCAATTTTCCATCGATAGGAGTGCTGGCAGCCGGGCAAGTCAACGAACTCCGTAGGATGGGCACGCCTCCTGGCCGACTGCGGATATGCTGACGACCGGTAAAACGGCCCTCCTAGCATACATAAACAGGCGAAATCCTGAGCGCACTGTACCCGCCTGATGTTCGGCGTTGCTGAACCGAGTGGTAATCACTGGTAGACAAATGTTACTGATGATCGTTGCTTGAAAGCGACAAAACGCTTCTATCGTGCGGCAAAGTAAAGCCGCTTGTTTATACTGTCTTGAGTACTAGCCCGATCCTCTTCTTGAGAATAGCATCATGAAAAAGTTCTTCTTGGCTGCCTTTGTCGCTACCGCTTTATCAATCGGTAGCCAAGCGTCGGCCTCACCTACGCCTTTTACCAAGTCACCAACGGCCCACGACGCTACGCCAGTCGTCGCCATCACGCCTGAATCGGACGCGATTGCAGCTCGTAGTGGCCCGATTCGCAACCTTTTGCGAGGACTGATCGAACTTGAACGCCGTAAGAACGCGTGGTTGCGCCGAACGTTTAGCTAAGTTGTCCAGCGCCGTTATGTCATTCGCATCAGCCCACTCCGTTGGAGTGGGCTTCACGAGGTTTGGCACCTGCATTTCTGCCGTCGAATCGGAGCTCGATGCGATGTTGGAGGCTAACCGATTGAAACTTGATAGCCAGGAAGATCGGCTTTCGCTAGCCGCACGCTACGATCTGAATCAATGCAATTAGGGGCCGGAAAGTCGGGCTGCATCTCTCGGAGATAGATGGCTACTTTGCTTAAGGATTGGGATCGCAGGGAAGACCGGCTATTGTTAGCCGCACGCTACGATCTGGATCAATGCAAATTGGGAGCCGGAAAGTCGGGCTGCATCTCTCGGAGATAGATGGCTACTTTTGTTTATTCTACGCCGGGGAACTTTAGGACACGTGGTTCATCGTTTTGGTCCAGCAACCTGGGCTTCGTGATGGTCTTTTCGTAGTTCCACGCTTTAGCTTCGCGTACTTCCATATCCCACACTTCTTCTTCGTCGTCCAAGAACTCGCCGAACATTCCTCCGATGCTGATCACCGACTCCAGTTCATCCATCAACTCGGGTTCCAGGTTGCCTTCGATAATCCGACCGAACACGTCCGGTTCATAGTCGTGGGTAAATTCCCAGTCGACGGCTAACTCTTGTGATAGCTCCGACAAAATATTGATCACGACCATCAAGCAGCCTTCGCCGCTCTCTGTCAAATCGTCTAGCAGTTCGGTGCTTTCTTCGGCATAGAATGGTTCGACGACACCGGACAGATGACCGTCACTGTTGTGATCAAAACTGGGTGGGTCGCAAAGGATCCATGAATACGGCATCACCAATTCTTCTACACGCTGGCGAATGTCGTAAGCCAACGCGGGATGCATCGGCTCAATAGAACGATAATAGATAACGAGACCCATGACGCAGCCAACAGTGAATTGGAATAAGCTTCGCAACAATCGCGATTTTTGGTTCCAGATTAGACGCGTTTTTTATAGCGTCTGGGCGCCGTTTGAGAAGGTGCTGTGATCAGGAAAAGTGTAAAACACGCTACTTCAGTGCATCACTGCGACGCGTATGGCTACGCTTTGACCAAGGCGTCGATTTTGCGATTGACCCAGACCGAGATCGGCTTCTTTGCCGTAGTCCTGCGGCGGCCTATGGTTCGTTGGCAAGAGTCGTTGGCAAGAGTCGTTGGGCTTGCGTATGGGTTTGGGTTAGGTGGGGTTCCGG
>CAZZDZ010000033.1:0-6135 GCA_964652675.1 uncultured Pirellulaceae bacterium
GCACACACCGTCGACCTTTGCCAGTGGGCCAATCAAGCCGACGATACGATACCCATCGAGTACGAGCCGAACGAAGAAAACATCGTTTGCAAATACGCCAACGGTGTAAAACTGATCATCGATTTCTTGAAAACTCCGTTTGGTGATCGGTCGCCGCACTACATCACGCGGTTGGGAACTTGCCCGGTGCGTTTTATTGGCGAAGACGGTTGGGTCGAGACCGGTGACAGTGGCGAAGTCGTCGTGAAACCAGACGACTTGCAAAAGCAACTTCCCAAAGCGGGCAAACGAGTCCGGGGCTTGGATGTGTCCGCGCACGCACGCGATTTCTTTGATTGCATTCGTTCTCGCAAGCCAACTGCGGCGAACGCCGATGTCATGCGTCGCTCGCACATTGCGTGCCATGCCGCGGCAATTGCGTGGATTCTGCAGCGGAAAGTTACGGTCGATCCGAAAACCGAAACGTTCATTGACGACGAAGCAGCGAATTTAATGCGTTCCCGCCCTGCCCGTGACTGGACGGTTTGATCTGAGGTGCAAAAGCGGGCTGAGTTCGATAAATCGCGAAATATAAGATTTTTTTCGCCTCAAACGTGACGCGATATCGCCTTTCGTGTGGACGTCTGAAATTTCTCGTTCAACCAATTCAAATCTGATACGATGCTCTTTCGTTCAACCTTTTAGGAGAAAAGCTATGCGATTGATGTTGGCAGCACTCACGTTAGTTGTCGGTTCTCACTGTTTGTATGGGGCCACGACAGAAAGTATTGAAGACAAATCGACTCACCAGCAATCGGGAGTGATCGAGATCGCGGACAAAGAGAACCCGATGAAGATCAACGCGTTTTGTTTGGATCAGAAAGGGCAGATCGTGGCGGTCTGTGGCAACGGTCCTGGCGAAGTTCGCGTTGTGGATGATGAAGGAAAAATCATTGAGTCGTGGGAAGTTGATGTAAAACCCGAAGCGGTCAATGTCACTTCGGACGGTTCCATTTTGGTTGGCGGCGAAGGCAAGCTTTTTCGCTTTAACGCGACCGGTGAAAAGTTGCTGGAGGTTGAATCGCCCCACTCCAAACGACTTCGCACTGGCAACGAGAAACTTCGCGAGTCCGCGATCGCCAGTCTTACTCGCAATAACAACTCTCTTGAATCGAGAATCACGATGTATGAATCGATGATCGAGAGAGTTGAAAAGAAAGAAAAGGACGGCGAGGAGCTGACCGCCTCGGATAAGCAATTGATGAAATTGCTGCCGGACATGTTGGCCAGATACAAAAAGCAATTTGCCGAACAAGAGAAACAGGAATCAAAGGAACCGTCGGAAGAGGCGATCCAAAATCAAATCAAAAGCATGATCAAGTCAAAGATGCGAATCGCATCGATCAGCTCTGCAGATGACCACGTGTTTGTGACCACGCGCGGCGTCACCGGTTACGGTTACGACGTCTGGAAATTGGATAGTGAATTTGCCAATGGCGAAGTCATCATCGAAAAACTAAGCGGTTGCTGCGGTCAGATGGATGTCCAATGCTGCAAGCAGGGGATCTTTGTTGCAGAAAACTCGCGTGATCGCGTCGTTCACTACGATACCGACGGTAAGGAAATCTCTCACTGGGGAAAATCGGATCGAACAGGCATCAACGGCTTTTCCAGTTGCTGCAATCCGATGAACGTGTGTTTTGATTCCGATGGCGGGGTTTACACGGCAGAAGCGTCGGCGGGTCGCATCAAACGTTTTGACGCGGAAGGAAATTTGCTTTCCTATGTCGGAGATGTGGATCTAGTTCCTGGCTGCAAGAACGTCTCGATTGCGGTTTCACCAGTGAATGAAAATATCTACATGCTGGATTTGACTCGTAACCACATCAAAGTGATGCAACCCAAACCAGCAGGCTCTGTAAAAGAGAAAGTCGAAGAACCGAAGAAAGAGATCGACGAGTCTGTTTCCAGTAAGGGTCCAGCGAAGCCCAGAAAGAGCGCAGCGAATTTCCTGTACGGCCTCTTTTCTGTAGGAGCTGAAAGTGAATAGGGGTTTTGTCGCGTTTGGGCTAACGCTGCTTTTGTTTGCGAATGCATCGCTTTGCGGAGATGAGCAAGCAGCGATAAGCGATTCAACATCGAACCAGTTGGATCCGATTGCTTTGGTGGTGATGGATCCGCTGGCGGCGCCTCTTTCGTGCCCGTGTGTGGAAGGCTACGCTCAGCGCAAGTATGAAGTGCTGGCCAAATATCTTCAGTCATCATTGGGGCGCGAAGTCAAACTTGGTTTTGGCGGGGCGCTGAAAACAGCGATGAAAAAGACGAATGGTCGCGCCGACATTGTGATTGGCAAGCAATCAGTCGTGATGTTCGATGCAAAAGACGCCAAGGTCAATGTCACGCCAATCAGTCGCTTGACCGACCGCAACGGATCGACCACCCAATATGGAATGATCGTGGTCAACAAAGACGATCCCGCCAAGTCGGTCGAAGACTTGGATGGATACACGATCATTTTCGGACCCGCCGAAGCCGAAGAAAAGCATGCGGCGGCTTTGAAATTATTGAGCGATGCAAAGATTTCGATTCCATCGGACGATCGCAAAATCGATTTGGCGTGTAGCGATGGTGCTTGCAAGGTCGTCGACTTGGGTCCAGAATCCAAAACCGCTGCCGTGATTTCAAGCTACGCACAGCCACTGTTGGAAGGTTGCGGGACAATCAAAAAGGGCGACTTGCGAGTTGTCGCAAAGACATCGAAAGTCCCCTTTGTGACGCTGTTCGTAAACGATCAGATGAGCGAAACCGATCGATCGAAACTGACCCGATCGCTTGCGAAGATCCCTTCGGAGCGAGGCGTTTTAGAAGCGTTGGAGTCGCTGGTCGGATTCATGCCGGTAAAGGAAGCTGATAAAGCTGCGGCAACCAAACCGACCGAGAAAGAAACCGCGGCTGTAAAAAAAAAGTAGCTGAGGAAGGCGGCAACGCGAAAGACAAATCAACCACTGAATCATGGAGTCAGTGGCGCGGTCTCAATCGCGATGGACGCGTCGCTCGGCTTCCGAAAACACTGGCTGATCAGCCCAATATTGTGTGGGAAACGCGTCTGACTCATTCGGGGCTCGGCGGAATCGCTGCCAATGGTCAATACGTTGTTTTTGGTGACCGCGACGACGACGATTTTCATGATGTGTATCGGTGCCTCAGCGCTGAAACGGGCGATACGATCTGGGAAGTCCAGCGACTGGCGGTCGGCGAACTTGATTATGGAAACTCGCCAAGATCAACGCCGCTGATATCCGGAGGTTTAGTGTATTGCCAGGGTGCTCATGGCAGCCTGCTTTGCATTCGCTTGTTGGACGGACACGTCGTCTGGGAAAAGAACTTCGCAGATGATTTTCCGATCGACAAAGAATTGCCTTGGGGATACTGCGGATCACCACTGTTGATCGACCAAAAGCTGATTGTCGCTCCCGGCGCCCCAGATGCTTCGCTGATCGCGCTCAATGCAAAAACGGGCAACCTGACTTGGAAGACTCCCGGCGCGGCTCCCTCCTACGGTTCGCTTACCCTTGGCGTGTTGGGAAGTGTTAAACAGATTGTTGGTCACGACTTCGATTCGATTGGCGGGTGGGACATCAACACGGGCAAGCGACTGTGGACGGTGAAACCGCTAGCAGATGGCGATTTCAATGTGCCCACTCCGATCATTCACAACGGCCAGATGATCGTCGTGACCGAAAACAATGGCGTCAGAAAATTCGACTTCAACAAAGACGGCCGCATCATCGAAGAACCGGTCGCGATCAATCCAAAACTGCGGTCCGACATGAGCACACCGGTGGTGGTCGGTAACCTACTGTTTTGCGTCAAAGATTTTCTGTATTGCCTGGACATCAACGATGAGTTGAATGAACGCTGGCGATTGAGAGACAGGGCGCTGGGGGATTATGCTTCAGCAATCGCGTCGAACGATCGGCTGCTGTTGGTCGGCAAGGGCGAATTGATTTTGCTGGGCACCAACGGCGACAAAAAAATTATCTCTCGCCAGCGAGTTTCAGACGAAAGCCAGGAACTGTACTCGCACCCAGCACTCGTGGGCGATCGATTGTTTATTCGCAACGAGTCGAGCATAAAATGCTTGAAGTTGCGTTAGACAAGTCCGGCTGGGTATGCGTTCGAAATACCAGCACGCATGTTTGCCGAAGAAATCGTTTGCGAATTCGTGTTTACGCATCGTGTGAATATCGATATTGCGGCACTGAAAAGCCAGCCACGCCAGTGGCGACACATCCATAGCCTTGGGCGTCAGCCCAAGGTTGATGAAACGCAAAGTCCATTTCGTTTTTCTCCGTCCCGATCACCGCCGTAGGCGGTGATCGGGACGGAGAAAAACGAGGATCGGTGGGTGCACGCCTAACCCCATGCTGACGCATGGGGCTATATGCTGTCGCTGCTACGCAGCTGGTTTTTCGGTTGTTTCACTCAATCGGTCGATCGAATCTCGAAACATTTTTGCAAAAGAGCAACTCCAAAATTCACGCGTCGGGTTACCTCCGAAGGTTCGCAGTCTCGAATTAGTTCACAACCTGTGCGTGCTAATAAACCCTCTAGCTTCAAACAATACTCTGCCTTGGTCTTTTGCTGCGTTGGCACCTTTGGCACCCCGGGGATTTCAGCCAAGTACTGACTTTCCACCGTTCTTCAAAGCCAATACCTGTCCGGGGACGGTGGCAAGCTGCTAATATCTTGCTTGTTCGGTTTTGATCCCCGACCCAATTTGTTCACCAATCGTAGACCAACTTCAGTGTTTGTCAGAACACCAAACTCAGAATGACTGACTCATCAAGACCTGCCACCCTGCTGATGCAAGCCGAAACCACCGCATCAGATATTCCTGACTACGGGCGTACGTTTCCCATGTACGTTCCCGCGATCGATTGGTATTTCCTTTGCGATGATCAACCGCAGTACCCGATGGTGTTCTACTTGGATTTGGAATTTTCGGGAAAGTTGGATCGCCAGAAAATGAGTGTCGCGCTGCGCGAAGCGCTTTGCCGGCACCCGCTACTGTTCAGCGTTATTCAGAAGGCCAAACAAGATCGTTTGTGTTGGGTTTTGGCACCCGATCAAATGGCCAGCATTGATTGGGCAGACGCAGGCGTGCCACTGGAGTTTCCCGATGGCGACCGTATCGACATTCGCAATACGCCAGGACTGAGAGTGTGGGTGCGCGAGTCGGATGACGCCGCACAAATGACTCTGCAATTCCATCACAGCGCGGTCGATGGAACTGGCGCCTACCGTTTTGTTGGCGACCTGTTGGGCTGTTACATGAAACAGCTACCGTCATGCGAAGGCAAAGTGGAGATGGGTGATTTTAACCCCGCTCAATTGAAAGTGCGTTCGACGAAGATGCGTTCGTTTTTGATGACCGATAGCGAGCTTGCAAAATTCCGCACTGCTGCGTCGCATGCTTGGCACCACATGGGGACTCGCGTTGCGTCGTTGCGCGCACCGGCCGCAAAACCGACACAAAAAACGTTGCCGGGAATGGTCAAGGAAGAGTTCACAGCACAGCAATTAACTCAATTGCGAAACGTGGCGACATCCCAAGGCGCAACGTTGAACGATTTATTCTTGTGCAAAATGTTCCAAACCGCCCATGCATGGAACCAAGGCAAATCGCGAGGTCGTAAATTCCGCATTTTGGTTCCTGCCGATATGCGAGACGGACACGATTTTGAAATGCCAGCCTGCAACATGACCGCTTGTACCTTTATCACGCGAAAAAGTTCCGAGATCACTGACGACGCCCGACTTTTAGAATTGGTTCGTCAAGACACGGCGCATATCAAAAGCGGTGGTCCACAGACTTGGTTTATCAACGCGATTACATCCGGGATGAACGGTCGATCTCTGGGGTGGTTTATGAGACGCAATAAGTGTTTGGCCACCTGCGTGGTGTCCAACGCAGGCGATCCAGCAAGACGCTTTACATGCAAGCTGCCCAAACGTCGCGGTAAAGTCAGTTGCGATGAATTCACACTTGAATCGATTTCGGGCGTGCCACCGTTGCGACGCAAAACACGCAGCACACTTTCGGTCAGCATCTACGGACGAAAGCTGACGATATCGATGCGATGCGATCCGTTC
>CAZZDZ010000033.1:6235-23370 GCA_964652675.1 uncultured Pirellulaceae bacterium
TTCGGTCAGCATCTACGGACGAAAGCTGACGATATCGATGCGATGCGATCCGTTCCTGTTCAGCGAAAAAGACAGCCGCGAACTGCTTTCACTCTTTTGCGACCAACTCCGCCCACTGGCGCAGTAGTCAGTTCAGCCACGCATAGACGTTGGTGCCGACCAACTTGATACCGGTCGCGATCATGACCACGATTAGGAATCCGAAAATCAGACGGTTTCCCTTTTTGATCGCCAACTTGGCTCCCACGAATCCGCCCAGCACATTGCCAAGTGCCATTACGAGACCGGGAATCCACTGAATCAATCCGTAGTAGGCGAATACCAGTGTTGCTGCCAGCGTCACCGCGAAAGCGACCCAATTCTTTACGGCGTTCGTCTTTACCAAGTCGCCGGACGTCATCAGGCTCATCGCCAGCAGGACCAGGATTCCCATTCCGGCTTGGATAAACCCGACGTAGATTCCAATCCCAAAGAAAATCACGCTTACCCAACGGCTCGGCTCCGCCCGCTCGGGTTGTTCTTCGATAATTTTCTTAGGGTCGCGGATCAGTACGACGGCCATTACCAAAAAGATGGCTCCAAAGACCGGTTCGAACGCGTCCGACGGCAAATGGACTGCCAGCAAAGCGCCTGCCGGCACACCCAACAAGGTTGGCCAAGTCAATCGGTTCGCTAGGCCCCAGTCCAAGTGGCCATGTTTGTAAAAAGTCGCAGTCGCTGCGCCACTTGAAAACAAAACGGCGATTCGATTGGTTGCGTTGGCGACTCGGGGATCAAGCCCAAACAGCATCAACGCGGGCAAAGTGAGAAACGATCCACCACCGGCAATCGTGTTCACGATTCCAGCTAGAAATCCGGCCAGAACGAGGATCAAATACCAACCGATTGCGTCACCTTATCCTGCAAACCAATTTGAAATCCAACTGTATAGCCAGCTCAAAACCCAGATCATCGCCGCGGCGATCACAAACAACACGACAGCAATCGTGATCAGTGCGGGCCAAATGCTGCCAGAGTGTTTCCCCTGTTCGTAATGCGCTCGCATCATGTTCAAGTTGCGAGTGTTGGCTCGGTAGTACAGGTCAAAAATGTTTCCCAGAATTGGAATCGACCCGACGGTTGCGTCTAGAGCAATGTTAAATAGCATTTTCAAAACCAGCAACGGCGACGCACCGTGTTTGGCCATCGTCGCAACCAGAACGCCGGAGAGTCCCAGACTCATCAAATCCCCTGCGCCGGGAACCAGCCCTAGAATAAAATCAACACCGAACCGAAGGTTTGTGCCTGGGATTCCAAACTTGGAATCCAGCAAGCCTGTGTAGCGATCGACCCACTGGAGTTGGTTGGGGGTGTCTTCGGCGTGATTGGCCAGGTCGGTTGATTCCAGATCAGTCGATTCGTTAGGTGTCTCAGGTAGCATCGACGAATTAGAAACCCTTTTTGCTGACGTCTCAAGTAAGGCTAAAAACTCATTCGGAGTAACGCACAGAATACGTGCGAAGATTTAGCATATGCGTGAAGACTTAGTGTCGCTTGATGAAATCCACCGCGATTTTCATTGCTCTTTCGTCGCTCATCAAGAAACTGTGTAGAACCGGCAGCGTGTGAAATTCTTTGCTGCCCTCCAATTTGGCTTCGTCCAGACTAACCACAAAATCCCCGTCTCCTTCGACCAGTGGGTTTTGAATTGTGTTTTCCGACACATCTCCGGCGACAATCGCAAACGGAAACGGAGGAGTGGCAAGTTTCTGCACGAACTCTTGCCACTCGGGGCCAAGTTCCAAACCGCCTTTACCTGTCACCCAGCCAAAGACGCCAGTGGGTGCCAAGCGTCTTGCGATCGAGGCGCCTTGGTTGGGCGGGCCCAACATGACCATCGATCGGCATCGAGGCAGAATATTCTTGGGGTCACCGTCTCGTTGCAGATCACCAATTAGACGACGAACAACGATGTTGCCCATGCTATGGCCAGCAAAGCTGAAAGTCGTTTTTGCTCCTTGGTCTTCCAGGATCATACGCAGTGCAACCGCGTGATCACTCATGCTTTTGCGCGTACTGGCATACGAAAATCGAATCGTGTCATCAACACCGTTCTTTTCCAGTTCGGTTTCTAGCGGGCTCATCGAATGGGCGGTGCGCATTAACCCGTGCAGCAGGACAGCGACATGTTGCTCTTTGTCAGACTGCTGAGCTAACTTTGGTTTAAGGTCATTGAGTGTGTTGATGCACTGAATTTTGCTCCCCCAACCTTTGCGAACATTCTTTTCATCCAGCAATCGGAAGTGACCGGTTAAGGCGTTTTCTTGGATCCGATAGCCATCGCGATAGGCGTGATCCGTCCAAACCTGTGTTCCGCCACCTGTCTTGATTGGGATATTGAAACGCGACTTGTTCGTTGTTTCTTCTTTGGCCACTTTGGGTTCTCCGTTTGCTGCCGTTTCACCTTGGGCGGGTTGTTGGGATGCTGGTTGTGCGACCTGTGCAGCCGATTCGGTTTGACCAGACACCTGATGCGCTTGCAACAGGGCGGAGCCAAGCAGTGCGGCGATCAAAACGATTCGCATTGTGAAAACCTGTGTGGAATTGAAAATGGCGGCCAAAACGATTCGCTACCCAACGGCCGGACGTTTATAGAGCCTGGATTACCCAACAAGATGCGCGATTTCTAGGATTCGTCGGAAACTTTTGCCACCAATTCCAGGAACTCAATTTCGTCCACGATTCGGATCGGGTGTCCGTCACGTTTTAATTTTTGGGCGATTTCTTGTTTCGTACTCAGTTCGCGTCCTGCCCGATGTGTCCGCTGATCGGGGCTTCCGACAACTAGGTAATTGGTTTTCGTTGTCACCGTGTTCTGGCAGTTTCCGCCACCGCGGGCGGCCAATAGCTGTGCGTCTTGACGGCTGATCTTTTTCAAGCGACCAGTGAACACAACGCTTTGACCAGAAAGAGGCCGAATAAAATCAGCGCGTATCAGCAAGCGTTGCAGATCCAGCGTTGACGATTGTGTTTGATAGTCGGATGGTTGTTCACAAACCGCACGCTTTCGTCGCGAGATGATTCGCGCTGGTCCTTTCTTACCCCATGATCCGGCTTTGCCTCTGGACAGACGTAGTTTTGATTCCAAGTGTTCCAGCGATTCTGCTTTTCGATCGATCCCAGCGGCGATCAGCAATTTCGCGCAGGCAATCGAATCTTCCAAGGCGTCGTGGTGTTTGAAACGGATTCCCAGCCATTCAGAGAGCGGTTTCAATCCGTACCGTTTTCGCTTGGGCCAAACGTAACGTGAAATCGACCGCGTGCATGTGTAATGCAAATCGGGCACACGCTTGCCGTGTCTAGTCAGGCAAGCCAGAAGTACTCCAATGTCAAAACCCGCGTTGTGTGCGACCAAACAGTCATCGCCAATGGTTTCGGCGATGTCAGGCCAATGCGATCCAAACGTCGGCATGTCCTGGACGTCTTGAGGACGAATGCCGTGAATGCCGATATTGATTGGCGCAAAGTAGAACGGTTCGGGACGGATCATCCACATCGCCGAATCCACGATTTTGCCCTCGCGAACTTTCACCGCAGCCAGTTGGCATGCACTATCGGATCGTCGATTTGCCGTTTCGAAGTCGATGGCTGTGAAATCGGCCGCAAAGTTGGTTTTGATATCAGCGGCGGAATCCATTTGTCCAACTTCGATCCATTGAGTCGCGGCGTGTTGAATAGCGGCGTGCTGTATGCGAGACGCGGTAAAACGTGACGAAGTCGACGTGGTCACCAGCAATCGACTATTGAGCAACGACTATTGAACTGTCCGAGGGCTTGCAGGACAAGCGAAACTGGCCAACAGGAGTGGGTGTCAACCCTGTTTCGCAGGCATATTTAATCGTTTCACATGCTGCAATCGCGTGCCTCGGTCGAAAGAAAACGACGGAATTTCACCAGTAATCAATCGGAATCGACAGGGGCGTGGGCGTGATGGCATGAAAAAACGCCGTTTTTACGGGACTTCACGGGACAATTTGAGTCAATGTGCGTCAAAGGCCTGTCTGCGCTTGGCCATTTGCGGCAAAGTGTTTTTCGGTTGTTAGTGCCGTTAGCCAGATTTATCCTATGGTTTTGCGGAAATGTGCGAAAAGGATCGGTGTTTTTTGATTCTTTTGAGCGTGGTTGTGTTCCACGTAGATTGTCTATTTTCGCGCCAGTTGTTGACTCATTCAATTTTAATTTGATCGGCTTCCATGATTCCTTCTCGTCCTCGCACTAACAGCTCTCGTACCAAGAACCGCAGTACAAGAAACGGCAACGCAAGAAAACGCAGCGCAAGAAAACGCAACGCAACTCGCCGTCACCTTTATCGAGGCATCGAAACGCTGGAAACGCGTCGTGTGCTGGCGGCGGTCACGTTGAATGAAATTTTGATTGACCCGGTTGGAGGAGACTTATCAAACGATCAGTACATTGAACTTCGTGGCGAACCCAACGGTGTGATCGATCAAGGCACTTACTTGGTCGCCGTCAGCGAGAACGATGCGGATGCTGGGCTGGTTCACAATGTGTTCGATTTAAGTGAAGCAACAATAGGGCCGAACGGTTTCTTGGTCCTGTTGGAAGAAGGTAGTCCCCATTCGGTAGATCCTAACTCGGCCGTTCTGCGGTCAACTCAAGACGGCTTCGCGGGCTTACCACTTAATGGAGACGTAGTCGACGTCACCGGTCCGGGCGGCATCGTCAGGGATCTGGGAAGGTTTACTACGGGTGTAGGGGTTTCTATCGACACGATCGGTTCGAATTTCGACACGCAAATCGCGCTCTTTGATCAAAACGGAACTCTGTTAGATCAAAACGACGATATCAATCTTTTTCTTAATAACCTTCAAAGTCAGATCTTCAGTCCCAATTTGGCTGACGGTACCTACTTTGTTGCAGTCGCAGGATTTTCAACCGCGTTTGGCAATGGCTTCGGTGCAACGAGTGACGGTTTCGCTAACGCTTTTGGCAATTACACGATTGATGTAAACGGCAGTGCCTTCAGCAGTTCGATTGGACCTAGTCAGGTCGATTTCTTCAGTTTCGATATTGGACCTGCTGTCGATCCAGGCAATCGTTTCTCCAGTCTCACCGCGAATTCGACGAATCTGTTTAACGAAGGTGGTACGTTCATACTGCTGGAGTCCGCAACGCCTCCGCTTCCTGGTGACGACATCGATACCAACAATGATGGAATTGCTGATCTGTCGTCCCCGTTTGGCCAATGGAACGTCCTTGAATCCATCTCTTTGCGTCCTGACTCAGATGATTTTTCGCAGGCTTACGGAGAACTGGTTTTTCTAACGGGTGATTCAAATGTTTCTGTGACCACAGCGCCAGGTGCGGAAGTTGTTTTCGCGGATGGATTTGGTTACGCAGGTCGCCTTGGTGATTCAATCGGTAATTTGGCCGAGGACTGGATCGTGGGGCGTGCCGTCGACGGACCCGGGTTTGGCTCAAACTTCAGTCTTTCACAAAACGATGGTGTTGGATCGACTACCCCTGCGGCTTTCAACGGACGCAACCTGGATCATATTGGTAACAGCAATTTCGTAGGCGCCGTGCGCGGGACTGTGTTTCAGGGCACAACCGATGCCTTGGGCGACTTGCAAAATACTCCCGCTCCGGCCGTGACGGTTTTGGCAGACACCAATGGCAATGGTTCGGTTGACGAATTGACGTTTACATTGGATCCGGACAACTTTCCAACCGGCACAAATCTGACCAATTCTTTGGAAGGTGTTTCGCTTACTGCGGGTACTGAAACAACTGATCATGCGGGGGTCATCACGGCACTGCGCCCCGCCGGGCAAAACGCTTTGTTTGCCGCATCGGGTAACATTGCGTTCGATTCCGATTCAGAGTTTCGCGCCGATTTTTATCGACCGGCTCGTTCCGTGTCGATCCTAGCCGTTTCGGCTGGGCCATCAACATTTGTTCGCCTTGAGGCCTACGATGCGAACGACAACTTGATTCAGTCAGTCGTATCGCGTGAATTGATTGGTACTGCAACCGACACCATCACGGTCGGATTTGCGAATGACGTGATCGACCATGTCATCGCTTTTTCGGACACCACACAATTCAGCGCTGCAGGACCTGCCGGATCGCCTGATGGCAGGATCGGTCAATTTTCGTACACCCAGAACGAAGCCACTGCTCTATCAGATGCATCAGGCTTTTACGAAATCCCAATTCTGGTCACCGATACGTACGATGTGACGTTTATCAACCCGCCGTTCAATGCACCATTGATTGGCGCCGAACCGGTCACCATCGACGTTGTCATGTTCGATAACTTTACATTGGAACCCAACCTACCGCCGTTAACCGAAGACCTTAGCATCGTCATCCAAGAGAATCCGCCGGTTGGATTGATTCTAGAAAACGGCTTGCCTGTTACTGTGGCCGGGGAAGATGAAGGGCCAGTGACGTTTCGAATAGAAAGCGGAGCGGAATTCGGGATCGATGTGGACGCGTTCACAGGGGAGTTGTTGGTTAATTCCAATGAGAATCTAGACTTTGAAACCAATCCCATATTCGCGATCGAAGTTGCAGTTGTCGACGCACAAGGGGTGACAGCCATTTCGACGGTTTCGGTTCAGTTGACTGGTGTAAACGAACCACCCGTTGTGACCGCCAATAGCATCAGTGTCCTGGAGAGTACCGAAAATGGTTTTGTGATCGGCGAAGTCATCGCCAATGATCCAGAAGGGCAAGGTTTTTCATTCCAATTGGTCGATCAGTTATCACCAGGCGCGTTTTCCATTGATCCTGCGGGAGTGGTATCGGTTAACGACTCGACTCTGATCGACTTCGAGACGACACCACTGATGTTCATCGATGTCCTAATCACTGATGACGACCCAGACGCTCCCTTGTCAACTTTTCACAGGCAGTTCATTGATATTCTAGACGCCAACGATCCGCCCGTATTTGGGACCAACAACTTTTCGATTTCTGAGAACCAAGATGGCCCTATCGGTCAGATTGCATTCAGCGATCCTGATGTTGGCCAATCGCATCTTTTCCAGTTGGCTCCAGGTTCGTCACCGGGGGCGATTGAATTGTTTACTGTGACGTCAACCGGCGCCGTTGTAGTGCGCGAGGGCGCTGAAGTCGACTTTGAAGCTTTTGCTCCAGGGCAAGCCCCGGTTCATACGCTAAGTGTTACGGTTATCGACAATGGAACGCCTTCGGCCAACGACACCGGTCAAGTCTCTATCACGGTTTTGGACATCAACGAACTGCCTCAGCTACAAGATAACCAAGCCTCAATCGGCGAAAACTCCGCAGCAGGATCGCAAGTAGCGACTTTGGTGATCGACGACCCAGAGGGCGCCCCCGAAAACCATACGATCGAATTGTTGACCAATAGTGACAGCCCCAGTTTTACGTTTGATCCCGTGTCCCGCGTCCTCGCAATTGCCCCAGGCGCGAGCCTAGATTTTGAAACCGATCCTATCAGAGATTTGGTTTTTAGGGTGACGGACACAACCGCTACCGACCCAAATGTTCAACAGTCGGCCGATCTTGTTTTCACTGTCAACCTCACCGATGAAAATGACGCGCCATTCTTAGTCACCGAATCCATCGTGGTGTCCGAAGGCGCTGCGCCCGGTGCCGAAGTCGGAGAAATTCGCGTTGGTGATTTTGATGCCGTCGATTCTTTCACAATCCTAGAAACGGGAGGCACCGGCGCGGATCAATTCGATATTAGTTTGGATGGCATCGTTACCGTTGCAGCTGGCGCGGAACTTGATGCTGATGTCTTGGATGGTCCATTGACCTTGGACGTTAGTTTCACCGACTCCGACGGCATAACCGTGACGGGAACCGTCCTCGTCAGACTCAATGATGTTAACGAGCCCCCGGTATTCGCGGACTTCGATTCAATTGAACTGCCATCGGCTTTCGTCAGTGTTGATCCGTTTGTTTTGGAAGTAAATAGCGGGGAACCTTTCACGTTTGTGATCCCCGAAAATTTTGCAGTCGACCCAGAAGGTTTGACCCTTAACTGGGCTGTTTTTGACCCGACACTCGTTGGTGAAAACGATGAACCAGATGGGCTGCCACCGTATCTGAGCTTCGATCCGGAAACTCGTACTCTCACCTCGTTTGCATTCCCAACGGACATTGGATCCGTTGACTTAACGATTCGCGCATTTGAACTTGGTTTCCGTGAACTATCAGAACCAGGTTCTCCGTCCGAATTCATCGAATTGCCGCTGACAGTAAATGTCATCGAAGGCAGTAATCCGCTGTCCAACGGACGGGACCCTCGCGACGTCAACAACGACCGAGTCATTTCAGCACTTGATGCGTTGAATGTCGTGAATTTCATCCAGCGAAATGGAACGGGTGCGGCTGCGTCGCTTGAGAATGCCATCACATCGGTTCCGCCCGACGCGGGACAGGCAAATGATCCATTGGCACCCACCGATTTTGAATTTGCTGGGTTCGTTGATGTAAATGGTGACCTGGTTGTCACTCCGATTGATGCGTTGATTGTTATCAATGCGATTGGTGAGACCATTCAAGAATTAATCCCAGAAGCCGAATCGATCGGAGTTCTCAGCGATTCGCTCAGTGATCGTGAAGAAGCAATCGATGCTGCTTTGGCAGACCTTAGCGGCGGTCCTTCGTTGTTTTGATTTAACCTGAGGCTGATTTAGGGCTAAGGCTACGGCAAATTTGGACAAATCAAGTGAGCCGTAGCTGCAAACACCGCAATCGCTGCACCTTGTCGATCTCAAAACACTGCCAATCTCAAAACGCTGCCAATCTCAAAGCCTTGCCAATCTCAAACTACCCAGTTTGAAAACTCACTGGGCTGGTTGCCCTATCGCTGGCACATTCTTGTTTGCCAAATGCTCTGAGTGCTTGATAATCTAAGAGCTGTCAATCGATGGCTCCTGAACTAAGCACGCGGATTCATAGCAAGGTGACTAAGATGTCCGAGAACAGTCAAACGACGATAGATGCTCCGGTGAAAATTCTACAATCCGCATTTGGGTTGCCCGATTTTCGTGATGGTCAACGCGATGTGATTGACCGTTTGCTGGATGGCAAGAATGTTGCCGCCGTTTTCCCAACCGGAGGCGGAAAGAGTCTGTGCTATCAGTTGCCTAGCCAAATGCTTGATGGCACCACCGTGGTTGTGTCGCCCTTGATCGCGCTAATGAAAGACCAGTGTGATGCGCTGGCAGCCAAAGGCATCGCAGCGGCTCGTTTAGACTCTAGCTTAACGACCGAAGAGTTTCGCGCGTCGATGAAAGGGATTCGTGATGGCAGCATCAAATTGCTGTATGTCTCGCCCGAACGGTTCTTTAACGAACGATTTTTAGCATCGATTGGTGCGATGCATGTTTCGCTATTCGCGATCGATGAAGCTCACTGTATCAGCCAATGGGGACACAATTTCCGTCCCGACTATTTGAAACTGGCGGTATTGGCAAAAAAACTTTCGGCGGAACGCATCCTGGCACTGACCGCCACCGCGACGCCTGCAGTCCTAGAGGACATTCGCGCGGCGTTTGACATCGATGCGGATGATGCCATTCGCACACCGTTCTATCGGCCCAATTTGCAAATCCAAAGCGGTGTCTACGAGCGAGCTGATCATTACAACGCGCTGCGTGATTCGATCGCAAAACGCCCCGTCGGTTCAACATTGGTTTACGTTTCGCGCCAACGAACCGCCGAAGAAATCGCTCAACAACTGACCGACGACGGGCATGCCGCAACCGCCTACCATGCCGGCATGAACGCGGAGCTTCGCAGTCAAGTCCAGCAGGATTTCATTGACTCGGACACGGGAATTGTGGTGGCCACGATCGCGTTTGGGATGGGGATCGACAAACCAAACATACGTTACGTCTACCATTTCAATCCGCCCAAGTCGCTGGAGTCGTACGCTCAGGAAATCGGGCGTGCTGGTCGTGATGGAGAAGATTCGATTTGCGAGATTCTGTTGGTCCCCGAAGACAGAATCGTGCTGGAGAACTTTACTTATGGCGACACGCCGACGCGACACAACGTCGGCTTGCTGATTGATTTGATCAACGGACAAGCCGATACGTTTCACGTGTCGCATTATCGTTTGTCATCCGAAGCCGACATTCGCATCTTGGTTGTTCGCACGATTCTGACCTACTTGGAATTGGACGGGCACATCCAAGCGACTTCTCCGCGATACGATTCATACAAGATCAAACCGTTGGTGACTTCCAAGGTGATTTTGGATCATTTCACAGGTGAAAAACGTGATTTTGTCGCGGGTGTTCTTTCGTGTCTGACAAAAGGACGGACGTGGTTCACGCTGAACGTCGTAGTCGCCGCGAAACAACTGGGAGCCGAACGCGAACGGATTATCAAAGCCGTCGATTACTTGGCAGAAAAGAACTGGGTAGAAATCAAGGTGTCCGACTTAGTTCACGGCTACCGTTGGTTAGAGCGTATCGAAAACCCCAAACTACTTGCTGATGATCTATTCGACCGGCTTTCCAAACGCGAAGTCAGCGAGGTTGCACGTCTGGATGATATTTTCAAATTGGCCAAAGCCGAAACCTGCCAAGCCAATCAACTATCTGCCCACTTTGGCGAACAACTACCCAAACCGTGCGGTCGCTGCAGTGCTTGCCAAGGAGACGGGCCATGGGAGATAGAGGTTCCGGCCGGTCGCAGCATCGGCACGTCAGCAAGAACATCGATCGACGCGCTAGCGCGAGAGTATCCGGACCACTTTATTTCCGCACGCGACAAAGCAAGGTTTTTGTGTGGGCTTTCGTCTCCCCGCCTCGTTCGAGCTCGCCTTACTCGGGACCCCAGTTTCGGCATTTGCGACAGCATTCCGTTTGCTGATGTGTTGAAGCAATTGGAAAACGATTGATCGTTCCAAGAAAAATCGCCTGCGCAACCAAAGTTGCACAGGCGATATTCGTTTTCGATATTTTCTCGACCGTTACGTTAGTCGATGTAGCGATCCAAGATGCGTTTTGCGGCATCTCGCCCGCCCCATCCGAACGCGATCGCTGCTGCAATCCCCAGACCACCAAGTAGCGAACTGAATGCGACGTTGACAATCGATGTCGACAATCCCATTCGTTCCAGTCCCATTGCACCTGCAAAGATGATGATGGCGACGCGGGCAACGATCGCCAGCTTGTCGGCGCCTTCAACCCCCGAATCGCGTACAAAGCCAGCAGCCATGTTCGCCAGATAAATACCAAGGCCAAGGATCACTAGGCCAACCAAAACTTGAGTACCAAATCCGATGAACTGATCCAGGTGGCCTGCAAAACTTTGCAGGCCCATCATTGGCAACGCTTGCATCGTGGCCAGCAGCATGATCACGACGGTAAGTGCTTTTCCGGCCAGGTTCGACGGAGTCGATTTCATCTTCTCTGCAGACGCTATGCCCAGTTTTGTTGGCAGTTCATTGAACCCAACGCCACTCAGGACGTCTTCACCAATCCCTGCGATCAACTTGGCGACGAAGAACGAAATCGCCAACACGATCGTTCCACCAATCAGACCAGGGATCGCAGCGGTGATTTGCTCCAGGACAGCGCTGGCCGGTCGCGTCACGGCTTCGATTTGTAGTGTATTAAGCGCCGCGACCAGGATTGGCAGCAAGACCGTCGCGTAGGCCAAAACTCCCAGGATGCCAGATAGTTTTGTCTGACTGCCGTCGCTGACCAAACCAACTTTGCTTCCTAAGCGGTCAACGCCAAAGGACGCGGTCAAATTAGTGACGACTTGTCGGATGATTTTTGCGACCAAGAAACCGATCGCCAAGATCACGCCAGCACCAATGATGTTTGGCAAATAACCAAGCGCTTTCTCAAACATACCTTGGATTGGCTCCAGCAACCCTGGCATGTTAAGCGCTCCCAGAATCGCAGGCAAAAACAAGAACAGAATCAACCAGTAGACTGCATCCGGTAGCGTCTTGGACAACTGAACATCGCCCGAGTTTGCGGTGGAGTCATGAGCCATCGGTTCATCGTACTCGTCGTCATATTCATCGTCTATCAATTCCTCGCCAGTGTCCAAGTCCAAGACGCCTTCGTCGTCTTCATCATCCAAAGACACGATTGGGCTCTCGTCCGGTGCAAGAACTCGTTGCGTTGCGGCGGTCGCCGTCGACGCAACGCTGGAAGCACCTTGTCCAAGTGCGGAAAGTCGACCATCGATATCGATGGTTTCCAGGGCCGTCCGCGAACCCATTCGCCCAACCGTTGCCAACGCCCACGCGATAATGCCCAGTACAATCGCACTGATTGCTTGTGGTGCGAAAGCGAAAATCTTGTCCAAGAAACTGCCCAACGGCGCGGAAACGACCGACAGATCCAGCACATTGAAAAACGTAACGAAAACAAAGAGCATGACGATGTAAAAGACAACTTTGCCGATCACACGCGACATGTCAGTGGTCGAACTTTTTCCCAGCATTCTGGAAATCTTGTTATCGACGCCCGTTTTACTGACGGCGATCCGGGCAATTCGGCCCAGTAAGTGAGCGACGATCCAGCCAATGATCAGAACACCGATCGCGGATGCGATGTTGGGTAGAAATTGCCCCACCTGTTTGGAAACACCCTGAATAATTTCGTCCATTATCTCAACCACATTTTTTGAGGGAATTTTTTTGTAATAACGAAGAACCGGCTATGACCCCGAAAAGATCGCAGCCAAGATGACTACTTCTGACTTAGCTCAACAGCGATCGCACGATCGGCTTCGGCCAACTTTTCCAGAGGGACACGGAAAACGCGTCCTTTCGATTTCAATAGAACCGTTGATCCTTCAAGTCCAACAAATGTCGCTTCAACAGCCTGTCCAGTGATCGCTGTCCAAGCTCGCTTGGCTGTGGGGCCTGGAGGATTCTCGACGGCAACACCCGCCGCAGGAACTGGTACAGGTCCGCCAGCGACAGTGGGAGCGACGGCTGCAGATGGTGCATTGGCCGCTTTTAATTGCTTTTCCAAGGAAGCAATCTGCATCCTTTGCTTGCCAATTTGCTGCGTTTGTTTGTTGATTTGACTTTGCAGTTTTTCTTTCTGCTGACCCCAAGCCTGAACTTGTTCTGGGGAGGCCGTTTGCGGTCGATTGGCATTTAATTCGGCTTGTGCCTTGAGTTGTCCATTGAGCCGGTCTCGTTCAGCAGACACGCTCGATAGCTGCTGGCGTATCGCAACGAGCGCGGCATCGGATTTGCTCGCCGCCATTTTCATTGCGGCAACGTCCGCCTTCATCGACTCCAATTCTTGTGAACTATCATTATCTGTCGGAACGTTCGCTTCATCGCGATCAGGATCGGAAGCCGAATCGGCCGAATCGGAATGCCCCATTGAGTGGTGAGAGCCAGCTGGATGGTGAGCCCCCATTGAATGGCCGGCATCGACCTCGTTGGTAACTTCATCGCTGACCGATGAGAGGTTTTTGTTGTTGGTTGTTTCGCCAGAATCGGCAACAGCGGGGTAAGTGCCTGATATCCAGTGACCAACCGCCCAGGTCGGAACTAAAATGATCAAAAGGAGAATGACCATTAACCCAGCGATTTTGCCAGCACGTTTGCCAGCGCGTTGTGATTTTTGCATTGGTACGATCTGTTGTGAGTTCGAGAGAGACGCATTCCATCACAAAACACCCACGTAAGAGGGTATCCGTTGATTTGCTAGCTGTAAACAATCCTGACGGAATCAAAGTTGCAGTGACGCCCCCTTCTTTTGGTGAAAGCAAGTTTTATGCTGGGTAACCACTACTGCTTTGCGTTCGCGTCACGTTGATCACGGTGGGCAAGTCTCAACCACGAAAGCTTCGCGAGAATGGATGAATGACTAGGGGCATTCGGTTTAACCTTGGGATAACCGCGCGCCCAAGAGTTGCACGCGATGTGCCATATAAACAAACTTCAGATAAATCCCGACTACTAACTTCAGTGAAAGTGAAAGAGTACCATGTCGAATGTACGAGACGACTTTGATAGAGCGTCAGAGCCATCAGGTAACTCACGCGGTTGTCTTTTTGGCTGCTTGATTGGTGCGGGAATCATGTTTGCTTTGTTGTTATGTGCGGGAGGCGTTACCTACTGGTACGCAAGCAACCTAATCGCCCAATACACTTCAGAGACTCCCAATGAGTTACCGCAAGTTGACTACACGGCCGAGCAGATGGCGGATCTCGATAGCCGGCTTGAGAGTTTCAATAGCGGGGTCAATGCTGACGGAGAGCCAGCGCCGACAGAGTTGGTAATGACCGCAGACGATATCAATGCCATGTTGTCCAAAAACGAGGACATCAAAGGAAAGATCTACGTCCAAATCGAAGACGGCGAAATTACTGGCGACGTTAGCCTTCCGCTCTCTGGCCTTATTCCGGGCGGAACGGGCCGATACTTTAACGGCTCGGTCGGGCTGAAGGTATCGATGGTGAACGATGTCTTGTTTGTCACTTTGTCAAGTGCTGAAGTAAACGGCGAACCCGTGCCAGAACAAGTTGTGGACCAAATTGGATCGGAAAACCTAGCCAAAGATGCATACAAGAAAAACAGCGAGGCACTTCGTCGATTGGAAGACGTTCGCATCGAAGGTGACAAGCTGATCTTGAAGCTTAAAGCGTCCAGCGATGACGCTGAATCAGAAACCGAAACGAGCGAAAGCGAGACGCGGGACGTCGATGAACCCATCGACGAGGCCGCCCTGTCTTCAGAGCTAGAACCTGCTGGGGTTTAGGCAGCGTGACCTGCGAGTGGGACAAATCAATGCATGGGTTTAGTTCGCCCTGGGTTTAACTCGGCTTGCTAAGCTTCTATTGTCTCTTTGCAGGTTTGTCTTCCGTCGCAGTAGCCTTTTTCAATCAACGATGACTCCACAAGAAATAGTCAGCCGATTTCACCAGTACGCACTTGTGGCCGAAGAAACGGCGACGGATGCCGATTCACTGATCGGTTTTTTTCAGACCTTTCGCCCTGATGGGAAGGCTATCGCGGGTCTTTTCGATGACCTTGATTGCGGAGTGGATTTGCATGAAAGGCTCGATGAGTTGTACGCGGCTGCGGGAGACGATCGTCGGCCTCAGGGTGGACGCGACGCCTACTTTGTCGTCCGCCAACCAAAACCGATTAGCCCCGATGACGCTGAGCAACATGCATCCAAGTGGCTCAAGGGTTTGAGTGAGCTGGCGTCTGAATTGGGGGTATCCCAAATTGTGGACCTTTTAAATCCGCTTCCTGCCATCCGTGTGCTCGAAGGCACGGCGCCCAAGAATCCTAAGATCGAAAACGAGAAGTGCGAACTTTTGGTTGCGATGCAGTCAACGGTCCCTGAGCTGGTGACCCAAATTGCCGGGGATCAAGAATTCGCCGAAATCCTAAGGCCAGCGTTCTATTTTACTGTTTGCGATTCGATGGTTCGAGACCATTTGATGTGGCCGCTTTATGCTACGCGTGTTCAGACTCGAGAACCCTTCGCCCCGTATTTTCAGCTTTGGAAACACCGGGTGAAATATCGCATCTTTAACAATCGGCAAATTGATTTGTATCTTCCGCGTCACGACGGCTAGTTTGGCAAGTACACTGAGGTGCCTCGTTTCTGAACCTGTCGCATCTGGAGTCAGCCAATGTTTCGTCTAGTATTTCTTTCGTTGTATCTGTGTGCGGCTTGGAACGCGTTTGCGTTTGCCGCTGACAAAGATCGACCCAACGTTGTTTTTATCTTTGCCGACGATCAGTGTTTTGACACGATCAATGCACTTGGCAATGCAGAAATTGAAACGCCCAATCTTGATCGACTTGTTCGCCGTGGCACGACATTCACCCACGCCTACAACATGGGTTCGTGGAGCGGAGCCGTTTGCGTGGCCAGTCGCACCATGCTGAACTCCGGCAGATTCGTTTGGAACGCGAACGCGATCCACAAAACGTCTGGCCAAGAACAGCAGGAAGGCCGTTGGTGGAGCGAGTACATGAAGTCCGCGGGCTACCGAACCTACATGACGGGCAAATGGCACTGTAGAGCAGACGCGAATAAGTCGTTTGATGTGGCGCGAGACATCCGACCGGGAATGCCAAATCAAACCTCAGCCGGATACAACCGCCCCGTCGCAAGCGGCAACAAGGGCAATGACAAATGGTCGCCGTCGGATCCCAAGTTCGGCGGGTTTTGGAAAGGCGGCACTCATTGGAGTGAGGTTGTGTCAAATCACGCGGCCGATTTTTTGTCCGAGGCGAAGAAAAGCGACGATCCGTTTTTTATGTACCTCGCTTTCAACGCGCCTCACGATCCTCGGCAATCACCCGCGGAGTATGTTGCGAAGTATCCGTTGGAAAAGATTTTGATTCCCGAAAACTTTCTGTCGGAGTATCCGTTTGCTGAAAAAATTGGAGCGGGAAAGAAACTCCGTGACGAGAAACTTGCTCCGTTCCCGCGAACACATCATGCGATCAAAGTGCACCGGCAAGAGTATTACGCGATCATCACGCACATGGACGAAATGATCGGTCGCATTGTTCAATCGATCAACGACACCGGAAAAGCAGACAATACGTGGATCTTCTTTACGGCCGATCATGGATTGGCTGTCGGCCAACACGGGCTTGTTGGCAAGCAGAACTTATATGATCACTCGGTTCGAGTTCCGTTTATGGTTGTTGGCCCAAAGGTCACAGCAGGGGCAAAGATCAGCGAACCGATCTATTTGCAGGACGTGATGCCGACGACGCTGGAGCTTGCTGGTGTCGCGAAACCCAATCATGTCGAATTCAACAGTTTGCTGCCGATGCTCCGTGGCGGTAAAAGCCCATATGACAAAATTTACGGCGCCTATTTGGACATGCAACGCAGCATCCGAACAGACAAGTACAAATTGATCGCGTATCCCAAAGCAAAAGTGCTGAGGTTGTACGATATCCAGAGTGACCCTTTGGAAAAGATCGACTTGGCCAACGACGAATCAAAATCCGGCATCATCGCAGGGCTCTTTGAAGACCTGCTAGAACTGCAAAAGTCCATGAACGACAAAACGGACCTGAGTGCTTTGGCGCCAGCGTTGGCCCCAGTTCAGTAGACACAGCGTTAACAGACACGGCGTTAACAGCCAGGCGTTAACCG
>CAZZDZ010000033.1:23470-27275 GCA_964652675.1 uncultured Pirellulaceae bacterium
CAGTTCAGTAGACACAGCGTTAACAGACACGGCGTTAACAGCCAGGCGTTAACCGTTGCTACACCAGTTCGGATGACTTATCGGTCAACGGCATGACGAGGGGAACTCCATTGATTGGAGTTGGACGTGTCGCCTGCTCTCGTGGCTGATGGTTCACGCGAATGTGCTCCATCTTGTCGATGTTTGTCAGGAACGCATCGATCAACTTGGGATCCCAGAACGAACCAGAACCATCCTTCAAGATGGCAGACGCTTTACCGATCGACATACCTTTGCGATACGGTCGATCACTTGTCATTGCATCAAACGCATCGCAAACGGCAAGAATACGACCGTCAATTGGGATGTTTTCACCGACTAGGCCATCGGGATAGCCTTTGCCATTGAAGTGTTCGTGGTGATACAGCACGCCAGGCAAAATCTCTTGCAACGCATCCAGTTCATGTAAGATTCGCCAACCAGCATCCGTGTGAGTTTCGATTACTTTGCGTTCATCGTCGTCCAGTTTTCCTGGCTTTTGCAAGACGCCGTCAGGGATGGCGATCTTGCCAACATCGTGCAACAAACCGGTCAGGTAGATTCTGTCGACGGCCTTTTGTGACTGGCCGCTGCAGATTGCCAAGCATCTTGCGAAACTAGCGACACGTTCACTGTGACCACAGGTATAGGGATCGCGTGCTTCCACCGCGTTTACCAAGGCACGAACGACTTCGGTAAAAAGATCTTCTTTTTGCTTGAGCAACCGCATGTTGTGCAGCTGAGCGGCCAACTGGTTGGTCGCCGTTTCCATCAATCCGGCTTGCACGGTTGTGAACCCGAGCTGCGCCCATGGCACATCGTTTTCGATTTGATTTGTTCGATTGCATGCGAGGACCCAACCATGCAAACGGCCTGCAGTGCGGCATTGCACAAGGACAAATTCATCCAATTCAACACCCGGAAACTGTTTGCTTTGGATGACGTGGTTTCGCACAACTGGCTGCGTACACGATTCGTCGTTGTACGAATCAATCAACTGATCCAACTGTTCTTTGGTCAACAGTGCTTCACCGGACCAGATAGGATCGAGTGTTCGTTTTTCGTCTTTGTCTGTAAACACGCCCGCAATGGAAGCGGCTCCGACTCCTTCGGCAAGCGGTGTAAGCGAACCGAGCACAAATTCGGTCCATTGATTCCCGCTTGATGGCAGTTCCATCGATGATGCCAGGGAACGAATCAGCGAAAGTTCCTCGAAGTCGCTCATGACTTGCGCGGCCAGCGAATCGACTTCCGCGTTGAGCTGTTTGTTTTCTTGTCGCGATTTTTCGAGCGCGAGGACACTGTGGCCATGACGCGAGCTTCGCCCACTATCAGCACTGTTGGTTGTCCAAATTGCAACGCCACCGGCTGGCAGGCCCAAGGCGATCGTTGCCTCGTCGCCTGTGACATCGATATGACAATCTGATGGCTGGCTACGGGCTGACGCAACGATCGGGGGCGCGTCCTCATCGTTGGGGCCAAAGACACTGACTTGTGTGTCCAGTTGAGCCGCCAAGATGTTGGCTAACGTTTGATCCAGATCATTGGGTTTGACCTGAAAGGTCGGATTGCACTGGTGACTCTTTTCCATCAAGCAGCCGCCTCATTTGCGGTGATCGCAGCCTCGACTGCGCTGACAACGTTTGCTGGGCTGAATGGCTTTGCAAAGATGTTTGTGATGTTGAGTCCTGCGACTGCGTCCGAAGCGGATAGTTCCAGTTGACGACCGGTCACTAAAAACAGTGGGATGTTCGCGTTGACTTCGCGAATGTTTGCGCAAAGTTCCACGCCCGTCATGCGGGGCATCTCTTGGTCACTGACCACTGCCGACACGTCTTCGTTTTGGAACATTTCCCAAGCGAGCTGGCCATCGGCACAAGTGATGGGTGTGAACCCACAGGCTTTGAATTTGAAAGACAAAACGCGTGCGAGACCCGGGTTGTCTTCAGCGATGAGAATCTTGCGGGCAGAGTCTGGCATGATATTGTTTCTTATTGGAATCGACTAACGAGACAAAGCGTTCTAAGCACTGGTGGTTGGCACGTCGACTGAGTCGGTTGTGGGTACAGGTGCACCAGGAGTCGTTGCGTCGGCGACGGGCGCGTTTTTGGTTTTGATCCAATCACAGAATTGAGCTACCAGCGACATGTCGTGGATGCCTTGTTGGGCACGGTCTCTCAAGATCCCCAACGCCTCTAACTGGTTCTTGGCACGACGAAAGGGACGATCGCTTGTCAGAGCGCTGTAGACGTCAACGATTCCAACGATCTGAGCCTTGAGCGGAATTTTGTTGCCGCGAAGACCGTCGGGATAACCTGTTCCGTCGAAGTGTTCTTTGTGGTGGCGAATGATTGGCAAAACAGGACGCAATGGCACCAACGGAGCGCAGATGTCGCAACCTACACGTGGGTGCTGATGAAACAGAGCTCGCTCACGCGGAGTCAGTGGGCCCGTTTTCTCCAGAATGGAATCGGGAATCGCAATCTTGCCGACATTGTGCAAAATCGCGCCGTAGCGGAGCATCTTTAGTTCCGCTGAATCCATGCCCAACTGTTTGCCAAAGTCGACGGCGTAGTTTGCAACTTGCTCCACATGCCCGCTGCTGTAACCGTCCTTGCTGGCAACGGCTCGTGCCAAGCTAAGGGCAACGCTTTCGGCGCCGATCATTTCAGCGTTCCCGCGATGCATGCGTGTAATCGATCGCAAGCGAACGTTCAGTTCAGCTCGGTTGATTGGCTTGCTAAGAAATTCGTCAGCGCCCGCTTCGACCGCTTCGGTGATTTCTTCGTTAGTACTTGCGGTGGTTAGGATGATGACTGGAATGGTCCGATACTGCATATCGCTTTTGAGTGCACGGCAAACATCCAATCCGGACATACCGCCGATTTGTGCATCAATCAAAATGCCGTGTGGCTCCGGGCGGCTCATCGCCAATTCCATCGCCTGCTTGCCATCGGTGGCTTCGATGATTTCATAGTCTGCTTCTGACAAACCATGGCGCAGCAGTTTGCGAATGGTTGCATTTCCGTCGGCAATCAAGATGCGCATTCGCTGCGCCGCATCGGCAGCAGCCTGCGTGAACGTTTCAGTAATTCCGACTGAATATTCAGTGGTAGAGTTGTCTGATTCCATCGTCTTTTCCTTGTGAGTCGGCGGAGTCCGTCCGCGACTTGGGTATCTAAATTTTGTTTTGGATTGCGTCGAGAGGTGAACGGTGTCTTACACGCCAAGCAAATCAACGTTTGGCAACTCCATCTGCTCAACAGTTTGCGGAATCATCGTTGGAGTCGCGGAAGATGCCTCTTGTCCAGCAACCGCTTGCATTGGCAGTTTGACCGTGAACATGGTGCCGGTGTCGACAACGCTTTCGACTTCGATCGAACCGCCATGTAGTTCCGTCAAGTGTTTGATGATTGCCAGACCCAGGCCAGTTCCGATACCTTGGTCAGCGATAGCTGCTTGGTAGTATGGCTCGAACAAGTGTTCAAGGTGCTCAGGTGCGATGCCGCGTCCGGTGTCGCGAACGCTGATGCGGAACATGTCGCCTTCGTCGGGGCGAATGCGAACGATGACGCTTCCGCCTTCGGTGTTGTATTTGATTGCGTTGGACAGCAAATTCAAAAGGATCTGACGCAATCGCAATGGGTCAGAAATCACTTCGGAAAGTTCTTGCGATACTTGAGCGGTGACGGTCACTCCGGCTATTTTCGCTCGTGGCCCCACCATGGAAACACACTGGTTAAGCAGTTCGGTGAGAGCGACTGGCTGTGGTGCCAATCGGATCATG